>NZ_JBTYZO010000011.1:0-197319 GCF_057808495.1 Hymenobacter sp. M1-2
TGGTCCATTTCGTTGCGGCCTTGTTGTGGCTGCGCTAATTGTCCGTACAACCTAGTGCCACTGGCCCGGTTGCTGCGTGCCAGCTACGTGCGCGACCAGGCCGACTTCCAGCAGCTCTTGCCCGAAGACTACACCGCCGCCTTCCTAACCGACTTCGAACAGCGGCTGGCCGCGGCCAATGCCTTGGAGGCGACGGCCACGCAGATTGGCAAGCGGATGCTCTTTACGGAGCGCATAGCCGCTATTTACCAGCAGCTCCCGAAGCAGCTCGATTTCCTGGCGGCCCGCGTGCGCCGGGCCACGCCGCTCACGGTGCCGGCCAAGCGGTTCGGCATTGAGCAGGCCCGCCAAGCCCGCAACAACGACGATGACACGGCCCTCGAAGCCGCCCTCAAAACGCTGCTGCAACACATAGCGGCCAACAGCGCCGCCCTGGCCCAGCGCGGCCAGCAGCCCACCGACACGCAGCAGCTCCAGGACCTCTACGACGCGTTGGTGCAGAACCGCACCGACCAGGGCAGCCAACTGAGCACCCAAAAAGACCTCACCCAGGACAGCACGGCCACGCTCAATGCCCTCTACAAACCAATGGCAGACCTCTTCGCCGACGGCAAAGCCCTCTACGCCCGCGAAAACAAGGCGAAGCTGGAAGATTACACCATGCAGAAGCTGCTAAAGCGCGTGCGCCTCGAACGCGAGGAGCAACAGACGGAGCAATAGCCGCTTGGCGGTATTGGAAATAGAACAGGGCACCCACGCAAGCGGGTGCCCTGTTTTGGTGTTGGGGCTTCTGGCAGAAGGGATGTTACTTTTACCGCATTCGCACGGTAGTCACCCCGCCAACGCGTCGCCTGTAAAAAGACGAAGCCCCAGCAGGTGGCTCTGCCGGGGCTTCAGGAAGTGGGTGGTTAGCACACCCTCAACCAAGCAGTTATGGGTAAACGTGCGAAACAGAAACCAGTTGGCAAAGCCAATTGATTTCACGTCGTGCTAGAACTGACGAAAGCAGTTCTAGGAGGCGCAATCCGAGCAGTGGTGAGCCACTTGCTCGGACATCCGTAGGATGGCGGCGGTCAGGGCTTCGGCCTTGGCCGCCGTTTGTGCTTAGCAGACCGTCTATCTGCCAGGGATGCACAAACATACGCAACTCACGAAAAAGATGATAGGTGTGGACGAAATGCCTGGGCGGTGCCAGCTTGTCGAGGTGCGATGGTGAAGTATCTCCCTATATATTCTAGTAGGACTTGCGCCGGGCGGCCTACGGCGAGCCCCGGAGGGGCGGCATATCGGTAGAAACCAGCCGGTAGAAAACCACTAAAGCCCCATCGGGGCGACACTAACCGTCCAACGATTGGTTTCGCCCCGATGGGGCTCGGTTGTTCATTGCCAGTGTTTTACTACCGATATGCCGCCCCTCCGGGGCTTGCCGTAGGCCCGGCTGGCCGGTGGCGAAGGAGCCGGAGTATCCTAGCCGCTACACGTGAAACTGCGCCGCTACTAGTGGCTTCAAGTCGCGGAGTGTGGCTTCGAGTTGCTGGCGGGTTTGCATGGTGGGAAGATACGGAAGTTGGCCCGGATGGGTGAATGGCCGTGGACCTGCGCCAAGTGGAGGTACAGGTGCCCGAGCTGGAACTAGCCATCACGGAAGTAACCAACCACCGCGCCACCCTATCCGCCTAAGGTCAGCTAGCGCGATTGAAAAGCAAAACCCCACGCCGGATGGTGTGGGGTTTTTGTTGGGTAATAGGTGAGGGAGTAGCCTGTAAAAAGTGAAGCCCCGGCTGTCGACGCAGCTGGGGCTTGAGGAAGCTATTGCTGAATGAGCTGGAATTTTGCTTTAAGTTCTTCTACATCTTGGGGCGTTAACTCGTACTGCGTAGCAGCTTGCTTTTTAACGTCGAGGCGGCTGTCGTAGAAAGCAGTGGCTTTGGCCCACTTCGCTTCGAACACACTTGGAAATACCCGGTCCTCTTCGTATTCCATCTCCAAGTGCAATACGGATTCTGATAGATGGCAGGTCCCTTCTTCTCTGGGAACAGCGGAATCTGGGCGACTGTAGAACAGGATGTTGCCATAGTCGTTGACTTGACGGAGCAGTTCCCCTGAGGAGGCATCATATTCAAGATACTGAAGTCCAACGCCCCACACCGAGTCCTCCAGAGCACACTTGCTGTAATACTTCATAGATGGAAAAGTAATCAAACATAGATGGTAGTTTGAAGGCTGACCATATTGAGGAACTAGTTGATATTTTCTAGCGAGTCTTCTATATTAAGTTCAGAGATTTTCACGTGTTTAACCTTTTTATATATTTTTTTGGCAAAATTTCCATCCATAAGTCTATAATTTCCTTTGCTATCGATTATGTAACAATCACTGTGTGTTCCGTTGATTATATCTGTGTAGTCTAGCCAGATTACTGCTTCTCGTCTGGAGCTTAAAACGTTATCCTTCGCGTAGGAGTTGGAAAGAAAATCATTCAGTCTTTTGAAATTATTATAGCCATAAAACTCAGCTATTTTATTAGGCGACGAATCGAGAGGTTTAGGGTTATCAGTATATGGGTCAAAATAATCTTCTAGTCTAATTGTGTCAATATTTTGGTCGCTATCACTATACTTATATACGACGTTTAAATACATTTCGCATTGATATGAAGCATTTCTTATTTTTCCTCCTTCATTATATATGCCTAATGATTCGGACTCAAAATGATTATTCGTTTCATTAATTATTTTTTCAAATTCAAGATTTATGAGAGGCATATTTTCTTTTTGGTGAATAAATAATTCTTGCCTAGCGACTTTGTATTGAAAATATGTGATTATACTACCGCCTATTCCTATTACTAGCAATGAGAATACTTCAAAGTAGATTTTGTTCCTAAGTAAAAACTCCCTCATATCTCAAAATACTTAAAAACCCCGCGCCAGCCGAAGCCAACGCGGGGTTTTCGTGAAGTGACTGGCTACTGCCAAGCTACTACATATCCTGGATAATCTCGTCGCCGAACTCGCTGCATTTCAGCAGGGTGGCGCCTTCCATCTGGCGCTCAAAGTCGTAGGTGACGCGCTTGTTGCTGATGGCGGTTTCGAGGCCTTTGTAGATGAGGTCGGCGGCTTCCTGCCAGCCCAGGTGCTCCAGCATGAGGGCACCGGAGAGAATCACGGAACCGGGGTTCACTTTGTCGAGGCCGGCGTACTTGGGCGCGGTGCCGTGGGTGGCTTCGAAGATGGCGTGGCCGGTTACGTAGTTGATGTTGGCACCCGGCGCGATGCCGATACCGCCCACAATGGCGGCCAAGGCGTCGGAGATATAGTCGCCGTTGAGGTTGAGGGTGGCTACCACCGAGTACTCGGCGGGGCGGAGCAGAATCTGTTGCAGGAAGGCATCGGCAATGCTGTCCTTCACCAGGATTTTGCCGCTGTCGAGGGCCGCTTTCTGCTGCGCGTCGGCCACTTCCTGGCCCTGCTTGGCCAGCACCTTATCGTACTGAGCCCAGGTATACACCTTGTCGCCGAATTCCTTTTCGGCCAGCTCGTAGCCCCAGGTTTTGAAGGCGCCCTCGGTGAACTTCATGATGTTGCCCTTGTGCACGATGGTCACGGAAGGCTTCTTGTGCTCGATGGCGTAGAGGATGGCCGCGCGCACCAGGCGCTCGGTGCCTTCCTTCGACACCGGCTTAATGCCGAACGACGACGACTCGGGGAAGCGGATTTTCTTCACGCCCATCTCGTCTTGCAGGAATTCCAGCATCTTCTGGGCCTGCGGCGTACCGTTCATGTACTCGATGCCGGCGTAGATGTCCTCGGTGTTTTCGCGGAAGATGACCATGTCGGTCAGCTCGGGGTGCTTCACGGGCGAGGGTACGCCGTCGAACCAGCGCACGGGACGCACGCAGGCGTAGAGGTCCAGTTCCTGACGCAGGGCCACGTTGAGGCTACGGATACCACCGCCCACGGGCGTGGTGAGGGGGCCTTTGATGCCGACGAGGAGGTCGCGGAAGGCATCGAGGGTTTCGTTGGGCAGCCAGTTGCCGGTCTGCTTGAAGGCTTTTTCCCCGGCCAATACTTCTCTCCACATCAGCTTACGCGAGCCGCCATAGGCTTTCTCTACGGCCGCATCGAATACGCGCACGGAAGCAGCCCAGATATCCGGACCCGTGCCGTCGCCCTCAATGAAAGGAATGATGGGTTGGTCGGGCACGTTAAGCTTGCCGTTTTTGATGGTGATTTTCTGTTCTGCCATTGTTGAAGGTACTTTGGAGCTGTAAGTTTTTAGAGTGTTGTGTGGAGAGAACCTCACGCCTGGGGCCTCACCCCAATCCCTCTCCAAGGGGAGAGGGGCTCTAGTTTTAGTTTCTAGCTCTACTTTTTTAGAGCTAGTCCCCCCTCTCTGTAGGAGAGGGGGCTAGGGGGTGAGGCCAATCGTTGGGGGTGAGGTATCAATAGCCGAAAATCTCTTTCAGCGTGAGTTGCTGGACCTGGCCGTACTTGGCTAGCTCCTTGAAGTTGAGACGGTCTTTGGAGCCTATTACTAGGATGGTTTGGTTTTGGCCTTTCACGCGGGCCTGCTGGAATTTCTGGAGGTCCTGGAAGCTCATGTTGGGCGTTTGCTCGTACACGTCGCGGCGCAGGTCGTAGTCGAGGCCGAGGCGGCGGGCGCGCTCGTAGCTGATGAGAATGTCGGCCTTGGTGATGCGCTCCGTGGCGATGCTGTTGCGGATGGCGTTCTTGGCGATTTGCAGGTTGGCTTCGGCCACGGGCATGTCGTTGAGCAGGGCATTCATGCCGGCCATGGCCTCGGGCAGCTTGTCGCTCTGCGTACCGATGTAGCTGAGGTTGTAGCTGCTGCGGCCGGCCTTGTCGGCATTGGCGAAGCGCGAAGAAGCGGAGTAAGCCAGCGCCTTGGACTCGCGCAACTCCTGAAACACAATGCTGCCCATGCTGCCGCCGAAATACTCGTTGTAGAGGCTGGTGGTCGGGACAATGGACTTGTCGTAGACCGGGCCTTTGGAGAGGAACAGGATTTCAGCCTGCACCATGTTATAATCCACCCAATAGACCTTGCGCGCGTTGATGGGTTGCTCGGCGAAATCCTTGGCCGCCGGGACAGGAATGAGCTTGACGGGGCTGCGGTGGAGTTGATTCAGAACGGTAATTATGCCGTCTTTAGGTCCACTGCGCGTAATGGGCTGCTTAACTACGTTAGTTTCCTTGCCCGTCATTGGGTCCTTCTCTTTTGCGGGAAGCTCATCTTCAATTACCCCGCGCGGCCCGTAATACAGCACCCGGTGCTGGTAGGTGGGAATTTTCTTGATGAGGGCCGTGAGCTGCTCCGGCTTCAAGGCCTTCAGCTCTTTCTCGCTCAGCTGCGTGGTGAAGGGGTTCTTGGGGCCGTACTTGGCGAAGTTGACCATGGCCTGGCTCAGAATCACCTGCTTATTGAGCTTAGCATCCTGCCGCGACTTCAGCACGCCGGCCACCATGTTCTTGAGGGCGGCGGCATCGGGCTTGGGCGCGGCCAGCAGGCTTTCAAACAACTGCAACGCCGGCTCGAAGTTGCTGTCGAGGCCGGAGAGGCTGACGGTGGTGCGGTCTTGCCCGCTCTGCACCGCGAACGAGCAGCCGAGCTTGTAGAACTCCTGTTGCAACTGCTCGGCGGTGTACTTGTCGGTGCCGAGGTATTGTAGATAGTCGGCAGCCAGGCCGAGCTTGGGGTCGTTGTTGGTGCCCAGGTCGAGCACGTAGAACAGGTTGAAGAGGTTGTTTTCGGTGTTGCGGGTGTAGTACACCGGCACGCCCGAGGTCAGCTTCACCTCCTGAATATCCTTCTTATAATCGACGAATACCGGCTGCAATTCCGGGCTGCTGAGGCTGGTGACTTGCTTGTAGAAGTCGGAAGCCACGTCGCGGTTCACGGGCACCGGCGTAATGGCCGGCTTCACCACCTTCACCGCGTTGGGGTCTTTGCCGGTGCGCTTGTAGATGGCCGCGTAGTTGGTGCCGTAGTACTGGCCGGCCACGCGCATCACCTCTTCCTTGGTGATGGTGGCGAAGTCGTTGAACTGCTTGAGGTAGTCCTTCCAGTCTTCGCGGGCCACGAAAGCCGCCACGAAGGCGCCGGCGCGGGCCTCGTTGTTTTCGTAGCTCTTGGTACGTTGCAGCTGCTCGTTGTTGATGATGGCCGGAATGAGCCAGTCGGGAAAGTCGCCCTTCTTCACCTTGTCGAGCTGCCCGAGCAGCAGGTCGCGCACTTGCTCCAGCTTCTGGCCCTGGCGGGGCGTGGCATAGAGAATGTGCGCCGAGTAGTCGTTGTTGATGTCGGTGAACGAAGCGGCCTGCAACACTTTCTGCTGCTGGTTCAGGTTCAAGTCGATGAGGCCGGCCTGGCCGTTGCTCAGGATTTTATCGACCATGCGCAGTACCAGCGCCTCCCGCGAAGTAGTACCGGGAAAGCGGAAACCCAGCATCACGTTCTCAGCATCGGGACCCACGATTTCCGTCACGAGCGGCGCGGTAAGGGGCGCTTCCTGGGGCGGGGTGAAGGCCGGTACCGGCTTGCTGGGCAGCTTGCCAAAGTACTGGTCGATGACGCGGATGGTTTGGTCGTAGTCCAGGTCGCCGGAGAGGCAGAGGGCCACGTTGTTGGGCACGTAGTACTTCTCGAAATACCGCTTAATCTCCGTAATAGACGGATTTTGCAGGTGCTCGATGGTCCCGATGGTGGTCTGGGTGCCGTAGGGGTGCTTCTGGTAGAGGCTGCGGTTGAGGGCTTCGTACTCCTTGTTGAAGTCGTTGTCGAGGCCTCGGTTTTTCTCCTCGTACACGGCTTCCAGCTCGGTATGAAAGAGGCGCGGTACCAGTTCACCTAGCCGCTCGCTCTGGATGGCGGCCCACTTTTCGAGCTGGTTGCTCGGAATATCTTCCTGGTACACCGTCTGCTCCACGGAGGTGTAGGCGTTGGAGCCCTTGGCCCCGATGGCGCCCATTACCTTGTCGTACTCGTTGGCCACGGCGTACTTGGCCGCCACGCTGGAAATGGAGTCGATTTGGTGGTAGGTGCGCTTGCGGGCGGCGGGGTCGTTGCGCTGGCCGCGGTACACTTCGTACAGCGCCTCAATCTTGGCCAGCTCCGCCTTTTCGGCTCCCCAGTTCTGGGTGCCGAGCTTGGATGTGCCCTTGAACACCATGTGCTCCAGGTAATGGGCGAGGCCAGTGGCGGTGCTTGGGTCGTTCTTGGAGCCGGCGCGCACGGCCAGGTAGGTTTGGATGCGCGGCGCGTCGTCGTAGTCGGAGAGGTAAACCGTCAGGCCGTTGTCGAGGGTGTAGATGCGGGCTTTGAGCGGGTCGCCTTCTACGGTTTGGTACTTGTATTCCTTCTGCTGAGGGGCGGCGCTAGCGGCGGTACTTGGGGCCGGGGTGGTGGCCGAAGCGGCCGGTTTGCTGGTCTGGCACTGCGTAAGGCTGAGTGCGGCCAGGGCCGGAATAAGTAGCAGAAAGGGTTTTTTCACAGCAAAAGGACCGGCGCGGGATGCGGAGCAGGGAGAAATAAGGAGCCAAAGATAGGCGGCCCCCCTGGGAATAAAAAGCGCCGCTATGTCCCGCCGCCCGCGAAGTGCGGAAAAATGCGTATAGAACGGATCCCAGATGATCACGGATTAGCACGGATTTTAGCGGATTTCACGGATTTTGTGGACGGCGCGAATCCTGTCTATGTCTAACACGTCAAAAACCAAACGGCTGGTCCTAAGACCAGCCGTTTGCCGTTTGGCTCAATCGTCCACAAAATCCGTGAAATCCGCTAAAATCCGTGCTCATCCGTGATCAGTCGGCATCCAAACCTAGGCGCTGCTTCATGGCCGTGAGCATGGGGTACTTTTCCATGAGGTACTCCATCTTGTCGGAAGAGGTGTAGAGCTTGCGGCCGGTGTCCTGGCGCTCGGCTACTTCCACCTGCACGTTGAGGCGGGGGTAGCCCGTACGGCGGCGCAGCTCGCCCAGGAAATCGGCCCGGAACTCGTTGAACTGGTCTTCCTGCACCGGGTTGTCGACGCGGAGCAGAATGAGGTGCTGCTCGTTGGCTTGCACGGGGCGGTTCAGCACACTGTACTCGCTCATGCTGGTAGCTTTGCGCTCCTCCTTAAGTTCGGCCCACACTCGTTGCAGCACCTCGTCGTTGATGGGCGGCAGGCCGGTAACCGGGCCAGTGGGTTCCACCTCCACGGCGGCTTTATTGGCGGCGGCTTGCTCGGCCAGCTGCGTCTTCAGGGCGTTGAGGGAGCCCAGGCCGGGCAGCTTGCCGTTGAGGCCCAGCGGCTTGGTGGTAGGCAGGGGCACGCCGGGGCGCGGTGGGAGCGGGGCGGCCGTGAGCGGCAGCTGGCCTGGCTCGTGCCCGCCTACGCTGGGCTTGCCAATTTCCACGTGCGGCACGGTATCGCGCAGCTTATTAGTGAGGGGCACTTGCGTGGCGGCCTCATCCTCGATGCTGGGCGTGGCGTGCAGCTCCTCTACGCCGCTTTCTACGGGCACCACCGGCTCCGGGTCGGCAGGGGCGTGGATTGGTTTTTCGTAGTTGGTTTTTTGTTTTTCGTTGGTGGTGCCGTTGGTATTGGTTGGGTTGTAGGGGGCTGGGGTTTCGGCGGTGCCGTTGGTGATGAGCAGGCCGTTGGCAGCAGGAGTGGGGGAGGTAGCGGGAGTACTGGGGGCTACACTACTTTTTTTTTTCGCCTCGCCGTTGGAAGGCGAAGCGGCGG
Source organism: Hymenobacter sp. M1-2 (assembly GCF_057808495.1). Taxonomy (NCBI): domain Bacteria; kingdom Pseudomonadati; phylum Bacteroidota; class Cytophagia; order Cytophagales; family Hymenobacteraceae; genus Hymenobacter; species Hymenobacter sp. M1-2. The sequence goes on from NZ_JBTYZO010000011.1 coordinate 8,756, forward strand.
GGGCGGCGCTCAGGTCGCGGGCAAACTGCACGGCGCCGTTGAGGTAGGCCAGCTTCATGAGCATCAGCTCCACGTGCAGACGCTGGTTTTTGGCCTGCTTGAATTCCCGGTCGCACTGGCTCACCAGGTTCAGAGCCGAGAGCAGGAAGGCCAGCGGCGCGGCCTGAGCCTGCTGCACGTAGCGCGCCCGAATGTTGTCGGACACTTCCAGCAGCTGCACCGTTACGGGGTCTTTGCTCACGAGTAGGCCGCGCATATGCTCGGCGGCGCCCACCACGAAGTTGTGCAGGTCGAAACCGTTCTGCATTACCTCATCGAGCAGCAGCAGCGTAGCCGACAGGTTTTCGGCCAGCAGCGCGTCCACGAGGCGGAAATAATACTCGTAGTCGAGGATGTGCAGGTTCTGCACCACGTCCTTATAGGTCAGGTCGTGGCCGGAGAAAGTCACCATCTGGTCGAACATCGACAGGGCGTCGCGCAGACCGCCATCAGCTTTCTGGGCCAGCAGGTGCAAGGCGTCGTCCTCGGCTTTGATGTGCTCCTGGGTGGCTACGTAGCGCAGATGCTCCCGGATATCATCGACCCGAATCCGGTTGAAGTCGAAGATCTGGCACCGCGACAGAATGGTGGGAATAATCTTGTGCCGCTCAGTGGTGGCCAGGATGAAGATGGCGTAGCTCGGCGGCTCTTCCAGCGTCTTCAGAAAGGCGTTGAAAGCCGCATTCGAGAGCATGTGCACTTCGTCGATGATGTACACCTTGAAGCGGCCTTGCTGCGGGGCATAGCGCACCTGCTCCACGAGGCTGCGGATGTCCTCCACCGAGTTGTTGGACGCCGCGTCCAGCTCGTGCACGTTGAAAGAGGCATTTTCCTGGAACGCCCGGCACGAGGAACATTTGCCGCAGGCTTCCAGCTCGAAGGGCGTATTGTCGGGGTCCGGGGCCTTGAGCAGCGCTTCGGGCACGATGCCCGGCTGCTGCTGCACCAGCTCCGACACGGCGCGGCCCTTGCGCACGTGCTCTTCCATGAATTCGCAGTTGATGGTTTTGGCCAGAATCCGGGCACAGGTGGTTTTGCCCACGCCGCGCGGGCCGCAAAACAGGAAGGCCTGGGCCAGGTGCTGCGAGCCAATGGCGTTTTGCAGCGTGGTAGTAACGTGCTGCTGCCCCACCACGCTCCTGAACGTGGCCGGGCGGTACTTGCGGGCCGAAACGACGAAATTTTCCATACGACTAGTCACAAAGGTACCTTGAAAAGCCGGGGTTTGGAAGGCATTTACCACCCTTCCAAACAAAGCCGCCGGACAATCGGCCGGGGCGTAATCACGAAAAACACGGGCGCGACCCCGCGGCTTGTTGGCTAGGATGTCTTCTGGTTTCGATGGGGCACAGCCCACGGCCTGCTTTCGTCTTTGGTAGACCAAGAAGAGCCATTCAACTGGGTGAGATGGTTGTTCGTAGTATATATGCGTAACCCGCGTAAGTGCTAACTTCGCAATCTATGTCCGCAACTTCGCTACCCGGGGCGGCTCCGTTGCCACCGCCTCTTACCTGTGCCGTACTCGACGATGAGCTGCTCTCGCGGCTCACCGTGGTGAAGGCGTTGCGCCAGTATCCCGGGCTGCGGTGCGTGGGGCATTTTGAGAGCGTAGCCGCTTTCACCGAAGCCTTGGAATCGTTGCCCGACGTGCTGTTTCTCGACATCGGGCTGGGCCAGACCAACGGCTTGGCGTACTTCAAAAGCCTCCCCGAGCCCCCGCTGACGGTATTTATCACGTCGCACCTCGACTACGCGCTGGAAAGCTTTGAGGCCGCCGCCTTCGATTACATCGTGAAGCCGCTCACCGACGAGCGGTTTGCCCGCGTGGCCGCCCGCCTGCTCGACCACCAGCTGCTGCGCCACAAGGCGGCGCTGTATGAGATGCACGTAGGAGCGGAGTTTATCAGCATCCGGGAGGGGCATCGTACGAGCCGGGTGCCCGTGGAGGACATCGTGTATTTGGAGGCCCTCGACAACTACACCCGCATCCATACCACCCAGCGCCGCTACCTCACGCTGGCCAATCTGCGGAACTTGTGCGAGCAGCTGCCGCCCGCCCGTTTCCTGCGCATCCACCGCACCTATGCCGTGGCCGTGTCCAAAGTAAGCCAGCTGGCGGGAGCGTCGTTGGTGGTAGACGGGCTGGAGCTGCCCGTGGGGCGCACCTACCGCCCACAAGTGGCGGCGGCCCTACTATAGTACAGGCCCTACGCTAAGGCTAATGCGAGCTTGCGGTAACAGGAGCAACCCGGTAGCCTTCAAGCCAACCTGGAAACACCATTCGAGCAGGGCGAAACACCATTCGACTGCTCGAAAACACCTCTTGTCCGAGGCAAAACACCATTCGACCAACCGAAAACACCCCTTGACTGATCCGAAACACCATTCGACTAATCGAAAACACCCCTTGACTAATCCGAAACACTATTCGAGCAATCGAAAACACCATTCGACTAATCGAAAACACCCTTCGACCAATTGAAAACACTATTCGACTAATCGAAAACACCCTTTGACCAAGGCAAAACACCCTCGGACGGGCACCTCAGTAGCCTGCGTGCCATACTAGAGCTGGGGTACTGGCTGCGTAAGCTGTAGCGCGAAGCTCCAGCTTCGCGCATCGTTGAACGACAAGCGTTGGCGCGGTTCCAGTCGTTCAATGTCAGCAACGATACGCGAAGCTGGAGCTTCGCGCTACGGCCCCTACCGCAACCTCAAACTCGCTCTGGGGTCTGAGGACGATTGCGGTTGTTTGACAAAACCGTCTCTTCGCTGATTCTCTTGGGCCGACAAACCCAGGCTGCTATATAATAATATGGTTGAAGGTTGATATGTGCGGGCGACGACGCATCTTTACAAGTGTGTCTGGGGCTTCCCGCGGGTGGCTTGGCCGCTCTTCACTCTTTGCTCTTCAAGCTCTATGATGTATGCGTTGCGGAACACTTGGTGCCTCGTGTGCGGGTTGCTACTGGTAGGCGGGAGTGGACTTGTTACGCCAGTTGCGGCTCAGTCTGCTCAGCTAATGGCCCAGGCGCGGGCGGCCGACCAGGAGGCCCAAAAACGCGCCACCCTACGGGAATACGACGAGGCGGCGCTGCCGCTCTACCGCCGGGCCTACCGTCTGGCTCAGCTCGCCCACAACGACACGCTGCTGGCCCGCCACGCCTACTACGCCGGCCGTACCCACTACAACCTCGCCCGCCTCGACAGCGCCGCCGCCCTGCTGCAACTCAGCTGGCGCGCCAGCCGGCGGGCGCGGGATCTGGTGCAAGTCATTAATACCGGCAACTACCTCATCATCACCTACAACAGCCAAGCCAAGCCCGATTCGGTGCGGAACGTGCTGGGCCGGCTGCGGGCGCTCTACCCGCGCACTCGCCCCCTCACGGACGCCCGCTCGCGCCTCGACAACGTGTTGGCCGGCTATTACCAGGACGAGGGCGACTATGCCCGCAGCATGACTCATTACCTGGCGCAGCTGGCTTACGAGCGCCAAACGCGGGACACGGCGGGTATGAGCATCGTGCTTTCCAACGTTGGGGAGGTGTTTTACCTGGAAGGCCACAGCCGGGAGGCGCTCCGCTACAAGCTCGAAGGCTTGAGCCTGGCGCAACGCATGCCCACCATGCGCAGCACCCTGCCGCAGCTACACTCCCTGATAGCGAAGGTATATACCGAAGCCGGCCGGATAGACTCGGCGCGCCTGCACTACGAAGCAAGTCTGAGTCTGCTCGGCCCGGCTGCCGATCCTAGTGCCACCGCCTACCTGCACGCCGAGCTGGCGCCGCTGCTGGCCCAGCAGGGGCACCTTGTGCTGGCCCGGCAGCACGGCCGGCAGGCCCTCGCCTTCGCCAACCGTACCGAAGACCTCGACGGCCGGTCCATCCTCTACTTTTTTGTGGGTGATATGGAGCTGCGAGCCCACAACTACGCTGCCGCCCGCCGCTACCTGCGCCAGTCCTACGACCTGGCCAAGAAGGTGCAGAACAAAGACCGGTACGAGGCCATAACGCGGCTGCTGGCGGAAGCGGAGGCTGGCACCGGCCACTACGACGAGGCCTACCGCCTGCGCAGCTACTCGGCCGCCCTGCTCGATTCGGCCCACATCGGCGAGGGGCAGCGGGCCATGGCCGCCATGGAAGCCCGCTACCAGAATAAGGACAAGCAGCGCCAGATTCGGCTGTTGGAGAGCGAAACCCGGCGCCGGGCCGCCGAGGCCGCCCGGCAGCGCCAAACCACCTACCTGGCGTTGGCCGGGGTAGGCGTTCTGCTGTTGGTGCTGGTGTTCATCGGGTTTTTGCTGCGCCAGCGCCAGCGCACGGCGGCTTTGCTGGCTCGTCAAAACGTGCGCCTGGCCGAAGCCAACCAAACCAAGGCCCAGCTTTTCTCCATCATCAGCCACGACCTGCGGGCGCCGGTGAGCAGCCTGTTTCAGATGCTGGAGCTGATGTTTGACGCGCCCGACCTGCTCGACGAAGAAGCCCGCCGCGCCCAGGCCGTACAGCTGCGCCAAACCTCGCGCGACTTGCTGGCCACGATGGACGAGCTGCTGGTGTGGTCGAAAAACCAGCTGGACCGGCTCGATTTGGTGGGCCAGGATGTGGCGCTGCCCGCGCTGCTGGCGGAGCTGCACGCCCTTTACGTACCGCTGGCCCAGCAAAAGCGCCTCGCTCTGGAAGTGAACTGCCCGCCCAACCTGCACCGCCACACCGACCCCAATTTCCTGCGCGTCATCTTGCGCAACCTGCTGCAAAACGCGGTGAAGTTTACCCCGCCCGGCGGGCGGGTGCGCCTCGATGCCGAGGCCGGGCCGGGCGCCGCCGTAACCCTGCGCGTGCACGACACCGGCCCCGGTATTAGCGCCGAGTACCTGACTCAACTACAGTCTAACTCGTCTTACGCATCGGCAGACCCGGCCCAGGGTCTGGGCCTGCGGCTCACGCAGGAATTTGTACGCCGGCTTGGCGGCACGTTGCGCGCCGAGGCGGGCGCCGATATTGGCAGCGTCTTGACGGTAGTGGTGTAAGCACCTCGTAAAAGGGGAATAGGCGTTGGTATACCCGGCTGGTTGTCGTTTACCAATTTTATCTGTTGTTCACCCAGGCTAGAATAAACAGTATTTAAGAAAGAAGCAGATTTGGGCATGGTCTCAAGCTGCTTCTCTTCCACTGTCGCACCGGCGGCGCCGCTAGTCCCCGGCTGGCCAACCAACCAAGCAAGCACTTGGCCGGTTGCGGCCTTGGTGGCTCCGGCTGGCACGGGCCAGCGCGGCCCGTACCAGCTCAGCCGCCAACTCGTTACGGCCGGGTTGGTTGAACGCCACTGGGCCGAGAATACCAGCCCGGCGACTGGCGGAGTAGCTTGTTCAGCTACCGGCCACGGCGCGCAATACGGCGGCGGTGCGGTTATCGACGCCGAGCTTGGCGTAGATATTCTGGAGGTGGTTTTGCGTGGTGCGCAGGCCGATACCGCAGGCTTGGCTGATGGCTTTGTCGGAGAGGCCCAGCGTGAGCTGAAACAACACCTCGGCCTCGCGGGCCGTGAGGCCCAGCCGGCGCAAGGCCGCGGCCGAGGAAACGCTACGCTCCTCCAGCACCAGCAAGGACTCGCCCGCTTCGGCGACGGGCACCAAGCGCACGTTCAGCTCAGTGTGCTCAGAGCGGTGCGTGAAGTCGGTGGGGATACTGTAGGGAGTGGCGCGGGCCTGGTGCAGCCACCAGAGCAGCGGGCTAGGCAGCAAGCGCGTTGCGAACGAAGACACGCCGAAATGCACCCGCAGCAGCCGCTCAGCCACGGCGTCGGTCGAGAGCAGCCCGCCCGCCAGGTTGATGCGCGCCAAGCCGGTAGCTGCCAACGGAGCCGCGGCGGGAGGCTGCCGCAGCTGCGCTACGGTGCGGGCATTGCGCACAGCCAGCGCGAAATGCGGCCGGAGCAAGCCAAATACGTCTCGCTCCTCGTTGCTGAAGTCGCGGCGGGAGCGGTTGAGGGCGCAGGTAATCCAGCCATACTCAGGCACGGCCATTCCCACGATGAGTTGATGGGTAAGCGAATACGGCCGGTAAAACTGGTTGTAGAGCGTGGTGCGAAAGAAGTGCTCCATGCGGCAAAAGTCGCTGGTGCGCAGCGGCTCCACTCGGCGCCGACCTACAATTTCGGCAAACAGCGGGTGCTCCGTCAGGTAGGTCTGCAAGATGGGAAAGTCGGCAGCGGCCCAGGTGTCGTGCGGATAGGAGCCCAGGTGCCCGAGACCCCCGCTGGGGTTGAAGCCATCGAAGCAGCTGGTTTCGGCGCTGATGGCCATAACGGTGGCCTGCGACATCCGCCCGAACAAGGTAATAGGGTCGACATCGGCGTGCAATACTTCGAGCGCTCCGGCAAGCTGGGCGGCGGCTTTAAATCCTAGACGCATGGTAGGGTGAAGACGGACTGAAAGAAAGAGAAAAGCCCAGGGTTGAGCGGGGCCGAACCAGGATATGATATAGGTAATATTACTCATTTTCCCCGGCTTGGCTTCCAATAGATTTGCTGCATTGTCTGGAAGCCAAACCACCCGAAACAAGACAGAATAAGCCTGGTCTTCTTTTTTTCAGTCAAAAAACTAGTGGTTTTTCACCATATGTTACCTGCGTGAAAGCCTTTGCAACCTCTGCGAACGTCCTCAGCACCTCGCCGCCATTCCTTTGTGGCATGCTCCCTGGCTGCTTTTCGAAGCACGGGAGCAGTGGCCAATTGATTGATTCACTAAGAATACAGCCTAGAAGTTCTCTGCCCTTTTCAACACCACTGTTCTCATGAAACGACTTGTTCTTTTAACCGCCTCTTGTGTTCTGCTGCTAGCTGGCTGCGGCAAGAAAGACGAAGACAATCCTACGCCAAGCAACCCCGGCGGCTCCGCGGCGGCGGCCAGCCAGATTAAGGCCACGGTGGGCACTATTGCCTTCGCCGCTACGGGCCCAAACGAGGTGAATTGCACCCGCGTAACCAGCACTGACCCCGCTGATGCGCCGGCCCGTATGGTGTTGCGCTCCAACACCAGCAACGCCAATATCACGCTGGTGCTCGTCAAGTTCAATGGCGCGGGCACCTACCAGTTCAAGGCCGACGCTAACGCGGTAGCCAATAGCAGTCAGGCCTCCTACTCGGAAAACGGCTCGGCCGGGCCTTTCTTCTACACCCAGTATATGCCCGGCAACAGCGTGGTAGGCCAGGCCACGGTGACGAGCTGGGATGCGGCGGCCAAGCGCCTGCAAGGCACCTTCACCTTCACGGCCATGGGCACGCAGCCGAATGGCACGAGCACCGGCGTCACGAAGCAGGTCACCAGCGGCACGTTCGACGTGGTGGGGGTGCTCCTGTTCTGATGCTTCCTGTGCTTGGGCGGAACGCCACGGCAGCTCCAAGCCGTGCAGGCCGGCCAAGTCTCACTTGAAAGCCCGCTAACGGCTCCGGCGGTAACAAAGCCACTGCGGCTTTATGGAGCATCAACAGCCCTTGAATCACAACGCTTTACCTCTCTGGATTTTCCTTTTCCACCTTCCCACTTCTTCCTTTATCATGAGATTTTCCCGCCTGTTACTGCCGGGCCTGCTGCTCTTCGTAGCGGCCAGCTGCGGCAAAGACGATGACGATACTACCCCGGCCACGCCAGTGCCTTCCAATGTATATGTTTCCGGCATAGAGAAAAATGCGGCTGGCAAGTATGTGGCTAAAGTTTGGAAAAATGGCGCCGTTGCTTTGCTCACCGATGGCTCACGTCCCGCCCTTGCCAGTGGGATAGCCGTGGCTGGCTCCGACGTGTATGTGAGCGGCTCGGAAATGAATACTGGTGGCGTGAGCGTCGCTAAATATTGGAAAAACGGCGCGCCCGTACTGCTCAGTGACGGCTCGAAAGGCGCTTCGTTAAGTTCCTTGGTCGTGGCAGGCAGCGACGTGTACGCGGCGGGCACCGAACAAGTGAGTAGCAATGGCTACGTGGCGAAGTACTGGAAAAACGGCGCGGCTGTCGCCCTTTCCAACGGCCTGAAAACTGCTGCCGCCCTCTCCTTGGCCGTGGCAGGCAACGATGTGTACGTGGGTGGGTACGAGCAGAATGCCACCAACATAGCGGTGGCAAAATACTGGAAAAATGGTACGGCGGTACTGCTCAGTGACGGTTCAAAAAACGCCTTCCTAACGACCCTGGCCGTAGTGAGCAACGATGTGTACGCGGCAGGCTACGAGCGGGGCATGGGCAACGGCTTCGTGGCCAAGTACTGGAAAAACGGCACCGCGTTTCCACTTACCGATGGCATAAAGGACGCCGATGCCAATAGTATCGCGGTAGTGGGGACCGACGTGTACGTGGGCGGCGACGAGCAAAATGCGGCGGGTAAGTACGTGGCCAAAATTTGGAAAAACGGTACGCCCATCGTTCTAACCGATGGCTCTTACACCGCGAGGGTCTACTCAGTAGCGGTGGTAGGTGCCGACGTGTACGCAGCTGGATTCGAAGTGAATGCGGCGGGCAAGAGTGTGGCTAAAGTCTGGAAGAACGGCATTGCAACCCCACTTGCCGATGGCTCAACTGATAGCATCGCCTATGGCATAACGCTGGCGCCTTAACGTCCTGGCTCCTTCTCCCACTTCGCTTACTTCTCATTTTTCACCCTCTTTTTACTACGATGAAATTTCTCCGCTTCCTCCTTCTGCCCGGCCTGCTCTTCTTCGCAGTTAGCTGCGACAAAGATGACGACGATGACAAAGCACCCTCCAAAACCGCGCAGCTCACGGCCGTAACGTGGCGGGAAAGCAGCTCCTCGCTGGTCGTGAATGGCGTTGAGGGCACGCAAAACACGCCCGCAGCCAATGCCGACTCTTACAAATTCAACAGCGACGGTAAACTCGTCGTTACCGAGGCCGGCGGCGCCGTCACGAACGGCACTTGGTCGTTGACCAACAACGACAGCCAGATTGTCCTGACGCTCGGCGGCCAGACCCAAACGCAGCAGATTTTCACGCTCTCGCCGACCAGCTTCTCGGCGGGGTACAGCTTCACGCAGGCCCAGGTGCAGGCCGCTCTCAACGGCCAACCCGTGCCGGGTGTACCCAATGGGCTCATCACCCTCATTATCCTGTCGGCGGGGGGCTTCACTTTCCCGCCTAACACGCCTACCATCAACGCCAACCAAATCACCAGCCTGCAAGTGCGCACCAACCTGGTGCCGAGGTAGCAGCGGGGCTGGTAGCAGCCGGGGGCCGTCTGCAAGTGGCTTCCGGCTTCAAACGCCGCGAGTAAGCCTTATGGTGCTTGACTTGCTGCTCCGAAGGCCCAAGAACGACCGTGTTTTTTCAGAAGTAACGGCCCAAATCATAAAGGTAAGCTTCACGCTAAGCCTGCTAGGGCACGTGCGTAGCCTGCCACCCTTCCATCTCACCCACTTCTCTTTCACAGCTCTAACTATGAAGCTCCTTTACTCTTTTCTCTGCGCGGCCAGTCTATTTGACCTTACCTCTTCCGCCGTTCAGGCCCAGACTCCCGCCTGGACCCGGTTCAGCCGAATCAGTGGTCCTGGACTTGAAGCCGGAAACGCCATTGCCGCCGATGCGGCCGGTAACACCTACGTGGCCGGCCAGTTCAGCTCCGCCGGAATTACCATTGGCAGCGTCGCCCTCAACAATGCCGATATTACTGGCACGTCGGACATTTTCGTGGTGAAGTATAGTCCGGTTGGAGCTGTGCTGTGGGCCACCCGACTAGGGGGCAATGGCAACGACGCGGCTAATAGCATTGCCGTCGATGCTACCGGCAACGTGTTTGTGGCGGGCACTTTCACTACGAGCATCACGGTGGGCAGTAGCACCTTAACCGCCAGCGGTACCTTTGATCTGCTGCTGGCTAAACTCAACGCGCAGGGCCAGCCGCAGTGGGGCGTGCGCGCCGGGGGCGGTGCCAACGACACGGACGCTGCCGTGGCGCTCGATACCCAAGGGTTTGTGTGGCTAGGCGGCGTCTTCCAAGGCACGGCTACTGTGACCGGCACCAACAGCACGCTTGTTAGTGCCGGAGGCTTCGACCAGATACTAGTGAAATTTAATGCCACGACCGGCGCTTATGTGCGCATGGGGCGCGAAGGCGGCACGGGTAGAGAGTCGCTGGGCGGCATTGCCACCGTTGGGACTACGCTATATGTCACCGGATATTTTGAGGGAGCCACGATGCCCGTAGCGGGCAGCTCCACCCTTACGCGCCGCTGCCAGGAGCGCGACGGTTACGTGATTAAGTACAACCAGATCCTAGACCCGGAGTGGGCCAAATCGGAAGGAGCTACCGGGGCCGCTTCCTACGCCAACTATGCCATTGCCGCCAACGCCGATGGCGTGGTCACCGCCGGTGAATTCCAGGGAACCGTAGTGGTTGGCAACTTCGACACCATCATCAACACCGGTACCAGCCCAGCCCCAATGACGGCCCGCTATGCCTCGGCTGGCAACGTAACCCGAGCCCGCGGCAGCGGCGGCAGCATGGGATTCGGCCGGGCCACGGGCGTCGCCCGCGACGCGGAGGGCAGCATCTACGTGAGCGGCTATTTTACTGGTACCGTCACCTGGTCGCTGACGAGTGTGATGTCTGTAGGCATCGACGTGTTCGTGGTGAAGCTGCCCGCTACCGGCAATGCTTCGTGGGTGGCTCAGTCGAAGGGCAGCGGCAGCGAACGGGCGCTTGGTATGGCCATCGACGAAACGGGCATCCTGCACCTTACGGGCAGCTACACTGGGTCCGCCTCTTTCGGCTCGTTGCCAATTCTGGCCAACGTGGGCCAGGCTTCCGCCTTCGTAACCCGGCTTGGCGGTGCTGTTCTGGCTACCAACGCGGCGCGGGCCGCTACGCCCCTGGAAGCCTGGCCCAACCCCGTGGCCACTGACCGCACGCTGCACCTGACGCTGCCTGCCGCCGCTCGCGGCACGGCCACATTGCGCCTGCTCGACGTAACCGGCCGCCTGGCGCACCAGCAAGCCGTACCCGCCTCGGCCGTGCTGACGCTGCCCGCCACGCTAGCCCCCGGCCGCTACATGGCCGAGGTACAAACCAGCGAAACGCTGCTGCGCCGGGCGCTGCTGGTGCAGTAGATTCTTGCTGTGGTCTTATGAAGGTGCTGGTGCCGGGCGCCGGCACCTACTGGCCTGTTCAAGCCATTTTTCCTTTCTCCGTTTCCCAACCCTCTTCTTCCTACTTCTTCTATGAAAGCATTCCGTAACCTCTCGCGCTACTTTCTGCCCCTGCTCTGCGGCGGCTTGCTGACCCTCACGGCCTGCGGCGGCGATGACGATGACAACAGCAGTACTCCCGGCGACGGCACCGTAACCTGGACACATAACGGCATCACCTACACCGACACTTTCTCGGCGGGCGCCATCGTAGACCCAGGCGACAAACTCTTCATCGTCGCGGCATCCAAAGACCGCAACAACGCCTTGTCGATACCGCTTCTGGGCATCAACGCGAAAGGCGCGGGCATGTACGACCTGCGCAAAGCCTCGGCGGTCGACGACTACTCCGTCGGTTCCATCACCCTGAACGGCACCACTCCCCAGGGCGCCACCTACAGTACTCTCTACGGTCCTAACGCCAGCAACGGTACCGTCACGGTGACCGAATACAACAAAGCCGCTCAGAAAATCAGCGGCACGTTCTCGTTCACGGGCGGGGCCACGCCCAATGGCAATGGCAGCGGCACCCAAACCGTCACCAACGGCAGCTTTAGCATCACGAAGTTCCGCTAAGCTCAGTAGCCACGGCCGTGTGGCTAGCCCCGTGCGGCCGTGGCAGTTGCTTTCCACCTCATCCACCAAGCCCAACTCCGTCATGAATCGTTCTGCTCTTCTGCTGATACTATTGCTGCTGCTGGGGCCTCTGAGCCAGGCGCAAAACAAGCCCGCCGCCCGCCCCGAAACTGGCTTTCTGAAACGCACCGTGACGGTGGGCGCCAGGACGTACGGCTACCGGGTGTACGTGCCCTACAACTATAAGCCCGGCAAGAGCTACCCGGTGGTACTCTATTTACACGGCATGGGCGCCTGGGGCCAAGACAACGAGCAGCAGCTTTCAGGCCTGGGTAGCGTGATCCAGCTCTACGACAACAAGCTGCCGGCTCTCACGCAGTTTCTGGCCGTGTTTCCGCAGGAGCCCATGCCTGAGCTATGGTTTGGCGAAGGCGCCGAGCAGGCTCTGAAGGCCCTCGACCAGACGGTGGCCGAATTCAAGGCCGACCCCACCCGGCTCTATCTCACGGGCCACTCCCTGGGCGGCTACGGCTCGTGGTATCTGGCTGCCAAGTATCCTGGCAGGTTCGCGGCCGTAGCGCCGCTGGCGGGTGGGGTGCGGGTGCCGGACTGGTTCGACAAGGGGTTTGCCTCGCCCATGCTCACGGCCTACAAGAGCCAGCCGCTTTACGACTACGCCAGTACCGCCAAAGCCCTGGGCAGTACGCCCGTCTGGATATTCCACGGGGCGCAAGATACCCAGGACGTCCCCGTAACCGAGTCTCGCCAGATGGCAGCGGCGCTGAAAGCGGCCGGCCATCCGGCCCAGTATACAGAGTATCCCAAAGAAGGCCATTTCATTGCCGACCGGGTGTACCCTGACCCCGCTTTCTGGCAGTGGCTGCTGGCCCAGAAGCTGCCCGCTAGCCCAGCCCCAGCTGCCGCTACAGCCGGGAGCAAGCCCTAGCGCCGGTGGTACCGCGCATCTCGCACTAACCTTCTAACGGAGAAGCACCCAGAGCCTGCCATGGCTCGGGTGCCATTCTCCACGCCTACTTGCCTCCTTCGCTATGAACCGCCTGCTTCAATTCCTGTTGCTGCTTCTGTTGCTACTGATTTCGGCTGCCACCCGCGCCCAGGTAGGAGTAGGCACGCCGACGCCCAATGCCAAAGCGGCCCTCGACATCCAGGCCGCCGACAAGGGCTTGCTTATTCCGCGCCTGACGGCCGCCCAGCGCACGGCCATTGCCAGTCCGCCGCAGGGCCTGATGGTGTACCAGACGGACGGCACGCCTAGCGGCGGGGCGCAAACCGGCTTTTGGTACTACGCCGGCGCACCCGCCCAGTGGGTGTTTCTCAACCCTACGCCCGGCGGCGGCAGCCTCACGCTGCCCTACGCCGGCACGGCCAGCATCCTCGGCCCCGCCTTTGCCGTCACCAACACCGCCGAGGACGGAAACGCGCTGAGCGGCACCGCCACCAACGACGATGTAGCGGCCGTGGTAGGGCGAAACACGAGTATCGCCGGCATCTCGGGCATTGGCGTACAGGGTACCGCTCTGGGTGGCACCGGCGTATTCGGTGCCGCCCCCGATGGCGTGGGCGTGGCCGGCAGCTCCGTCAGCGGCACGGGACTATCCGGCAGCAGCACCACGGGCGTGGCGGTGAGGGGAATCAAGAGTCGTTCCAACGAGCGAGGCCGGGTGGCCGAATTCACCAACACTCCCCCCACCAACGACTCGACAGCCGTGCACATCAGCACGACCGGCGACCGGCCCGCTTTGCGCGCCGTGAACACGGCTACCTCCGGCCAGGCGGCCATCCGGGGCGTGAAGCAGGCCGCCGCGCCCAACGGCATTGGGGTGGAAGGCGTGATTACGAGCGGGGCCAGCGGCAACGCGGCCGGCGTGCTCGGCCAGGATAAAAGCGGCAGCAGCACGGGTAGCGGCGTCATCGGCCTGACGGCCGGCGGCTACGGAGTACGGGGCATTGCCTCGGGCAGTGGCGGCTTTGGCGTGAGCGGCTCGGCTACTGACTCCTACGGTGTGATTGGGGGTAGCCAAACCGGCTCGGGCGTGTATGGCACCACCAACGCTCCCGTTAGTAGCGGCGTGGCGGGGGTGAAGGGCACCACCACCAACAGCATCGGCACCGGCGTGCTGGGAATTGCCGACAACGGGACCGGGGTGAGCGGGGAAGCGGGAGGGCTTACCGGTAACGGGGTACGCGGTACGGCCTCGGGAAATTTTGGCTCCGCGGTATTAGGCGTGGCTACCGGCACGGCCACGGCGGTGAAAGGAGTGGTCAGTACCGGTTTCGGCCAAGCCGGGCAGTTCAACCAAAACAATGCTAGCAGCTCGGAAAACGCCGTGGAAATAGAGAATGCAGGCGGTGGCACCGCCCTCAAAGTAACCACCGAGCGGCAGGATACTTATGGTCTGCACGTACTGGGTAAAAGCCTCAATAGGCCCGTTGCGCGCATCTATAACGCCGGCCAGGGTACCAACCTCGTCCTCGATACCAGTCCAACCTTCAACAACGGCGGCAGCATCGATTTTCAGCAGGGCGGCGACTTGATGGGGCGCATCAGCAGCAGCACCTCGCCCGATAACAACTTGATGGTTATAGAGGTGGCGGCGGCCGACGGCGTCCCCATGCAGCGCATCCTGATGCTTTCTCGCCCCACTGGCGTGAACCGATTAGTGGGAGGCGCCTGGCAAGTCACTGGAACGTTGGCCAAAGGTGCCGGCTCGTTCAAAATCGACCATCCACTCGACCCAGCCAACAAATACCTCTATCACTCCTTCGTGGAAAGCCCGGATATGATGAATGTCTACAACGGCAATGTGACGCTTGACGCCCAGGGCGAGGCTACGGTGCAGCTGCCCGATTGGTTTGAAACGCTCAACCGCGACTTCCGCTACCAGCTTACACCCATTGGAGCGGCCTTTACGCCGTTTGTCAAGCAAAAAGTGACCGGCAATAAATTTCGGATTGCCGGCCAACCCGGCGCCGAGGTAAGCTGGCAGGTGACCGGAATTCGGCAAGACAAATTCGCCAACGAAAACCGCATCCCCACTGAGCAAACCAAAGAACCTGAAAACCGTGGCAAGTACCTGCATCCAGCGGCCTTCGGTCTGCCCGAAAGCCAGGGCATCGACTACCAGCCGGCGGCAGCTACCAGCCACAACCGCACCGCCGCGCCCGGCCAGCTCGGCGACACGCCGGCGCCAGAGGCCCTAATCACCTTGCACGATGAATAAGGTATTTCTTCTCCCGCGTTGCGTGAGCGCGCTGTTGTTGCTGACTTCGGCTGGGGCATACGGCCAGTCGGTGGGCATTGGCACCGCCACGCCCAACCCGTCGGCGGCGCTGCACCTGCGCGCGCCCAACTTAGGTTTGCTCATCAACCAAGTGAACCTGTCCAGCCTGACTGACGCCAGCGCTGTGGCCACTCCAGCTTTCGGGTTGTTGGTGTTCAATACCAACGCGGCGCTACTGGGCGGGCAGGGCTTTTATTACAACGCCGGCAACAGCACCACTCCTCAGTGGACCAAGCTCAACACCGGTGCGGCCGGCCCCGGCGACAACCTGGGCAATCACACGGCCACGCAAAATCTCAACCTCACCGATAAGCTGCTGGTGGGCGGCACGGCGGCTACGCCCGGCACGGAAGGGGTGCGGGTAACGGGCGCCGGGCAGGTAGGCATTGGGCTGGGTGCGCTGGCGCCGACTGAGCGCCTGCACGTCGATGGCGGCAACCTGCGCGTCGGCCGCGCCGCCTGGGCGGCGGCCAGCAACGACCGACTCCTCAAGTTCGGCGACGAGGAGTACGTGAGCATTGGCGAAACCGACGGCGACGACCTGCTGCAATTCCGGGCCAAGGAGTTCCGCTTCAATGGCAGCACCACCGGCGGGGGCGGGTACGCCGGCAACGTAGGCATTGGGCTAGGGGCCACCGTGGCTCCTAGCGAACGGCTGGAAGTGAGCGGCAACGTCAAACTCACCGGCCCGGCCGCTACCACGGGACTTATTTTCGCCGACGGCACCAAGCAAACCACGGCTGCCACGGGCGGCGGGGGCGGCAGCCTCACGCTGCCTTACACCGGCTCGGGCAGCGTGAACACGGGCCTATTCACGATTTCCAATACCAACACCGATGCCCTCAACAGCGCCATCCAGGCCAACAGTAGTGCTGGCGTAGGCATACGCGGCATCAGCCTAAATGGAATTGGCATCATCGGCAGCACCAACGTAGCCGACGACTCCAAGGCCGGCGTGGTGGGCCGCAACAACAACACCGGGAGCGACCAGGCCGTGGGCGTGCTGGGTATCAGCACGGCGGGCATTGCCGTGCTGGGTAAAGCTACCAGCGGCACTGCTTTAGGTGGGCTGAGTAACTCTTCCTACGGGGTGAGCGGACAGTCCGGCTCCGGCATTGGAGTCTATGGCGGTTCCAGCTCCAAAGCGGGCGTGCGGGGCGTATCCGACTCAGGCCCTGGCGTGGAAGGCGACTCCGAGTCCGCCATCGGCGTGCGCGGCGTGAGCAACTCCAGCAATACCCTCGATGCCGGCGTCGTCGGCGACAATACCAACGCCGCCGGCACTGGCGTAATGGGCCGCACCGAAACCGGCCAGGGCGTACGCGGGTTGGCCTTTGGCACCAACGGCCGGGCGGTGTTTGGCGAGGCCAGCGGCACAAGCGGGGTGGGGGTGGATGCGCGGGCCAGCGCCAACGGCGGCACCGCCGTGCGCGCCATCGGGAGCAACAACGCTACGGCCATTCTGGCCCAGGCCAACACCAGCACCAGCGCCGCCGTGGGCATCAGCCAAAACGGCGCCGCCGCGGCGCTGGTCGTGACGGGCGGCTCGGGCGTGGGCCTGGGCACGGCCTCGCCCCACTCGCGCCTGAGCATCACGCCCACCGTTACGGAATCGAAAATCACGCTCTACGACGGTGGCGACGCCGGCAACCACTACGGCCTGGGGGTGAGTGGCTTTCAGCTCAATTACCACGTCATCGACGCCAGCGCCCGGCACGTGTTCTACGCGGGCGGCAAAAACGGCGACGGCACGGAGCTGCTGCGCATCACGGGCACGGGCGAGGTGCAAACACCTAAAACCGGCGCGGCCAACATGCTGCCCGTAGCCTACGGGCGCATCAATGCTGACGGCACCATCAAATCAGGCTCGGGCAACTTCACGTGTTCGGTCAACAATAATTACTACACCATAAGGTTCAACGCCGCTTCGGGTCTGAGCGCCGCATTTCTCAGCAACTATCCGGTGCTGGCTACCCCTCATGCCTTCGGTGGCGACTTTTATTCGGTAGTTACTATCAATGCCGGTGAACTAGTTTTCTTTCCTCAGGGGACTCCTTGTGAGTTTTCCTTTCTACTGTACCGACCCTAAGCGCGCCTACCACTTGATCCACTCCTTACTCCCTTTCCGCTATGAACCGACTACTTCGACTCTCAATACCACTTCTGTTGCTGTCTGGTGCCGCGCGTGCCCAGATGGGGGTGGGCACCACCACGCCCAATGCCAAGGCCGCCCTCGACATTCAGGCCGCCGACAAAGGCTTGCTCATTCCGCGCCTGACGGAAGCCCAGCGCACGGCCATTGTTAGTCCGCCGCAAGGCCTGATGGTGTACCAGACCGACGGCACAGCCAGCGGCGGGGCGCAAACCGGCTTTTGGTACTATGCCGGCACCGGCGGCTGGGTACTAATTGACCCCACGCCCGGCGGGGGCGGTTCCCTAACGTTGCCCTACGCCGGCACGGCCAGCGCCATCGGCAGCGTGTTTCAAATCACGAATTCGGGCGGCGGCAGCGGTTTGCGCGGGGTATCGGCCAGCGGGCAGGGCGTTGTGGGCCGCGTCAACGGCACGGGGCCGGGCCAGGGCGTGGTGGGCGTGAAGGGCAGTAGCGTGCCCAACATCGAGGACGCCGCCGTGGTGGGCCTGAGCGACGCCGACTACGGCGTGTATGCCCGTAGCACCCAAGAAAGCGGCGTCGTTGGTTTCACCGACGGCGGCGCCGCCGTGGCCGGCGTGCGGGGCCGCGCCACCGGCGCCGGCCACGGCGTGCTAGGCGAGTCGGCGGGGGGCACCGGGGTGCGGGGCAGCAGCACAACCGGCGCGGGCGTACTGGCCAGCAGCACCAGCAACTACGGCGTACAAGCAAGCTCGGGCAGCACGGCGGCCGTGTTCGGCTCGGCCAGCAACAACTCGGCAACCAACGCGGCCGTGGTGGGCACCAACACTAGCACCGGCAACAGCGCTACGGGCGTGCTCGGCCTCACGCAAAACGGCTGGGGCGTGCGCGGGGTGGCGTCGGCCAGCAATGGCTTTGGGGTGGAGGGCGTGGGCACGGCCGGCTACGGCGTGCGGGGTGTCTCGACCAGTGGCAGCGGCATGTACGGGCGCACCGAAGCGGCCGGCGGCAGCCCCGCCAGCGTAGCTGGAATTGAAGGGTATAGCAGCAGCAACACGGGCATTGGCGTGCTGGGCTCGGCGGGCAGCACCGGTGGCGGCACGGGAGTACTAGGTCAGACAACCGGCAGCGGCACGGGCGTCCGGGGCTTGGCTTCGGGCAGCGGCGGTACAGGGGTGCTGGGGCAAACCGCCGGCGGATATGGCGTGCGCGGGGAAGCTACGGGCAGCAACGGGACGGCCGTGATAGGGGTTGCCACAGGCACCGCCTTTAGCGGGGTATACGGGCAAGCAGCGGGCGCCGGCAACGCCGTGGTGGGCGAGGCTTCCGGCACTGGCCGAGCGGGGTATTTTATCAAAGGCTTTAGCACCAGCACCGCCAATGTGTTGGAAGTGCAGAACAGTAGCGAGGGCCGCGCGGCGCTGCTCAACCAAGCCAACCCAAATAGCCCAGCCAACGCGCTGGAAGTGCAGAATAGCGGCCAAGGCATTACGGCCTACTTCAATTTGAACAATGCCGCCAGCGAGGCCAGCGCGCTGGAATTGCAAAGCAATGCCCAGGGCGAGACGCTGCAATTAACTGCTTCGGGAAATGATAACGAGACGGGTTCAATAGGCTTTCGGCGGCCGGGGGCAGACCGACAGTCGGCTACAATTACGGCTAGCCGGAGTTCGCTCGGCGGCGGACCTCGGGGTTCCGTAACTATTGCCTGCCTGAATCGCGACAATCTGTTACAGAAAGGATTTATCGTAGGTACGGCCATTCGAAACGGGGAGCCGGCCATCAGTGGCCTGCTGCTTGACGACTGGCAGGTTAGCGGGCGACTGGCCGTAACCGGGTCTTTGTCTAAACCGGGCGGCTCGTTCAAGATCGACCACCCGCTCGACCCGGCCGGGCAGTACCTCTACCACAGCTTCGTGGAAAGCCCCGACATGCTGAACGTCTACAATGGCAACGCGGTGCTCGATGCCCGCGGCGAAGCCACCATACAGTTGCCCGACTACTTCGAGGCCCTCAACCGCGATTTTCGCTACCAACTCACGCCCATTGGGGCGCCTTTCACGCCTTACGTGCTGGCCGAAGTTAGAAGCAACACGTTCCGCATTGCCGGGCAGCCGGGTGGGCGGGTAAGCTGGCAGGTAACAGGCATCCGGCAGGATGCCTGGGCTGAGGCTCACCGCATCCCAAACGCCGAGCGAAAAGAGCCAGAAAACCAAGGCAAATACCTGCACCCGGAGCTGTTCGGCCAGCCCGCCGAGCGGGGTATCGGCTACCAAGCTCCGGCCGCACCGATCGCCGCGGCGAAAAAGAAAACCAACTGACGACCAATCGGTGACCTGCGCTTACAGCTGCCGGACGAGGGTAGCCAGCTCGCGCTGGCTGATAGTGGCCGGGTCAGCTTTCCACTTTAAAACTTGACAGACCTTGAAAACGCTACGCATACATCTTTTCCGCCACGTGGCGTTGCTGCTGGCCCTGCTGCCCCTCGCCGCTCAGGCGCAGCTCACTATTCCGGCGGGCAGCTCGCTCACGGTGGGCAGCGGCGCCACGGTGGCCGTAACCGGCGACGTGCAGAACGCCGGCACCATCGACAACCAGGGCACCGTGCAGCTCACCGGCGACTTCACGAGCACCGGCACGCTCAGCGGTGGCACGGGCCTGTTGAAGCTGGCGGGCAGCGGCACGGCGCAGGAGGTAAGCGTCTCGACGGTGCTGCCGGCGCTGGAAATTCTGAACCCGCAAGGCGCCGTGCTCACGGCCCCACTCCGGGTGCGGCAGCTCCAGCTTACGGGTGGTGCCCTGCGCCTGGGCGCGCATACGCTCACTTCCACGGTGGGCGGCAGCATTACGGGCGTTGATGCCGCTACCGGCCGCTTCGTCATCACCGACGGGGTGGGAATGTTGCAGCAGATGGTAGGGCCCACGGCCAAGCTGTTTCCGGTGGGCGCCAGTGCTACGGCCTACACCCCGGTTACGCTCACCCGCGCGCCCGGCTCGCCCGATCTGTATGAGTTGCGCGTAGCTGCTGGCTTCCTTAGCGCTGGTAGCACCGGCGCACCGCTGGCCGCCGATGCGGTGGGCCTGCACTGGGAGCTGACTCCGCCCGATGCCACGCCCTTCACGATGAACGTGGAATGGGCCGCTGCCAACGAGCTAAGTGGCTTCAACCGGGCGCAGTCGGCGCTGGGGCGGTGGAATGGCACCGCGTATGTTGCTGCCGAAGCGTTTGGGCCAGCTACGGGTACGGGACCGTACACGCGCACTGTGGCGGGCCTCACCACGGCGGGCCCCTACGTGGTGCTCGACCAGCAAGCCCCGCTGCCCGTGGAGCTGGTGCGGTTTGAGGCGCAGCGGCCGGCCGGCCAGCCGCGGGTGCGGCTGAGCTGGGCCACGGCTTCCGAAAAAGACAACGCGGGCTTCGAGGTGCAGCGGCAGGATGAAGGCCAAACCACCTTCCGGCGCGTGGGCTTCGTGGCCGGGCGCGGCACTACCAGCGCCACCTCGGAGTACACCTACCAGGACCCCAACGATTTCCGGGGGCTGAGCTACTACCGCCTGCGCCAGCTCGACGAGGACGGCACGGAATCTTTCTCGCCCGTGCGCGTGGTGTCGGGCCTCGATGGCGGGGCGCTGTTCACTTTGTCGGCGTTTCCCAACCCAGTGTCGCCGCAGGCGGTGCTGACTTTGGAAGCCACCGGCCAACTGCCGGAAGGCCTGCGCCTGGCCCTCTACGCCGCCGATGGCCGCCTGGTGCGCCAGCTGAGCTGGCCCACCCGCCAGACCCGCCAGCTGCTGCTTGCCACCGACCTGCCCCGCGGCGCCTACTGGCTGCGCTACCAAGCCCCCGATGGCACCAAAGGCACGCTGCCGCTGGTGGTAGGGGATTGAGGATTAAGGTAGTAGGGATGAAGGATTAGGGTAGTGGGTGCCACAAAACCATTGCTCCCTGATATGAAATGACCCACTACGCACCAACTACCAAGTACTACGCCCCAAGCCCCAAGCACTACTAACTACGCCATGAAAACTGCTGCTTTCCTCCTTAAACTCATGTTCACCATCCTCACCATCACTACGCTGGTCATGTTGGTCAAGGAAGTGGCTCAGAGCTAGATGCCTTTGCCGTTGCGGCCGCCTGGCGGCCGTCTGGTCACATTATCATGTGGTTGCACAATGATGGTAATTTGGCTTGCTTGACTTTGGTTTTTTCAGGTTGCCTTCTTTCACCCTTTCATGCTTTGTCCTATGAAAATGGTTTTGCTTCTGCTGGGCTTGTCGGTCTGCACGACTGCTTTGGCGCAAACTACTCCGTCCGCCGCGCCCTCCGTGCCCGCCACCGATACCTATTTTGGGGTGAAGGTGGACGACCCGTACCGCAACCTGGAAAACCTGCAAGACCCGGCCGTAGCGGCCTGGATGAAGGCGCAGAGCGAGTACGCCCGTAAAACCCTGGATGCCATTTCAGGGCGGCAGGGCCTAATCGACAAGATGCTGGCGTTCGACCAGCGCAAAGCCGCGCGGGTGAACGACCTGCGCGTGGCCGATAACGACCGCTACTTCTACTTCAAGTCCCGGCCGCAGGACCAGCAGCCCAAGCTTTACTACCGCAATGGCTACAAAGGCGAGGAAGTGCTGCTCTTCGACCCCGAGAACTACGAGAAAGGCAAGGTTTTCAACATCAATGGCTTTTCCGTTACCAACGACGGCTCCAAGGTGTCGTTTGGGCTGACCGAGAAAGGCGCCGAGCTAGGCCGCACGCTCTTCATGGACGTGAAAACCAAGAAGCTCTACCCCGACCAGCTCCAACTCACGCGCGGCGGTGGCGAGTGGCTGCCCGACAACCAAACGCTGGCTTACCTGCCCTACAACAACGGCGACCTGAAAGACATGGCCGCCCGCCAAAACACGCAGTGCCGTTTGCACCGCGTGGGTACGCCCGTCGCCCAGGACCAGCCGGTGTTTTCCAGCCAACTCTACCCCAAGCTCGGCATCAAGCCCAGCGACTATCCCTACGCCGGCATCGACCGCGACACCAAGCTGGCCTACGGTTTTCTGTATTCCGTAGACCGCTACCTGCACGGGTACTACGCCCCGGCCGCCGCCCTCACCAAGCCCAACGTGCCCTGGCAGCCGCTGTTTCAGCCCGCCGATGAAGTGACCAGCTTCGTGACGGACGAGCAGTACATCTACTTCGTCACGTCGAAAAACACGCCGCGCCAGAAGCTGATGCGCATGCCCGCCGCCAAGCCCAGCGTAGCCGCCGCCGAAGTGCTGGTGCCCGAAAGCGCCGACGAATCCATCAACGACGAGCAACTCAAAACCACCAAGGATGGCGTGTATTTCGTGCGCATGAAAAACGGCGTAGAAGCCAAGCTCTATTTCGTGCCGCGCAACTCGAAAACCGTGCAGGAACTGAAGCTGCCGCAAGCTGCCGGCCGCATCGAGCTGGCCAGCAAAAACGCGCAATCCTCGGACTTGTGGGCCACCATGGGCGGCTGGACCGCCGACCGCAAACGCTACCGCTATACCCCCGCCAGCCGGCAGTTCACGCCTGAGCCGCTCTCGTCGGAGGCGCAGTACCCGGAGTTTGCCGACTTGGTAGTGGAGGAAATCATGGTGCCTTCGCACGATGGGGTACTGGTGCCGCTGTCCATCGTGTACAAGAAAGGCTTGAAGCGCGACGGTTCGGCGCCTACACTTATGGTGGGCTACGGGGCGTATTCGCGCAGCATGGAGCCCACCTTTATGCCGCCCTTCCTGCTCTGGACCCAGCAGGGCGGCATTCTGGCCTGCCCACACGTACGCGGCGGGGGCGAGCTGGGCGAGGACTGGCACAAAGCCGGCCAGAAAACGACTAAGCCTAATACGTGGAAAGACCTGATTGCCTGCGCCGAATACCTGACCAAAAACAATTACACTGCCCCCGGTAAAATCGCCATCAACGGCGGCAGCGCGGGCGGCATCCTCATTGGGCGGGCGATGACTGAGCGGCCCGACCTGTTTGCCGTGGCCATGCCGGAAGTGGGCTGCCTGAACGCCGTGCGCATGGAAAACTCGCCCAACGGCCCCGTGAACGTGCCCGAGTTCGGCACGATGGCCAAAGAAGACGAAGCCAAGGCCCTCATCGAAATGGACGCCTACTTGCACCTGAAGCCCGGCACGAAGTATCCCGCCACGCTCGTGACGGCCGGCTTCAACGACCCGCGCGTGATTGCCTGGCAGCCGGCCAAGTTTGCCGCCCGCCTGCAAGCCAGCAATGCCGGCTCCAAGCCCGTGCTCTTCTTCACCGACTACGAGGCCGGCCACGGCATGGGCGACTCCCGCCTCAAACAGTTTGAAAGCATTGCCGACCTCATGGCCTTTGGGCTCTGGCAAACGGGAGTGCCGGCGTTTCAGCCCCAGGCTGCCGTGGTGAAATAAAGCTTACTCCACCCTGAAACTACTTCTCCCAACCTTTTTCGTCATGCTCTTTTCCCCGTTCTCGCGCGCCGCTGCTTTCGGCGCGCTGCTTCTCGCCACCGCTTGTTCGACCGATAAAAAACCCGAGGAAGCTGCCGCCGCCACCGCGCCACCCGCCGTAGCGGCTACCCCAGTGGCCGCGACGCCACCCGCCGAAAAGCCCGCTGCTGCTCCTGCCGCTGAGCCCGCCGCGCCCACCGGTTTCGACCCCAGCACTGTTCCGGTAGTTAGCCCGAAGATAGGCGCGTTTCCTTATTTCAGCTTGCTGGATGGCTACGTGAAAATGGACGAGAAAACGGCACCTGGTAACTCCGCTCGTGAGTATAACAAGGACGCCAATTTTGACCAGTACGAATTTTTTGATGGCGTGAAAATTATTCCTGTGGAGGGCCGCCTGCGCACCGTCAGTGCCATGGGCAAAACCGCCTCGTTTTTCCAAGTCCAGAAAACCTACGAGAAGTTGATTCATGATCTTGGCGGCGTGACGGTGTTCGAGGGTTCGGGGGAGAAAATGACAGACCTGAAGCTCAAGTACGAAGAGCCGCGCCACCGCGGCCGCTACAATATGATGCCCTACGAAAAATCGGGCGTGTATATGGTTCGGATGCCCGACAAGGAAATCTGGGTGGAAGCTTACAAAACCTACGGCAGCGACCCCGAAAACTACTGGCTTACCGTAGTGGAGAAGAAGGCGCTGCCTATGGAAGCTTCCGTGCTGCCCGCCGCCGAAATGAAAAAAGCCCTCGACGCCACCGGCCACGTGGCCCTCTACCTCAACTTCGATACCGACCAGGCCACGCTCAAGCCCGACGCCCAGGCCACCATCGCGCAAATCATCAGTCTGCTGGCCCAAAATCCCGACCTCAAGCTGGCCGTGCAGGGCCACACCGACAACGCCGGCACGCCCCAGCACAACCAGGAACTGTCGGAGGCCCGCGCCCGCACCGTGGTAGCCAACCTCACGGCCCAGGGTATTGATGCTGCCCGCCTGCAAGCCGCGGGCTTCGGCCAAACCAAACCCCTGGCCGACAATGCCACGGAACCCGGCAAAGCCAAAAACCGCCGCGTAGAACTAGTGAAGCTGTAGCGTAAGCCGTTGCTATCTGGTGGCGGCCGTTCGTTGTTGAGGCTCCGCCTGGATGAATAGCCAAGGAGCCGTTTGCCTCAAAAACCCGGTTGGCAGAGGGGGAAGCCGAAGCCTTGCGCTAGGATAATGAATGATTCTACCCCCTCTAGTACGAAGCTTCGTTGCCGCTTCCTGCGTGGAGTGCGCTGCCTGTCGGGAAAATGCAAGTACTAGGTAGTAAGTAGTTGGTGGTGAAAGGACCAACAGCGTCTTGCTGTCTTATTGCTAACTACCTAGTAACCAGTACCTACTACCCAAGAAAACTCGCCGCGGGTGTCTGCCTTACCATTTCTTTTTCGTTGATCTATGGCTCATTCTTTTACTTGCTGGCTGGGTTTGCTACTGGCCGGCTTGCTTGCCACACCAGCTGCCATTGCCCAGGTAGGAGTGGGCACTCCTACGCCCAACACCAAAGCGGCCCTCGACATCCAGGCCGCCGACAAAGGCTTGCTCATTCCGCGCCTGACGGCCGCCCAGCGCACGGCTATTGCCAGTCCGCCGCAGGGCCTGATGGTGTACCAGACCGACGGCACGCCCAGCGGCGGCGCGCAAACTGGCTTCTGGTACTACGCCGGGGCGGGCGGCTGGGTCTTCATCGAGCCGACGGGCGGAGGCGGAGCCGACAACCTGGGCAACCACACGGCCACCCAGAACCTGAACCTGACCGACAAGCTGCTGGTAGGCGGCACCGCTGCCTCGCCCGGCACCGTGGGCCTGGGGTTGAACGCGGCTGGCAACGCGGGCCTGGGCACGGCGCCGGCCTCCAGCGCTGGGGCAGACCGGTTACGCGTAGACGGCGGGGGCCTGCGCCTGGGGTTGTCTCAGTGGACTTCGGCCGCCAACGACCGGCTGCTCAAGTTCGGCGACGGCGACTTTGTGAGCGTGGGCGAAACCGACGGCGACGACCTGTTGCAGTTCCAGGCCAAGGACTTCCGCTTCAACGGCAGCAGCACCCGCAGCGGTGGCTACACCGGCAACGTAGGGATTGGGTTGGGGGCCACCGTGGCTCCGAGTGAGCGGTTGGAAGTGGGCGGCAACGTTAAAATTACGGGCACGGCCGGCACCACCGGCCTCGTCTTCCCCGACGGCACCAAGCAAACCACTGCTGCTACAGGTGGAGGAGGTGGGAGCCTGACCTTGCCCTACTCGGGCACGGCCAGCAGCAGCGAGACAGCTTTTAGGGTGAGCAATACCGGGGCGGGTAGCGGCATTTATGGCAGCACCAGCCAAAGCCTGGGTACGGTGGCGAACGTGGCTGGTGTGGTGGGTGAGGCCAACGGCTCGCAGGCCATTGGTGTGCTGGGACTAACGACCACGGGCTTCGCCGTGCGTGGGGTGGCCTCGGGCAGCAGCGGGGTAGGCGTGTTCGGCCAGGGGAGCGGCAACGGCGTGGTGGGCAGCAGCACTAGCGGTTCGGGCGTGTATGGCAGCAGCAGCGCCACGCTGGGCAACGTGGCTGGGGTGCGGGGCGAGGGCAGCGGCGCCACCACCGGCGTACTGGGCACCAGTACCGACGGCAATGGTGTGGTGGGCAGCAGCACCAGCGGCACCGGCGTGCGCGGCGTCATCACCGGCGCCGAAGCTGGCTCGGCGGGCATGCGCGGTATCAACCAGAGTACCACCGTCAACGGCGCCGGGGTGCGCGGCTCGCACGCCGGCTCGGGGCAAGGCGTGTACGGCAGCAGCGCCTTCGGCACGGGCGTGTACGGCACCAGCAACGGCATCGGCGACAACGCGGCCGTACGGGGCTTCCACGAAACCTCAGGCACCGGCGTGCTGGGCACCACCACCGAAGGCGACGGCGTGCGCGGCGTCGCCACCGGGGGCAACGGCGTGCAGGGCAAAGCCACTGGCAACCTGGGCGTGGGCGTGCTGGGCACGGCCAGCGGTACCACTGGCCGCGCCGGC
The DNA here is from genome assembly GCF_057808495.1 of Hymenobacter sp. M1-2. Taxonomy (NCBI): domain Bacteria; kingdom Pseudomonadati; phylum Bacteroidota; class Cytophagia; order Cytophagales; family Hymenobacteraceae; genus Hymenobacter; species Hymenobacter sp. M1-2. Next base: position 35,463 of record NZ_JBTYZO010000011.1, read on the forward strand.
TACTTCACCCAGACCAATTCGGCCAGCACCGTACCGGCCGTCGAGATTGTGCAGAGCGGCAGCGGCCCGGCCCTAAGCGTAACGGGTGGGGCGGTGCGGACTGCGGCCGTTACCACTCCCAGCACCGGCCCCGCCAACATGATACCGGTAGCCTATGGCACCATCGAGTGGCGAGATTTCGACAACAGTATCTCGGTGCGCAATTCATCCAACAATTTCACCGTGGGAAGAACTGGTCTGGCGCCCAGAGAAAATACGTATTTCATCAACCTTACTTCAAGCAATTTAAGCGGCCTCGATACCGATGAGCTGGTGGTTCTGGTTACTATTGGCGGCCGAAGCGAGAAGGGAGGCTACGCCATGCGCTTAGGATCGAGCACTCCCGGCCGGATCAATATCCGCACGGTGGAAGTGGTAGAAAGCCAGGTGGTAGGCGGTGCCGGAACCCCAACCATTGCTTTTCCCAGTTGGCTCGGGTTCAATTTCGTTGTGTACGCCCCCTGAAGCCATGCTTGGTTTGGCTGGGCCGTTGGCGAGGCGCGCTGGTCCGGCCGCTGGCAGGTGTTAGGTCGCTACTGCCAGACTTTTCAGTATGCCGCTCACGGTTTTGTCAGCCAGTATATTAACCAGATGTTGCCTCTCGCGTTGGCGTGCCGCCTGTCCTCCATCGGAAGAAGAAGTGTATACCATCCGCCACGACGAGCCGCCGCTTAGTGCGTTCCTGTGGCTGAGTTCGTTGCCACATATTCGCAACTGCCCTCCTTTCATCAGCCCATGCATTTACTGAAACCTGCTTGCCTTGGAATCTTGCTGCTGGTGCAACTGCTGCCCCAACCCGGCCGGCCGCCCGTAGCCACGGTGCGCAACGTCACCGACCGGTACTTCGGCACCACCGTGGTGGACCCGTACCGCTGGATGGAGCAACCCGGCCCAGAGTTCGACAAGTACCTGAAAGCGCAAGCCGCCTACGCCGATAGCGCCCTGGCCAAACTGCCCCTTCGGGCTGCACTACTAGCGCGGTTGAATGAGTTGGACGCCGCCGCGCCGGCTCCGGCCCGCGCCGCTCAGCTGTTGCCCGGCGAGCTGTATCTGTATCTGAAAACGCCGCCCGGGGCGCAGACGCCCAAGCTGTACCAACGACAGGGGCTGCGCGGGGCCGAGACGTTGCTTGTTGACCCCGACCGGTTGAACACGGCTACCGAGCGGTACAGCATCAGCTACTTCGTGCCCTCGCCCGACAACACCCGCCTGGCCTACGCCGTGGCGGCCAACGGCTCGGAAAAACCCACGCTCCGCATCCTGGACGTGACCACGCGCAAGGACCTGGCGGAAACCATCGACCGCATGGATTGGGAGTATGCCCGCCCGGAATGGCGCCCCGACGGCAAGTCGTTTTTCTACACCCGCATGCGGCCGTTGCCGCCCGGCGCGCCCGCTACCGATCTGCAAAAAAACAAGCAGGTGTTTCTGCACGTGCTCGGCACCGATCCGGCCCGCGACAAACTCGCGCTCCAGGCTGGGGCGTCGTCGCGCGTGGCCCTCGACGCGGCCGATACGCCCATGGTGCTGACGCTCACGCACACGCCTTCGCCGTTTGCCCTTGCGATGATCAAGCACGGCGACTCCGAGCAAATCTCGCTCTACCGCGCGCCCCTTGCCACCGTGGACCAGCCCAGTACCCCGTGGGTGAAAATCTGCGGCCCCGCCGACGAAGTGCGCAATTTTGTGGTGCACGAAGACGACCTGTACTTGCTGACTTCCAAAGCGGCGCCCCGGTTCAAGATCGTACGCACCAGCTTGAAAATTCCCAATCTGGCCACCGCACAAATAGTAATAGCGCCGGGCCCGGCCCTCATTGACGGCATGAGCCCCGCCGCTGATGGGCTTTACGTGTCGCAGATCCGCAGTGGCCTCGACGAAACCTGGCGGGTGGCCTGGCAGGGCAAGGCGGCACCCGAGCGCATTGCGGCCCCCAATGCGCCGGCGTGTTTCGTGGCCGGTACCAACCACTTGCTGCCCGGAGCACTTATCCTCTCCACTGCCTGGACCGGCAACGGGCTGGTTTACCGCTACGACCCCGCCACCAAGCAATTCGCCGACACGGGCCTCTTCCCCAAGCATCCGCTGGAAGCCGCGGCTGGCCTCGAATCGCGGGAGGTGCTCGTGACCAGCCACGACGGGACGCAGGTGCCGCTGTCCATTGTGTACAAGCGCGGGCTGGTGCTCAACGGCCAAAATCCAACGCTGCTGACCGGCTACGGCGCGTACGGCGACATTTGGTACCCGAGCTTCAACCCGCGGACCCTGGCGTGGTTTGAGCGTGGGGGCGTGTACGCCGTGGCGCACGTGCGGGGCGGGGGCGAAAACGGCCGGGAGTGGCATCTGGCCGGGCAGAAACTCACCAAGCCCAACACCTGGAAGGATTTTATTGCCTGTGCCGAGTACTTGATCAAGGAGAAATACACCACTCCGCAGCGCTTGGCCGGGGAGGGCACCAGCGGAGGCGGCATTCTGATGGGCCGGGCCCTGACCGAGCGCCCCGATCTGTTCGGGGCCGTTGTGATCAACGTGGGCGTACTCGATGCGCTACGGTTCGAAACCACGCCCAACGGCGTACCCAACATGCAGGAGTTTGGCACCACCGCCGACTCGGCGGGCTTCCGGGGCCTGCGGCAGATGAGCGCCTTTCACCACATCAGGCCCAATACCCGCTACCCAGCGGTGCTGTTGACCACCGGCACCAACGACCGGCGGGTGGATGCTTGGCAGTCGGCCAAGATGGCGGCGGGCCTGCAAGCCGCCACTACTAGCGGCAAGCCTGTGCTCCTGCGCGTCGATTACAGCGCCGGCCACGGCGCGGGAGCCTCACGCCAGCAGACCAACGCCAAGCAAGCCGATACCTACGCCTTTTTGCTGGAATGGCTTAAGTGATACTAATTGTGCCGGCGCAGGTGCATCTTCTTGTGAAGCAACCCCGAGTTACCGTTATGAAGCTGACTTCGTTCCCGCTGCTCGTCCTTTGGCCGCTGTTGTTCGGGCTGCTGCCGTCATGCTCCCAAAAACCTGCCCAGAACGCCCAGCCGCTAGCCGATTACGACCTGTGCGTTGCCGATGTGAACGTGGTGGACGTGGCGGGTGAGAAAGTCCTGGCCCATCAGTACGTGGGAATCAAAGGCCAGCGAATCGTGTGGGTTAGTGCCGCCGCGCCAGCGGCCAACGGCCGCGCCCAACGAGTAGACGGCGCGGGCAAATACGTGATTCCCGGCCTATGGGACATGCACGCGCACTTCTACTGGAATCAGAAAGACGCCACGCCCTTGCTGCTAGCCAACGGCGTAGTAGGCGTGCGGGAAATGGCCGGCAAACCTGCCCAGGTCAAAGAGATTCGCCGCAAAATAGCCGCCGGTGAACTAGTAGGGCCCGAAATTGTGACGTCAGGAAGTATCCTGGACGGGCCCAAGCCCTACTGGCCCGGTTCGGATGCCGTCGGCGATACGGCCACGGCCCGCAGGGTGGTGCGGCGGCAGGTGGCGGAGGGCGTCGACTTTATCAAAGTGTACAGCGGGCTGCCGCACGACGCGTACCTCGCCGTGGCCGCGGAGGCCCGCAAGCAGCGCATTCCTTTCGCGGGGCATGTGCCGCAGAGCGTGAGTTTGTACGAGGCCATTGCGGCCGGGCAGCGGAGCACCGAGCACTTGTACGGCCTGCTAGAGGCGTGCGCCAGCAAAACGCCGGACTCGAAGTCCATGAAAAGCTACTGGAGTGCCAAGGGGCAGCGGCAGCTGAAGGACTCGTTCAGCCGCCCTAAGTTCGATTCGCTGCTGCGGGTGCTCGCGCCCAGCAACACTTGGCTTTGCCCGACGCTAGCGGTTCTGAGGTCGTTTTCGCATCTGGATCAGGCCAGCTTCCGGCAGGATCAGCGACTGAAATACGTGCCGATGTATCTGCAAGCAGGATGGGACCCCGCTACGGACCCCTTCGCCAGTACCTACACCGCCGACTACTACGCGGCCAGCAAACAGGTATTTGCGCTGCAAAAAAGTCTGCTCGGCGATATGCAACGGGCCGGCGTTAAACTCTTGGCCGGCACCGATTACCCCAATCCGTTTTGCTTTCCCGGCTTCAGCCTGCACGACGAACTGCAACTGATGGTGGAAGGCGGCCTCACACCCGCGCAGGCACTGAAAACCGCAACGATAAACCCTGCTGTTTATCTGCAGAAAGAAGCCGATTACGGCACCGTAGGCCCCGGCCGGTACGCCAGCTTATCACTGCTCGATGCCAACCCACTGACCGACATTGGCAGCACCCGAAAAATAGCCGGTGTGTTCTTGAAAGGGCGCTATTTCGCCAAACCAGAGCTAGATCAGCTACTGAGCCAAGCCGTCAAGCGAGCGGCCCGTCTGCCGGTCTCGGCTTGGTTCGAAAAGAACTTAAAGGCTAAAGGATTAGCCAATGCCAAGGCGCAGCTGGACTCCTTGATTCGGCAGAAATCAGAAACCTACGATTATTCCGAAACCGAGCTGGTATCCTTGGGCTATAAGCTGCTCCGCAGCAAGCAAATCAAGCCGGCGCTGTCCATATTCAAGCTGAGCACTCTGCTGTACCCCACCTCCTCCAACGTCTTCGACAGCTACGCCGAGGCCTTGGCGGCGGATGGGCAGCAGGCCTTAGCCATTCAGAACTACCAGAAGTCATTCGCGCTGGACTCGGCCAATACCAACGCGTTAGAAATGATAAAGAAACTGCGGGCTCGTAAGTGACGAACATTAGTGCTTGAAGATTGCCGCTCTTCCGGCTGCTTCTGCCCAGACCATGCTGTTGATGCAGTTGAGTTCTGCCATAACTGTTTTGATAGACGCGAGCTAAACCGAAGATTGTAGTGTAGCCAAGCCTGCGCTGTGTTTCTAGCCCACCGCCATCTACCATTTGCGCAAGTAGCTCAGCGTATAGCCGAAGTGACGTGAGAAGTGAGTCGGGCTGCACTAGGGAATTCGCTTATGCGCTCCACGAAAACAAGCATAAGCCACCAAACACACGAAATGCGCTTCGTGCAACATGCTTGTAAGCTTTTGCAACACCTGTAAAACCTAGTGCAACAGTTTCATAAGTATTTGCAACGCTTGGAAATGCCTCTCGGAATACGGTAGGCTTCCTTTGCAACAGTTCGATTGTTCACGCTTTCAGTCTGTTGCATTGCTATGAAGCTCCGAATTTCCGTCTTGCTGCTCGGCTGCGTTGAGATGCCGACGCTGCTGCTTGCATTGGGACTGACGCTCAGAAGCGTACACCCAGCCGCCGCCCAAGTGCTGCTCGACAAGCCGCTGCAACTCACTGGCACCACCCGCGACGCCCGGCGCGTAACCGGCCTGGGCCTGCCCACTGACGCTTCCGATGCCGTGAGCGTGCAAGCGCTGCAACGCAACACGTTGGTGTATGACCACGCCGCCACGCAAGCCGGCAACACCTACCGCGTGACGCTGGTGCCTGCGCCGCAGAGCTTGCAGCCGGGCATGGTGGTGTATTTCAAAGTACCAGCCCGCAACTCCGGCCCTGCGTTTCTGGACGTGAACGGCCTTGGGGGCCAGCAGCTCGCCACCGATACGGGCCAACTGCTGAGCGGCGACGAGCTACAACCGGAGCAAATTGCCTCCGCCGTGTACGACGGCACCGGTTTTCGCCTACTCAGCGGCAAAAGCGGCAGCGACAACCTGGGCAACCACACCGCTACTCAAAATCTTGATTTGGGCGCTTATGCGCTTCGTATGGGCGGGGCAAGTTTTTTGCGCCGCAAAGCGGATAATACTTTGGTGGGAGAGGGAACCGGGGGCGTGCTGAGCACAGGAACCGGCAACACTTTCGCTGGCCACGAAGCGGGCTCCGGTACTACCACAGGAACCGGCAATACTTTCCTGGGCTTACAAGCGGGCTTGGCAAATACCCTCGGCGATGCCAATTCCTTTGTGGGACGGAACGCCGGCGGCAATACCAGCAGCGGCAACAACAACAGCTTCTTCGGCACCAACGCCGGCCGCACGAACACCACCGGCAACTACAACACGGCCCTGGGCTATGGCGCCGGACCCGCCGCCAACCGCCCTAATCTGCGCAACGCCACGGCCATCGGCTACAACGCCAAAGTTGGCGGCAGCAACAGCCTGGTGCTGGGCGGCACCAACGCTGATGCCGTCAACGTGGGCATCGGCACCACCGAACCCGTTCACCGGCTTCAGGTAATTGGGAATGCGGCTTTTGAAGGCCGGATGCAGCTCCAAGGCACTACCCGCGGCTCCTTCTTCAACAATGGCGACGCCGAAGACACCTACATCCGCGGCGGCAAAGCCAACAGTGATGTACTCCTCAACGATAACGGCGGCCAGGTTGGCATTGGCACCAATTCCCCGGCCGCCGGCGTGCTGCTTGATGTAGACGGCGTGACACGAACTACAGCCGTGCGCACCCCGGCCACCGGAACGCACAACATGGTGGCCGTGGCATATGGCAAGATTGCCTCTAATGGCACGGTTCAGCATTCGTCGGGGAATATTACGGCGCAGCTTAGGTATGAGAATAACGCGGGAAACAACCCTATTTATACAGTCCAAGTCGCTAACTACTCTACCAGCGCCGCACTTGGTCGGCTCATAATTATGGTGCAGCCCCTTGACGCATACGAAGGATTCATGCCGTTGGTGAGCCTAAATGAAGGAAGTATAAATGTGCAGATGCTGGGCCTTACGGGGGGTACTGTTTCGGGAAATCCTACTCTTGTTTTCACCCGACGGACTAGGTCTTTCAATCTCGTAATCTACGATCCCGGCTAGCCCCTAAGAAGCTCCTGTTTGACTTAGCTGAAAATTCATTTAGGCCGGTCATGCTTCGACAAGCGGACGCCAGATCAAGCATGACCGCCTTTAGTAACTCAAACAACAGCTTCTAAGATATTCCTGCCGCGGCGGCTGGTTTGCCGCCTGCCACGATGATGACGACGCCTCGCCCAAGACCATGCTCCACGTCGGCCTTGACTCCACTCCACACTTCGTTTGCTATGAAATATCCACTGAAAAACGCCTTGCTTCTTAGCCTGCTGGCCCCGGCTCTGCTGCTGTCCTCCTGCAACGATGATGACGACGACAAAGACGGCGCGCCGCTGAGCGGTACTGTCAGCTACACGCTCAACGGCGACGGATTCAACAACCAGACCTTCACCGAAAACGTGACCTTGGCCGAAGCTCCCGTGCCCGAAAGCGGCGTGAACGGCGCGGCTACGCTACTGGCCGCGGGCACTTACACCCTAAGTAACCCCGGCCGCAACTACTGGAGCAGCTGGATAGAAGGCAAAACCACGGGCACTTATTCCTGGGCCAGCACCGTGTTGGCGGCCCGCAACTCGGGCCAGGTGCGCGTGTGGCACAACGGCCAGCAGCGGTCCTACCTGCACTTCCATCCAGGCGGGCCCCAGGCGTCGGGCTCTACCATCGTCACCAAGTTCGATGCCGTGAATGGCCGCATAGAGGGCACCTTTTCCGGCACGTTCTACAACGTCGATACTGACGTGCCGGTGGCCCTGGCCAATGGCAAGTTCTCGGTGACGCGCAAGGCCGATGTGCCTTAGCCGCAGATGAGCGGCGGCAACATAGCCGCCTGCACGCTCCGCCGGGCAGGGTCGCGTCCGCCCCAAATCAACTTTCAGTCAAGTATTCTCCCACTTTCAACTCCAAGCTCATGAAGACTTTTTTCACTTTCGTTTGTGTTGCCTTCTTGTTATCCTCGTCGTTATCCTCGTCGGCGGTAGGCCAAACAATTACTGCCGACGAGAAGCACCGCACGGTAGCGGAATTCACCGCGCTGCTGCAAAAAATAGCCGCGGGCATTGAAAAGCGCGACACCCTGGTGCTGGCTCCTCATTACGCCACCGAATACCGCCATTACACTCCCGATGGCCCAACCAATCGGAAGAAAGAACTGGCTTTCATCGGCTCCCGGGCCTTTCCTTTTTCCACGACGGCCTTGGCCGGCCCCGTAGAGTTGTCCGACTATGGTACCACTGTGGTGACGGTGGCCACGATGAAGTTCGGGGGCAAAGACAAAGCCAATAAGGCCCTCACTCCCAGTTTGCAAATGATGACGGTGTGGGTGAAGCGTGATGGCCGCTGGCAGATGACTCTAGTGCAGTCGAAAGAGCTGCCCTTGAAAAGCTGAGTCCCACTGACGCGCGTGCACCGGAGCCACTCAATGAATTCACTGCTGCCCAGTCATGAAAAAGCTACTATTTCTCTTGTTGCCGAGTTCTTTTGTCGCCTTGGGCCAGCCCGCCCAGCCTACCAATGGCAACGTGCCGCCTGGTCCTAGGTACAAGGTGTTTGCCATCCAAGGGCAGGTAGATACCAGCAAGTACGCCGGCCTGAGCCGCCTGCCCGGCTATCCGTTTCAGGTGCGCTACAGCCCCGGCTACGAAGCCGATGCCAAGGCCATAGCCGAAAAGACCAAGAAAGCTCGCGAATTCCTGGCTAAAAAAACCAAAACGCAACCGGGCATTGGGCTGATGGTAGTGTCGGCGGAGCAGTGGAAGGAGCACAGCTACATTCCCGTGCCCGGCATGCCCCACAACCGCACCGGCAATTTGGTGGTGCAGGCGGGCATCAACGTGGCTGCCAACCAAGCTATGACGGCTCCTCCCTTCGCGGCCATCTTCGCCAAGCCCGAAAATGCCAAGCTGCTGAAACCCTACCGCACCGCCACCGGCGAGCTGGACTTCACGCTTCACCTGCGGCAGGTGGCCATCCACGAGCTGGGCCACGCCTTTCACCGCGACCAGGCCACCGGCCAAGCTCGTAACTGGCTAGGCGAATTGTTTGCCACCGTTTGCCTGATGGCGTTTACGGAGGAGCAGGACCGTGCCAGCCTACCCGTGGCTAACAACGTGGGACTGGTTATTGGCCAGGTCGATGCCAGCCAGCTGCGGCACCGCACCCTGGAGCAAATCGAGCACAACAACGTGCTGGCCGACCCTACCAACTATGCCTGGTTCCAGAACCAGGTGGGCGTTTTTGCCAGCCGCATCGTGGCGGAAGGCGGCCCCGATGTCGTGGGTAAATTCTACACTTTCCTGCTGAAGCACCAAGACCCGAAGGAGTTTGCTTCCGACGCGGAACTGGCCGTGGCGCTGGGCCGTGAGATTCATCCGGTGGCGGCTACCATCGTCACGAAATGGCCTTATCAATAAACTGACCTGGCCAACAGGCAGCGGGCCGCGTTGCTGGTACCTGCCGCGTCGGCGAAAGCCAAGAAGTAACTGCTCGTTCACCATTCGTTTTCTGCTCTCATGAAATCCACCGCTACCGTCTTTCTGGCTGCCGCTTTGTTACTGGCCGCCTGTTCCTCAGAGAAAAAAACCGACCAGGCTGCTTCCACAACCACGCCCGCCACTTCAACGCTGGCTGCCGCGCAGCCCCAGCCGCCGACCGCCGCCGCAGAGTCCGTCACGCAAGCCACCGCCGAGTCGGCCGGCTTCGACCCAAGCGCCGTGCCCGTCTCGACGGTGGCGGTGGGTGCCTTTCCATTCGTGAGCCTGCTCGACGGTTACCAAAAGATGACGCTCGAAAACTCGCCCGGTAAATCGTCCAACGTGTACCTCAAAGATGTGGCTTTCGACCGGTACGAGTTCTTCGATGGAGTCAAGCTCATTCCCGTGGAGGGTCGCCTCTATACGGTGCAGGCGCTCGGCAATGGCGCCTCGTTTTTTCAGGTGCAGAAAACCTACGAGACGCTGGTGAAAGGCATGGGCGGGGTGACGGTGTACGAAGGCAAAGGGCAGCGAATGAAAGACCTGGGTCTCAAGTTCGAGGATGGCCGTCACCGGGGCAACTACGATGTGGCCGTCGAAACAATGGGCGTGTACATGGTGCGCCTGCCCGACCGGGAAATCTGGGTGGAGCCCTACCGCGTCTGGGGAGCAACTGCCCAGAATTATTGGCTGACGGTGGTCGAGAAAAAATCCCTGCCCATGCAGGCGACCGTGCTGCCCGCCGCCCAGCTTAAAAAAGAGCTGGACGCCAAGGGCCACGTGGCGCTCTACATCAACTTCGACACCGACAAAGCCAGCATCAAGCCCGAGTCGGGGCCGGTGGTAGACGAGGTGGCGAAGCTGCTCAAAACCAACCCCGAGTTGCGCCTGGCCGTGGAAGGCCACACCGATAACGCCGGCTCCCCAACGCACAACCAAGAACTCTCCGACGCCCGCGCCCGGGCCGTGGTAGCCGCCCTTACCGCCCAAACCATTCCCGACACCCGCCTCAAAGCCGTGGGCTATGGCCAAAGCAAACCCCTAGCCGACAACGACACCGAGGAAGGCAAAGCCAAAAACCGCCGCGTAGAGTTAGTGCGCCTGTAGCAAAGTAAGAAATGCCGCTCCGTAGCCCAGGGTTTAAACCCTGGGCTATTGATGCTTTATGGTAAGATATAACCTGCTGGTATGTCGAAACGGTTTCTGAAAAACCAAAAGCCCACGTTACCAAAGTTGGTTAGCCAGCACCAACAGCACCAATCCAGCTTGCAAAGCCACTGCTATAGCTTGCAGCCGTACCAATCGTCGCGCGCCGGACCAACGGCTGGACATGGTGCGCGGCGCTGGAACCGTCTTGCGGTTGAGAAACTCAGTTAAAGCCGTGTCGAAGGCTTCTGCTTGTTCTGGTTGTTCGTAGAGCAAGGTGAAAAACTCCACGTCCAGCGCCACGCGCCACGCCAGGTATTTCTCCCATAGCCCCGCCACCAGCGCGAGTACAAGGCCAGCCATCAGGACGGGTGCAGGTGGGCCCCAAGCCAGTATAAACGTGCCAAGCAGCAATGCCGACGAGCCAGCATCCAATGCCCCGCCGGCCTTCAAAAAACCTAGCAACACGCGCAACGCAGTAGTCTGCTCCGAGTTCATACTACAGCAGCTAATAAAGGAGATTCTGCGGGCCGATACGCCTGCTGGTACCCGGCTAGTGCGGCCCGGTGCGCGGCCGAGAAAAGCACTTGTGGACGCACCGCGCGTAGTTGCGCGATAGCTGCATCGGGAGTGGCCGCCATGCCGTGGTGCAGCAGCCAGGCCGCCACCGTTACGGCACTTCGCGAGTACCCCAGAGCGCAATGCACGAGCACCGGCCCGTACGGTTCCAACTCGTTGAGCGCCGCCACAGCTTGCGCCAGCTGTTCCACCGAAGGCGCCACCAAATCGAGCATCGGTACGCTGCGATGCGGCAAGGCTCGGGCCGCGACATGGAGGCTAAATTCGGCCGTTACCTCCAGCACCGCGTCGGGCCGGTGGTGGCGCCAGTCGCAACGGCTGGGGGCACGGCCCAGCCAGATGCCGGGTGCTACCATCACGCTTGGTGCGCCACCCCGCGTAAACCACCTTGACGACCACCAAGCCCCGATTTGATAGGGCGCCAGCAGCATCCGCACGGCCCAGCTCAGTTGCCCATCGTGCTTCTGAAAAACGCTCGTTCCTAGCCCCGCGTACGCCAGCCCAACCAGCAGCAGCGCCGCGCCCGGCCACAGTAGCAGCCAAGCCCACCCGCCCAACACCGCCGCCAGACCAAAGCACAGCAGCGCGCCCAGCCCATAAGCACCCGCCATTTTGCGCCGAAGCAGACCGTCAGCCGAGCCAGCTTTGCGGCGCCACATCAGCGGAGCATCGGGGAACAGATAAACGCAGAATACCCCCACGGCCGCCCCAGCTACGCCATCAACGAAATGGTGCTGGTACGTGGTGAAAACCGACAGCGCAATCAGGGAAAACCAAGTGTGCATCACCCACCGCGCCACGCCGCGCAGGTGGCGCGCAAACACCAGCCACACCAACAGCACCAGACTAATGTGCAGCGAAGGCGCTTGGTTATACGGCTTGTCGAAACCCATCAGCACGTCAAACAAGGCCCCATTGAAGCCAGTAGTGGCCGGCCGCACGAAGCTGAATTGCAGCGGAAACAGCAGAAACCCAACCACCGAAATCAAGCTGGCCCCAAACAGCCGTTTGGCGTGCGTGTCTAGCTCGGCCCGCGTGGCGCACAGAAACAACGACCCCGCATAAAACGCGTCCAGCGACATGTACGGCAGGATGGTCCAGTCCCAGAACGGAATGTGCTTCTCCCACGCAAATACCACGGAATCCACGTGTGCTAGCTGCCCAGTCCACCAGTTGGAGAAGCCGTAGGATGCAAAGAAAAATGGCCCTAGAAATGCCAGCCAAAGCGCTGCCCGTAGCCAGGGACGCGGTTCGGGCGGTGCAGAAATGAGGGTTGCCGACATAGTAATTACGGAAGGTTCAGGGTTTATAAAAGCCAAAGAATTTGCTAGACTCTCATCTGATGCCGAAGCAGCTCATGCCTTAGCCATTCGCTCCAGCACCTCGCGCGAAAGCAGTATACCCTGGTTGGCCGGATTGATGACGACCCCCGAATAGGTGCCCGCCAGCGCAAACTGCCAAGCCTCCGCGGCGGGCAGTACAAGGCCCGATACTGGCCTCGCCGTCCAACTTCGAATAGCGTCCCAGTCGGTGAAAATGGGCAACTCGTGTCCGCCCTGCCCGTCCTCGCAGAGCAAGGCGCCGAAGCGGGAGCCGGCTTGCAGGGTCACTTGTCCCGGCGCTGTACCCGGCGTGGTGCGTAGCGCATCATCTATGATGGCCACCAAATAAGTAGCTTGGCCGAGTTGCAGCGCTACTTGCTGACGCGTGTCAGGAGTGTCGGTACGGGCCAGGGCGTCGAGGGCGGCGGCTAGCTCCGGGTTCGTGACTGGTTGGTTGATATCGAGAAACGACATAGTAGTTGGCGGGCAAAAGGATGAAACAGTTTGTTACAGAGGCGCGAAACTCAGCAGCGGCCGCCTGACGATGATTCCGGTCAGCACAGGCCCTGCGCGGAGGAAGTGTTGAGTATCCAATCAAAAATTATTTTTCAGTTAGATACTCAAGTGATAAGGCGCAGACAATCAACTGGAAAGTATATAAAACGCTATTTGCGCCGGGCCAGCGACACGCTGAAAATTCCCCATTGGTCGCTCAGCTGATCCAGTTTCTCGAAGCCAGCCTGGGCCACCAGCTCATCCATTTCGGCCTGCACGCGGCGGCGCATCACCCAGGCATTGCCTTCGCGGTGGCTGGTCAGGGAACGGGCAATCATTTCGAGCTGCGGGTGCCAGGGTTGGTTGGTGTAGAGCAAGTAGCCGCCCGGCGCCACCGCCTTCGCCAGCCCCGCCAAAGACGCCTCAATGAGCTTGTTATCCGCAAATAGCTCGTACAAGCCCGATACCACCGCCAGCGTGGGGCGTGGCTGTAAGCTGGCTAGGGAAGCTTGGTCGAAGGCGTTGCCCTGCTCGAACTGGGCAAAGTCAACCATACCTTTTTCCGCAATCAAACGGCGGCCGGCCTCTACATTGGCGGGGCTGTAGTCGCGCAGCAAGATGCTTTCCACCTGGGCCGGCCGCTCCGCCAGGGCCTCCAGAATGTAACGCCCGTGGCCCGCCGCAATGTCCACGATGCGCACCGGCTGGCCCGAAGTCCGCAACAAGTCGATAGCCTGCCCAATAAGCCTCTCCAGGTGGATTTTGCGCACCCGAATGCCACGCCAGCCAATGCTGTTCAGGTAAATGCCATCTACGAGCTTGCCCACCGGCGTGAGGCCCTGCTTGCGGTTGCGATACACGTAATCGAGGGCGCTGCCGGAGTCGAAGCCAGTGGCCAAGCTGTTCTTGATGCCCGCCGACAACTTGCCGCCGACCTTAATCCAGAACCGGCTCATGGCCCAGTACCCGCGCGCCAAAGCTGATTTCGGGGCCGCGCTTAGCTGGTCGAACTCCGCTTTGGTATAGCCGCGCTGGTCGGCTTCGAGGACGTTGGGGCGGGCCGCCGGCGTGGCGAATACGCGCGTGATAAAGTCGCGAGCTAGCATTACAGCCTTGGCCCGATCCCGCTCGCCGAGCGTGTCGTGGTAGAAGCCTTCGAGCACGTGCAACTCCTTCACGGGACTGCTGAGGCGGTCGAAAAATTGCTGCTGCGGCTCCTGGTACACCACTTGGTCGTCGCCGGAAACGAGCAGTTGCGTGGGCACATGAATGGCGGCGGCGTCGGTAATGACACGGTCGGCGGCCTCGTTCACTTGCAGCAAGATATTCACCGAAATAGGCCGCGTGATGAGTGGGTCGTTGTTGTAAGAAGCAATGCGGGCCTCGTCGTGCGTGAGCTGCGTGGCTTTCACGTAAGAATTGACGAAGAAATTGCCCCGCACTGCGTGCAGCAGCGCCAGCCCTTGCCGGGCCCCGGGCACAATCAGGTTGATTTTAAACGCCGGCGAAGCCAGTACCATGCCGCGCAGACGGGGCGCATAGTCGTGCACCCACGTGGCCAGCGTCACGGCCCCAAAGCTCTGCCCAATGACCACGACATTTTCCGTGGCAATACCGTGCTGCGCCGCAATGTGCCGCACGAAGGCGTCCACGTCTTTCACCAACGTACCGAAATTATCGGCGTAGCCCCGTTCGCCGGGTGAGCGGCCTAGGCCCCGGGCGTCCCAGGCAAAGAAATCGTAGTCGGGCAGGGCCAGCTCGTCTACCAGGTGCGCCATGCGCCCGCCGTGCTCGTGGCCGCGGTGGAATAATACCACCGCTTTTTTCTCGGCCGTGGCTTCCGTGGCCGACCAATGCCGGTAGAACAGCGAAGTGGCATCGAAGGAAGAAAAGTACTGCTCGGCGCAAATGCGGGGAGCGGGTATAGTGCGGGCAACGGGGGCAGTAGCGACCATGAGAAAGGTGTTAAAAAGGTGTAAGAGGGAAGCCGAACGGCCGAAGGGCGTCGGTAAAGGCGGTGATGAAAAGCGCGGGAGTAAGGCTGTTGGCTCGGCGGAGCGGGCGAGGGAGGCTATTCTTTGTCCTCAGCCGGGATGTGCACTTTGTGCTTGAGTTTGTTGAGCTGTTCGCGGAGGGAGTTCATGAAGGCAGCTTTGTCTTCCGCCCAATGCAAGGCATTCCCTACGGCCACCTGCACATAGAACGGCACCGGAATCAGCGTGCCTTTGGGCATGGATTTGCCCAAACCGTGCATGTATACCGGTACCACCGGCACGTGCGGAAAGCGTTTCGCTAAGTGCCAGATACCGGCTTTCAGCTCGGCCATTTGCTCGGGCTGGCCGCGGGTACCTTCCGGGAAAATGACCAGCACCTTGCCGTCTTCCAAGGCGCGGTAGCAATCCGTGAGCGGGTCTTGGGCGCCGTGGCGGGCACAGCCCCGCACCACCGGAATGATGCCAATAACGTGCAGGGCAAACCACTTCAGCCACCACGTTTTGAAGAAATAATCGGCAGCGGCAGCCGGCTGAATACCCGGAATGCTGAGCAGCGGAAACAGCGAGAGTAGCGTCAGAATATCGAGGTGACTGTTGTGGTTGGCCGCAATAATGGCCGGCCCTTTCCACGGCAGCCGCTCCCGGTGCCGCACATGAATGCCCAGCCACAGCAGCACCACCGGATACGCCACGCCCACCATAAACAGCAGCCGCAACGAAGCCTTGAGTAGAAGGAAGATCCTGGACATAAGACCGTGGGAGGCAAGGCTCTGGGAAGCGAGACTCTGGGAGATGAGACTTTGAGACATGAGATGTAAGACACTAGTAATAAGCTGTTCACCTAAGCAGAGTGAGTTCTAGACCAGAACTGCTACATAGGATGGCCACGCTTGGACTATGGATTTTCAGACTTTCATGTCCCCAAGTCTCAGGACTCAGCTCTCACCTCTAATAACAGAGGTAGTAGAGGTAGTGGAAGAAGAGGGGGGCCGTGTAGGTGAGCGAGTCGAGCCGGTCGAGGATGCCGCCGTGGCCGGGTAGCATGTTGCCGGAGTCTTTCACGCCGATGTCGCGCTTGATGGCCGATATCACCACGTCGCCGGTGAAGCCGAACAGACTGATGAGCAGCCCGGCCAGCGCCGAGTACAGCGGACTCAGGGGCGTAAACCAGGGTCCGAGCAACCAGGCCAGCAGAGTAGTGGTGGCCACGCCGCCTAGCAAGCCCTCCACAGTTTTATTGGGGCTCACCTTGGGCGCTACTTTGTGCTGTCCCAGCATCTTGCCCCACAGGAACTGCGCCACGTCGTTGATTTGCGTAAGCACGAGCAGGAAGAAGACGAGCATTTCACCTCGCACTTCGCCATGCGCCCCGGCCCGGGCTGGCAGTGCCAGTAAGTAAGCCATGTGGCTGATGCTGAACACCGTTGTCATTAAGCCCCAGTGCAGCGTACCAACTGCCCGCAGGAAGCCCTTGGTTTCGCCGGCAATAACCATGCGCAGCGGCAAAAGCAAGAACACGTACACCGGGATGAAGATGATAAACATACCGTACCACGCCATATTCACCCACAGATATTGCACCGGAATGGCCAGGTAAGCCAGCAGCAGCACCGCGTTGTCGATGGGTCGTGTCGGAATCAGGGAAATGAACTCCTTGAAGGCCATAAAGCTCACCAGGGCCAGCACCACCACGCCCACCGTCCGGTTGAAACTCAGGGCCAGAAACAAAATGGCCGCCAGCCACCACCAGGTCTGAATGCGAAGCTTCAGCTCCACGTAGTTGTGCGTCGGGTGCACCCGCATAAGGGTAGCGGTGGTCACGGAGGCCGTTACGAGCAGCGTAGCAATGCCGCCGAAAGCGTAGGAGAGGAGACTGAGCACGGAATTAAGCAGTTAAGGTAGAAGCAACGCGGAGCGCCTGCCGGGCGCGATTCCACACGGTAAGCAGCAGCAGCAGGGCCAAGGCTCCAAACACGTAGTCCAGGTAAGGCTCCACCCGCAGGCCCAGGCCCAACACCAGCGCCACCGCCCCAAAAGCCACCGCTCGGTCGCTCTTGCCACACGGCCCATCGTAGCGCCGCCCGCCGCCTATCACCTGGCCCACCACTCCAATGAACTCACTAAGCCCGGCCATGAACACCACCAGCAGCACAAGCCCGGCGTGCACTCCCGGCAGCAGCGCAAACGGTGCGTACAGGGCCGCATCGGCCACCACATCGCTGCCTTCGTTGAGCACCGCGCCGAGCTTGCTTTGCTGTCCGTACTCGCGGGCCAGCATGCCATCAATAGCGTTGAGCGCCATCCGACTCAGCAAAAACGCGGGCAGCAACCCCCAGGCCCAGCGGCTGCCGGGAGCCAACAACAACCATCCCCCGTACCCGATTGATGCCAGCAAAGCCACCACTGTCACGCCATTAGCCGTGATGCCCGCACGATAAAGCGCCACGGTTAGCGGCCGTAGCAGCTGCTGAAAGCGCGGTTTCAATTCGTAGATGGAAGCCATGAGTAGCAGGTGAAGGATTATAGGTGAGAAGGGTTGAATTGAGTCCTTCAACAGCAAGACTCAAGCTGAGCAGCAAATCCGCAGTGGTTTGCTATCTGGTTAGACAGATTTTTCTGCCTAGGAAGCGTACCATCCTGCCGCGGAGTAGTGCTGTTATCTTGAATCAAAACTAGGCGCACGGCTGCCCACCTTCAAGCCGAAACTGCTTTAAATCAGACATTGTATACAAAGCCATATTTCTAATATTTTTGTTGTATGTAAATCACTATCAATAATTTACTATTATGCGATAATAGACTTTCAAGACTTTATTTGAAGGAGTTTTCAGAAGACATACTGTTAGCTCAAGTGAAAAAGAAAACCCTGGAACATTTTGGGCCGAAAACAACGTTTTCTCCCCGATGTGCGTACATTCGCACCCCGCTCTTCGGAGCGGGCATCGTTCTTTCTAAACTGGGGCTGACCGGAATTGACAGCTTGTGCAGGTCGCAAGTAAGCGTGCCGGGAGTTGGATGAATCTCCCGCCAAAAAGCCGTCCAAACAACAACCGGCGAGTATAGCTACGCCATGGCTGCTTAGTCTAGGTACTAAGTAATGTCATCGTCCCGCATCCGTCTTCTTTTACACGGGTGAGTTCGGGGCGTCGTAAGTAGAAGATAGTGTCGAAAGAGGTGTGACTTCGGCGCGAAAACCAACTGCATCTAAGGGGAGACCAAGGGCCTGATGTGCGCCTGGGCTCTCACGAAAATCCAAGCATAGATACGCACGTAGAAAGCTTGACGGCTTCCTTGTCTGGACCAGGGTTCGAATCCCTGCAGCTCCACAGTTTGAATATCAAACGTCCTCAAAAAGCCTCAAATCGTATGATTTGAGGCTTTTTTGTTTTACTTCGTATCCAAGCTATATGATAATTCTGGCTGTGCACGGGACCTGTGTAGGAACCTCACCCCAGAAGTACAGAATTAGGTCCCTCGAAGCGTAGCAACCAGCGGACTACCAGTTGTATAGATTACAAAACTTGGTTCTCAACTCCTCCTATCGGTGTAGCCACTACCGGATAGGGTAAGCCCCTCCACAGTGAGCTATTCGCTTACTATTCTGCACTACCTGAAGGTAGCCAAGCTGGACAAAGTCACGGGCGGTTGTATACCTTTACCGTCTTGGTATCCCCGTAGCAGCAAGGAGCACTGGAGCAGACGATGACCGCAGGGTCGCTGGTAACGTCGCCTATCAAGTGGAAAGAAAACAGGGCTAACTGATAAACAGTAATTCTATTCTCTTGCTAGAGAAGGTGCTGAAGGGTGCCTGCTGTCACCTCGGTTGGCGTGGTATCGGCTGTGGGCAGCCGGCCCGAAGCGGGGCCGGGCTTACCGGCTGCCTTTGCCAAAGCGATACGCAACGTCTACATAAACCGGCGCCAACACAAAGGCCTCCTCGGAGCCATGGAAGGGCAGGGCGTACGCTCCGCCCAGGCTGAGGTTGAAGCGGCGTGCTCCATGCCGTACGCCAAACAACCCCAGCAGACCGGGCTCGTCGTGGATGAGCACGAAGTTCTCCGCAACCAACGACCAATCCCGGCTAATGCGCTTCTGGCCGCCGTAGTACAGCACGGGCGTTTTGTTTATGTCCGTCTTATTGATAACATAGCCTAGGCCTACGCTCACGTTGTCGTCGGCGGAGCCGAACAAGCACGTAGAACCGGGGCTCACGTGATACGCATCAAAACGCTAGTCCTCGCGCGGCTGGCAGCCAGCTACTGATGAGCTGGCTGCTGTCGCTTCGCATTACACGCCATGCTTGGTTGGGTACGGTCCGCTTACCAGGGAATCTCGCCGGTTTCGGGGTTATTTTCCTCACTAAAGAATTTGCCGGTTGGGCCGTCCTCGCCAATCAGGGCATACTTCACCAGCCGGGCTCCTGCTTCTTCCACGGTGCCGGTGCCGCGGTGATTGTTGAAATCCGTGGCCGTAAAGCCGGGGTCCACAGCGTTGACCTTCACCTTGGTGTCGCGCAGCTCGTAAGCCAAGATGATGGTGTACATATTCAAGGCCGCTTTGGACGTGTGATACACGGCACCCTTGTTGGGGTAGTACTTCCAGGTGGGGTCGGTGTGCAGAGTGAGCGAGCCCATGCCCGAGCTGACGTTCACGATGCGGGGCTGCTCGGACATGTGCAGCAAGTCGAGGAAGGCTTGCGTGACGCGTACCACCCCAAATACGTTGGTGGCGTACACGGTTTCGAACGTGGAGATGGCGACCCCGGTAGCCGTTTGCGGCATGCCGCCGTTGACGCCGGCGTTGTTAATGAGCACGTCCAGTACATCGGTTTTCTGGCCAATGATGGCGCGGGCGGCCTGCACCGACTCAGCGCTGGTAACGTCCAGCTGTACGGCTTCGGCCTCGGTCAGCCCTTCGGCCTTCAGCTTTTCGACGGCCTGCTGGCCGTTTTCCAGGCTGCGGCTGCCGATGAACACGTGGAAGCCCTGGTGCAGGAGCTGGCGGGCGGTTTCGAAGCCAATGCTTTTGTTGGCGCCGGTAATTAAGGCGGTTTTCATGGTACTTGTCATTGAAAAGGCGGAACCCCGACCGGCTATCGTAGCCGTTTTCGTCCGCTTTTTGATAGGACAAAGTTCCCGCTTAACTAAAGGGCACCGGTAAAGAGAATCAAACCAAAAAGTGCAACTATCAAACCTTGTGGGTTCGGAAGGCTTTCGGAATCCGGCCGGTCACCCGCTTGAAAAAGTTATTGAAGTAGGTGGGGTAGTCGAACCCCAGACCATAGGCGATGTCGGCCACGCTCCAGTCGGTGTGTTGTAGGAGGGCCTTGGCTTCGGCGGCAATGCGCTCGGCGATGTGGACACTCGTCGGCTTGCCGGTCACTTCCTTCACCGCCCGGTTCAGGTAGTTGACGTGCACCGCAAGGCCCGCGGCAAAGTCCTGGGCCGTGCGGGTCTGGAGCGGCTTGGCGGTGCTTTCGATAGGAAATTGTTGCTCCAATAATTCTAAAAACAGGTGGGTGAGGCGCGTGGCTGCATTTTTTGGCTTGCCTTCGTCGGCAGTTGGCTGAATGATCAGGGCCTCGTGCAAGATGAGTTCTAAGCAGGCTTTGAGCAGCTCATTTTTATGGGCGTAATCCCCGCCGTACACGGCCAGCATTTGCTGAAACAGGCCCGTCATGAACCCGGCCTGTTCGCTGGTCAAGGGAATGACGGGCATGGCGTCGACGCGAAACAAGGGCGAACCGTGCAGCAATTCGGTCCGTTGCCGGCCCGCAATGAAGGCTTCGGTAAACAAACAGGCAAAGCGTTTTCCGTCCGCCGAGTGGTCCACCACCGAATGGGGTACGTGCGGATTGGCCAAAAACAAGAAAGGGCCCCTGGCCTCGATGGTTTGCTCCCCCGAGTGAATGGTTAACTCCCCGGTTACCAGCGCTATCTTATAGTAATCCCGACGGCCTTGTACGGGCCCGGGGCTTGCGGAGCCCTCTATCTCATAAACCTTGAATCCTTTCGAGGGCAAGTCTGCCGTGTATATTTCGAGGGGCGCAGCTGGCAGGTTTGTTTTCATGCAGAAAGTTAATAGAATCAAACTTTAATCTAACGGTGCGCCGCAGCCCGTACCCGCATAAGCGGCAGGCAGGAGTCAAGGAAAATTAGTAGCGGATGGGCATTCCACGAAGGGTAAGCCTAGCTTGACTCCGGCGGAACTGTAGCCCGAACGCCAACCATCGGCCAGATTTATTTTCTTAGTTTCTTCTTTGGCTAGGCGTTTCTGATACCTTAAAGATGAGATAAAAGAATTTGTTTTTGATGTCCAACGATTAATTTCATCAGAAAGACATCTGTTTGTGCTTTGCATGCCAGGATTGATAATCATACTTTTTGGTTTGAATTGTATTGGTCGTTCTCGTAGTAGATAAGAGACCTTTGTAGCAGTCGCCACCTATTTCATAAATCCTGGCGGCCCGGCTCATGCCACCAACCGAAAACACCACCAGTACACTCCACCACCCCGAGCACTACGCCGGTTCCCCGCCTATCCGGCCGGCTTGGGGAGCCGTCTTTGCCCTGTTCGGCAACGATAACCTAACTCGACAGGGCCACTGACGCTTAGCCACTGGTTACTCGCCGCCGCATCCCTCGCTTCGTTATGATAGTCAGCAAAAAATTAGATGCCCGCCTGATTCTCTGGCACACGTGGCCGAACATGTGCTTTCTCGTCGCCGGCGGCGTGGCCGCGCTGTCGCTTTACTACGGGGTGGGACCCGAAGAGGTGAACATCACCGTGCCGCTGGCCATTCTGGGCACGGCCTTGTCCATCCTGCTAGGCTTCAAAAATAACAACGCTTACGACCGGTGGTGGGAAGCCCGGCAGCTCTGGGGCCGGCTGGTGAACAACAGCCGCAACCTAGCCGCCCGGGTGTTGACCCTGGCCACTTCGGAGTTGAATTCCGGCGACCCGAAAGAGCTAAGCCGTTTGCAGCAGCAAATCATCTACCGCCACCTGGCGTTTGTGTACGCTCTCAAGCACCACCTGCGTCAGCAGGAGCCCTGGGAGAGCCTGCAACCTTTCTTGTCAGAAGCCGATTTCGTGAGCCTGCGCGGCCAGCAGAACGTGCCTAATGCTCTACTGATGCAGCAGCAGCTGGCCCTGCAGCAGCTTCATGCGCAGGGCTATCTTGATGGGTTTCGGCACATGCAGCTAGATGGCCAGTTGGCGCAGCTATACGATGTGCAGGGCGGCTGTGAGCGCATTAAAAACACCGTGTTTCCGCGTCAATATACCGTGTACACTTGCTGGGCCGTGCGCGCATTTCTGTTTCTGCTCCCCATCGGCATGGGCGCGCATTTCGGCGCTGGGCCGGGGTGGCTGGCCGGGGTGTTTTCGCTCGTCATCGGCTTCGTATTTGCTGCCCTCGAATACGTGGGTAATCACATAGAAAATCCGTTTGACAACACGCCGAACGACACACCCATGTCGGCGTTGGCGCGCACCATTGAAATTAATTTGCGTCAAAACCTAGGGGAAACTGAATTGCCAGCGCCGGTACAACCCAAAAACGGAAACCTGTATTAAACCAATACTCAGGTAAGGACGTCCAGTCCATTGCCAGACCCTGGCTGTACGTGGTGGATTTTCAGCTAACGCTAGCCGAATTGCACTTCGGACGGTCGTGGCGTCTTACGTGGCGCCCGGCTCCCGGTTGTTTGAAACCGACGAACTGAACTTGATTTAGGCAGAACTGACAGAAGAGCTTGGTACTTTGCCTTACCAACTGGGGCTGGAGATTCGCCTGTTGCGGCCTGCCCGCTGCCGCAACATTCCACCTCAACTGCTTGGTCGGCAGACTAGCTACTTGCTACCCGACAGTGCCGCTGCGGGGTGGTCACTACCTTTTTCTCTACCAACCCCTTTACCTGCTTTACCATGCTGCCTTTTTCCGACCCGCAGGCCGTCGCCCGCTACGCCGAAGGCCCTCCCCGCATCATCCCTGGATTTGCCGACTTGCACCGCATGAGTGCGCTCCTGCTCGCCGAACGCACCCCGCCGGCCGGGCGGGTGCTCGTGGTAGGAGCCGGCGGGTTAGAAGTGAAATCGTTCGCCGACTTCCAGCCCGGCTGGCACTTCGATGGCGTGGACCCCTCGGCCCAGATGCTGCAACTGGCCGAAGCCACGCTCGGGCCGCTACTGCCCCGGGTTCGCTTGCACGAGGGGTACGTGGACACCGCGCCGGAAGGGCCCTACGATGCCGCCACCTGTTTGCTGACCCTGCACTTCTTACCTATGGAAGAGCGCCGCCGCACGTTGCAGCAAATTCTGCGGCGCTTGCGACCGGGGGCCCCCTTGGTGGTGGCTCACCACAGCTTCTCGCAGCACGCGGGGGAGCGGGAGTAATGGCTCGCGCGCTACGCAGCCTTTTCCGTGTCCTCGGGCATCGACCCGGCGCAGGCCGAGCGGGGAAGTGCCGCCGTTGGAGCCCGCCTGCCCGTGCTTTCCCCAGAACAGGACGAGGCCCTGCTGCGGGAAGTCGGCTTTACTGACGTCAGCCTGTTCTACGCCGGCTTCACGTTCCGCGGGTGGGTTGCCTACCGGCTCCTGGTGGAGCATTCCTAAAACCCCGACTATCGCTCCTCGTGCTCGATGGGCGCATTGACGTGTTTTTTGTTTCTCAACCACGAACCCTTGCCAGGTGCTCCTGCTGGGGCTGCAAGACCGCCTCGAGGCGTGCGTCATGCCACCCCACTTCGCCGTGTTCGCCATTAGTTGGAACCTGCTGGTGGCCGAGTCGTTCAACTTACTGCGTCAGGCGTCATAATTGCTGCGGGTGGTAAGCTCTAAGGCGAGTAAAATTCCGTCCTCAACCTTAGCGGAAAGCGTTGGCATAGTCGCGGACAAACGTGGCAAAATCGCGGGGCGGCAGGCCGGTTGCGTGCTGTACGCCAGAGGCCACTTCGGAGGCTTCGCCGCGGTGGTAGTGAGCGTAGTCTTCCAGAAGCCCTTCAACCTGCCAGGGGTCCATGCCGGCTTGCAGCAGGTACTGCCGCAGGTCGGCCGGGGGCACGTCCACGAACATGACCGGGTGACCCAGGGCGCCGGCCAACCCAGCGGCCATCTCGGCGTGCGTCAACGCCGCGGGGCCGGTGAGGTTGTAGGTTTTGTTTTCATGGCCTGGTTCAGTAAGCGCCGCCACGGCCGCGGCCGCAATATCGCGCACGTCCACGGCACTGATGCGGGCTTCCCCGATGGGGGCAAAGATTTTACCCTGCGTTTTGATGGCCTCTCGGAAAGCCAGCAGCCCCTGCATAAACAGATTGGGCCGCAGGAAGGTGTAGGTTAAGCCCGTGGCCCGGATAGCCTGCTCCACGGCCGCGTGGTAACGCAGAAACCGCACCGCCGAATGGGCGTCGGCGGCCCACTGCGACAGTTTAACGAGGTGGCGCACGCCGGCCGACTGCGCCGCTGCCACAAAGCTTAACTGCTGGGCCTCCGCTTGGGCCGTGGAGTTGGTGAGCAGAAATGTCCGCTCGATGCCAGCTAGTGCCTTGGTTAGGCTGGCTGCCTCGTTGAAGTCGCCGGCTACGACCTCGGCGCCCGGCAGCGCCCGCAAAGCCTGAGCCGGCTTATCTTCTGGGTTACGCACCAGGGCGCGAAAGGCCACGCCCTGCGCGGCGAGTTGCTTGGCTACCTCACCGCCGACGTTGCCGGTAGCGCCGGTCAGCAGGATGGTTGGAGCGGAGATGGAGGAAGATGACATAAACGAAAAAGAGTAGAGAATGGAAAGTAAGCAACAATGAAAAAACGGCTTAAGTGAGGGGTAGGCACATTTTGACGGAGGATACTGCCCAGTAAAGTGAATTACGCGCCGCAACGGAAAGAGGGTGCGGGGCCAAGCCTCGCACCCTCTTTCCCTTAGTGCCTAAATCCGTTGCAAGGAGGAATGCTCTCACCCCAGATAAGCGCCAGCCCCGATGCCTACCACGGGAACGGACCATCCGGGCCCGAGAAGGTGCCGGTGGGGCCGTTCTCGTCCAGCGCGACGCGGATAGGAGCCCGCGACCCCTGCTCGATTGTGTCGGTGCCGGCAAAGTTGTTGAGTGCCGTCGCGGTGAAGCCGGGACTCACGGCGTTGACCTTGATGTTGGTCGGCTCAAGCTCAATGGCAAAGGCCAGCGTCACGGCGTTGAGGGCTGTTTTCGAGGCGGAGTACCCGACGCCGAAACCATGGCGGTAGGGAAAGGCCGGGTCCGCATTCAACGTGAGCGAACCCATGCCGCTCGACACGTTGACAATGCGCGCGGCCGGCGCTTCCCGCAGCAAGGGCAGCATCGCCTGGGTGACGGCGATGACGCCGAACACGTTCGTTTCAAATACGGCGCGTACGTCTTCCAATGAGGCCACGCTCGCCCGATTTGCCTCGATGGATTCCTCTAAAGATGTACCTGCCGGCTTGGTACTGGCGATGGCCGCGTTGTTGACCAGCAAATCGAGCCGGCCAAACTCCTGGCGGATGCGTTCGGCGGCGGCGGCAATGGAAGCCTGCGCCGTGACGTCGAGTTGCAGCGCGTGGGCGTCGGGGCCGAGGGGCTGGGCCGCTGCTTCTCCCTTCTCCAGGCTGCGCGACCCCACCAGCACGGTGTAGCCATTCGCCACTAGTTCCTTTGCGATTTGTAGGCCGATGCCTTGGTTGGCCCCCGTGACGAGGGCGACACGTTTGTCGCTCATAATAAGTTGTTGGTTATAGCGGTCTGACTGGTCAGCGCCGCTTGGTTAGGTGATGGTGAAAGTGGCGGCGCAGCTATCCCTGTTCCAGACAGGTGCTCGCCACCTTGAATTTCGATTAATGACCGCTAACGCGGCACGGCAGCGGGTATTCTGCCGAAATTTCAATCTTGGCGTTACCTCCGTTTTCTGGTTGCTAGGTTAACTGGCTGAGCAGCAGCCTATCAAACTGACGGTCAGAGAGCAGCCGGCGCACCAGCAGCACCATTTGGGCGCCGCCGCCCGTGGCGTACCGGGTGCGCGGCCGCGGGGCGGTAGCGGCTTGTACGATAGTGCTGGCAACCACCCCCGGTTCTGCGGCGCGGGCGTCGGCGTTGCCCAGCGCTTGGGCGTGGCGCTGGGCCGAGCCGGCGTAGGCCGTGTGGCCCGACACCTTGAGCAAGTTTTCCCGGGCTATTTGGGTCCATTCCGTCTTAATAGCGCCTGGCTGAATCACCACTACGTCGATGCCGAACTGCTTCAGCTCCATGCGCAACGAGTCGCTGAGGCCCTCGACCGCAAACTTGGTCGCGTGGTACCAGGCGCCGTGCGGTTCGCCGAGGCGCCCGCCAACGGAAGACACGTTAATGATGCGCCCCGCGTGCTGCGCCCGCATCAGCGGCAGCACGAGCTGCGTCAGCCGGGCCAGCCCGAATACATTTACCTCGAACTGGTAACGCGCCTCGGCCAGCGGCACGTCTTCCAACGCGCCGAAGGAGCCGTAACCCGCGTTGTTCACTAGCACGTCAAGGCGGCCTTCGGCCTGCCGGATGGCGTCAAGGGCGGCCACCATCGATTCATCTTGGGTTAAGTCGAGGGCCAGTAGACGCACCCCGGCTTGGCCCAACGCGGCCATGCGGTCGAGGCGGCGGGCCGCGCCGTACACCACATAGCCGGCTTGCAACAACTGCCGGGCGGTAGCTTCCCCAATGCCCGACGAGGCACCGGTAACCAAAGCAACTTTCGATTCGGATTTCATAAGAAAGGCGGGAAAGAACTTGATTCGACCATTTAAACAGAGTCGACGTGGATGGGCGAAAAAAATCAGGTCCCTGGGGCCAGCAAAAAGATCTGGCTACCGTCACGGCAACGGGGGCGTCTGTTTTTTACCACGACAAAGTTCCGACTGAGTTAGGAGGCATTGGTAAAGGGAATCAAACCAGAAAGTATGATTATCAAACCTTAGCCTTTTCGTGGGTTTAGAAATTCGACTTATTTCCAACACCCGCATCTTCAATCTCGCGGCCGAATTTGGTGGCCATGGCGGCGTGAGCGCGCTGGCCGACAGCAGCTTTGGCTACCGGCTGCTATTTGGCCAGCGGACCATGGATGCCAACCGGGTAGTGACTCTCCCACGGGACTCGTACGTTCGACAAAAGAGTGATAGACTCCGCTGCTAGGATGACACATGGTATGGCCGTCTTTGCTTACCATAATCAACGGCCAGCCGTCGAACACACTTAAGCCAACCGAAAGTGCGTTCCACGACCCAGCGTTGGGCCATCGGTACGAACTCGCGCGTGGCGCCAGGCGGCCAGCTGGCCACGCGATGCTGCGAGCCTAAGGCTTGTACCTGTTGCTCAAATTGCCCGCAATAGACCTTGTCTGTCAGGACCGGGCGTAGCTGGCCGGCTAGCCCAAGCTGGGCGCAAACGCGTGAGCGGTGGCAGCAGCGGGGCCGCCGCACGACCATCGTGGTCGTTGGCCGCGTGGACGTGTACGCGCCAAATGCGCCCGCCGGTGTCGCAAAGCACTTGGCGTTTGCGTCCGTTTACGCGCTTATGCGCGTCGAGGCCCCGCTGCCAGCCGACCACGCGCCAGACGGTCGGCGTGGTTGCGCGCCTCGTTGAGCCCTTGCAGCAGGCCGCTGGTTTGCCAGCGAGCGAAATAGTAGTACACCGCCGACCAAGGCAAAAAGCAGACCGGCAGGCTGCGCCACTCGCAGCCGGTGCGGCACACGTAGCGCAGAGCGTCAAGAACTTGGCGCAAACACAGGCGGCGCTTGCGTTGCAGGGGCAGCAGTGGGGCAGTAACTTACTACTGCGAGTCAATAAGTGGTTGAGTGCACTCAACCATAAAAGCGGACCGGAACCTAGAAACTCCCGCCGCAACTTACTAGCTCGTTTCTTTTTTCTCTACCCAACTCCCAAACACGCTCTTAGTCTTCTCAGGTACCTCTTGCTATCAAGCAGGCAGTTTACCGAGCACCCGTTGCAGCACCTGCTCTAGAGCCGCAAGCGTTACTACGTCGCCGCGTAGAAGCACCCGTTGAGCTTGCCAGAGTAGCAGCTTGCGCGGCCGGTCATCTTCATTGACGAGGCAGAAGAGCGTGCCGCCGGGCGGGGTGTTAGCGGTGCGGGTGTAGAAGCCTTCGCGCTGGGGAAGAAAGCCGTAGCGTAGCAGCGTGTCATGGAAGATGTTCATGGCGTAACGGGATTTGAAACTAGGGTCATAATCTACTCTACGGCTTCTACGAAGCTCCTAACTCTTCTGCTCAACCTTCGGCCAGAGAAGTTAAACGACTCCTCAGTTGTTTATCTGCACAACGGCTCCGTTACTGCTTCTGGTCATCGTTCTGGATGCTGCGTTGCGGCCGGGAGGGGCGGGTATCCACCTTGCCGAAACGATAGGTGAAGGTGACGCGCACAGTGCGATTGAGGAAGTAGGAATAGTTGGCGTATTCGAAGCGCGTCGTGCGTAGGTTGTCGCGAAACACGAGCTGGCGCTGAAACGGGTTTACCACCGTCACGGTCAGGGTGCCTTTTTTGTCGAATAGCTCCTTGCGTCCGCCCAGCTGGTACTGCCGGTAACCCGGCGAGCGACCTTGCAGCTCCACGCCCCGCCCGTTGAAATTACCCACGAACTGCGCGCTCCAGCCGTTAGCAAATTGCCAGGCCGAGTTCAGGTTGATGAGGTAGCGCAGGCCCCCGTTTTGCAGACCCAGCGCCGGACTGCTCACCCGCAGATAGTACAGATCTACGGTCCCGTTCACGCTCCATTTCGGCGTGAGCTTGGTCGAGCCAAACACGCTGCCCCCGTACGCGGCACTGCGGGCCAGGTTCTGAATAGTGGTGTAGAGCACGCGGGTGGTGTCGTCGGTGGGTAGGACTTCGTTGCTGGGGACGAGCCGCGAGATATTCTCGATGGAGTTGTTGGTCTGCCGCCAATAAGCCGACAGATTGATGGTGCTCTTGTTGAGGAAGGTGTTGTAGCCCAGCTCGTACGCATCCGTCAGCTCGGCATTCACGCGCGGGTTGCCCGAAGCCAAATTGCGCCGGTCGCTGGTATTTATATAGGGATTGAGGTAGCCGATGCTAGGCCGGGCAATGCGGCGCGTGTAACTCAGGCGCAGCTTCCGGCCCTGGCCCGCGTCCCAGGCCGCCAGCAGATTGGGTACCACGTTGAGGTAGTCGCGGCGTAAGGTCACGTTGTCCGTCACAAAGTCGCCGTTGATGCGTGTGTATTCGGTGCGGCCCCCGAGCTTGAAAGTCAGCTTACGGCCCAGCCCAAAGCCGTAGGTGGCATAGCCCGCGTACACGTCCTGGTCGTAGCGAAACTCGTTGGAGCGCGAGGGCACGGTTACGAACCCGCGCCCATCGAGGCTGTCGGCGCGGATGAGGTAGTCGCTGCCGGCCCGGCGCAGGATGGATTTCAGGCCGGTTTCCAAGGTGTGCGTACTGTCCAGCGGGTGCACATAATCGAGTTGCAGCGTGGCTTCGCGGTTGCGGTTGTTGTTGAAGCTGGTTTCGGCGTAGTCCAGCGCCCGTTCGGGCCGCTGCTGGCTCAGGTCGTAGGCTTCGCGGCCCCGACGCACGGCGTACAAGGCCAGCACGCTCAGCTCCTGCCCGGGCTTGGGCAGCGTCTTGGTGTAGCCAAAATTGACGTTGAGGTTCTGACTGCGAGTTTTCGTCACGATGTCGCGGTGGTAGATGTCGTCTAGCTCTGGGGTGCGAAAAGTGGTTGCCTGTTCTTGGTCCCGGGTGTTCTGGTCGCCGCTGGCCCGCGCACTCAGGCTCAGCACGTCTTTGGGCGAGGCCTCGTATTCCAGCCCCACCTGCCCGTAGGCGCCACCACCAAGATTGGTGAAGTCGCCGGCCTGGTCAAGGGTGCTCTGGGCGCCGTCGGGCCGAAAATCCGTGCGGGTGGTTTGGCCGCGAGCCACGTTGTAAAACCAGTTGCTGCCCAGATCCGTGCTCAAGCCCAGGGCGCCACGGCGGCGCGTCACGTTGCCGCCCAGCACCCCGCCTCGCGTGCTGGCCGAGGACCGCGCCGACCCGTTCACGCCCTGCAACCGCTCGGCCTTAAGCACGATATTAACGACGCCCGCCGAGCCCTCGGCATCGTACTTGGCTGGCGGGGAAGTATATACCTCCACGCTCTTGATTTGATCAGACGGAATCTGACGAAGTGCTTCGGCAATGTTGTTGGCCAGCAGCGTAGAAGGCTTGCCGTTGATGAGCACCAGCAGGTTGGAAGAACCCCGGAGCTGCGGCGTACCATTAATATCCACGCTCAGCAACGGCGTTTTTTGCAGCACATCCACGGCGGTGCCTCCGCTGTTGGTCAAGTCTTTCTCCGCGTTGTAGACGATGCGGTCCACCTTGGTTTCCACCAGCTCCCGCTCACCTATCACCCGCACTTCGCCTAGTTTCTGCGCGGTTGGGGCCAGCAGTACCGGCGGCAGATTCACGGTGGTTGCTTCCGCCGAAACCAGCACCCCATCCACCACCTTCGTTTCATAGCCCACGAAGCTGACGCTAAGCTGATAGGTGCCCAGCGCAATGTTGCCGAGAACGAACCGGCCCTTTTCGTCGCAGGCGCCGCCACTTATCAGCTTGCCCGCTTGCAGGAGCCCAACATTGGCAAATTCCACCGGCTGGTTGGTGCTGGCGTTCAAAATGGAGCCCGTAAGCCGCCCGTTTCCCCGCGTAGCCGCCGACTGAGTCACCGGAGCCGGCGACGTTTGTGCTACCGCACATTGGCTACTTACGCTGAGCTGAGCAATTCCGAGTAGAAAACAGACCCAGTGAATGGAAGGTCGAGGCATGAGTAGCGAGTCTTTGCGGAGTAAGAGGAGTAGAGGAAGCCAGCTCGACACGCGTCCAGAAATACGAAATTTTTCGTATTTCTGGACGTGCGGAAGGGTGAGATGAGAGAGGAACAAGGGAAAAACTGAGGAGTAGAGCGGCGATGGGCAAGCAAATAGACCTGCTACAGGCAGCTAGTGCCTATAATTCGCTTTGGTGAGTGCAATAGTAGAGCATCGTTATTCATTCATCAAGTGTATTTTTAGCATGAATTGATACAAACTGCATATGAATAGCATCCGGCCCGAATTAGAGCTGCGGCTTCTCTGGTACTTCGTAACGGTAGCCCAGCACCTGCATTTTGGCCGGGCTGCCGAACAACTTGGTATTGAACAGCCCCCGCTCAGCCAGCAGATTCGGCGCTTGGAAGGATTGCTCGGGTGCCAGCTGTTTGAGCGCACCAGCCGGCGCGTGCAGCTCACGGCCGCCGGCCACGCGCTGCTGCCCGAAGCGCAACGCCTACTGGCGCAAAGCCGCACGCTGTCGGAAGTGGTGCGGCTGGTGGGGCAGGGGCGCACGGGGCTGCTCACGGTGGGCTTTGCGGCGTCCACGCTGTTCACTTCGGTGCGGCAGGTTATTCACGCGTATCGTACGCGCTTTCCCAACGTGGAACTGCGCCTGCGGGAACTGTCGACGGCAGCGCAGGTGGAGGAATTGCGCAACGGGAGCATCAGCGTAGGCTTCCTGCGTGAGCCCCCGCGCCTGCCTTGGCTGGCATCGGAGGAAGTAGTGCGCGAAGCCTTTGTGGCCGTGCTGCCGGGGGAGCATCCGCTGGCTGGCCAAGCCGCACTATCCCTGACGGAGCTTAATGCCGAGCCATTCGTGCTGTTTCCGCCGCACGTAGCGCCTTCCCTCTACGGGCAGGTGCAGCAACTATTTGCGGCGGCTGGCTTCTCGCCGCGCGTGGTGCAGGAGGCCTTGGAGTGGACCACCATCGTGGCTCTAGTAGAAGCAGGTTTGGGCGTATCGGTAGTTCCCGCTTCGTTTGATATTCTGCGCCTAGGCCAAGTGGTGTACGTGCCGCTGTCGGTGCCGGTGGGCTACACGCACATTGCCGCCTGCTACCCGGCCGGCCCGATTGCGCCGCTGGTGCAAGGGTTTCTGGAAGTGGTGCGCGAAAACCGGAGCTGATGCCAAAAAGCCTTGATTGAGCACGCCAGAGCCAGTGTTGATGCCTTACGCTTGCTCATCCGTCGTAACAAAAAAGGCCACCCGAACGAGTGGCCTTTTTTGCTTTTCCAACCGGCTGCTACGCCGCTACCGGACGAGCCAGTACCCGGCCCGCGCTGCTGTCTATGGGCGTGATGCGCAACTCCAGCTTCTGCTGACCCCGCAACACAGTTAGGTATTGGAAGGCCCCGATTTTCTCCCACGTGAGCAGCCGGAATAAGTCATCGGAGCTAGCCACGGGTTGGTCGGCAAAAGCCACCACAAAATCACCCGCGCGCAGGCCGGCGGCTTCGGCGGGCGAATTGGCTTCCACGCTCACCACAAACAGGGCTTGGCGGGCAGCAAGCTGATGAAAGTTGACTACGCGCGGGTGCAGGTCCACCTGCTGGGTGCTAACGCCTAAGTAGCCGCGGCGCACCCGGCCTTCGCTCAGCAAAGCGGGCAGAATAGCCGTGGCCGTATTGACGCCGATGGCGAAGCACAAGCCCTGCGCCCCGCGGATAGTCGCCGTATTGACGCCCACCACCTGCCCATCAGCGTTGATGAGCGGACCACCGCTGTTGCCAGGATTCAGGGCGGCATCCGTCTGCACAATGTTGTCGATGAGGCGGCCGGTTTCCGTGCGCAACGTGCGGCCCAACGCGCTGACCACGCCGCTGGTTACGGTGTGCTGGAAACCGTAGGGGTTGCCGATGGCAATGACAAGCTGGCCGATTTGTAGGTCGGCGGAGTTGCCGAGGCGGGCGGCGGGGTGGCCCGTGGCCGGCGTGTGGAGCAGTGCTAGGTCGGAGTCCGGGTCTTCGCCTACCAGTGTAGCCGGGTACTCGGTACCATCGGCAAACGTGAGGCGAATGTCTTCGGCGCCGTGCACCACGTGCGAGTTGGTGAACACGTAACCATCGGTGGAAAACAGAAAACCGGAGCCGGAACCAGCCGGGGCCAGTTTCTGCTGCTTGTTCTTTTTGCGGACGTCAATCTTTACAACGGAATGCTTGGCGGCTTCCACGGCCGAAATGACGATTTGAGAATATAAGTCCATTGGTAGTTAGCTAAATGCGGCGAAATTGCCGGCCCATTACCCGGCAAATAACCCGCCGAGCCAGCTCATCGGCCAGAGTGGCAGAGCTACCGAAAGAGGCGGCCCCTTTCCAGTGGCTGGCGCGGCTCCAAGCTAGGGCATGAGGGTAATCATTGTTACCTTTCGGCTTTGTATCCACCCGCCCGCGTCGTTTCCGTGAAGCTTTCCGTCGTTATCGTCAACTACAACGTGTGCTACTTCCTGGAGCAGGCGCTGCTGTCGGTACGGCGGGCGGGGGAGAAGCTGGGGCAGCCGCTGGAGGTATTCGTGATTGACAACAACTCCGTGGACGGCTCGGTGGCTATGGTGAAGGCCCGGTTTCCGGAAGTCATTCTCATCGAAAACAAGGACAATCCTGGTTTCTCCAAAGCCAACAACCAAGCCCTGCGCCTCGCTACGGGCGAATACCAGCTGCTGCTCAACCCCGACACGGTGGTGGAGGAAGACACCTTCCGCATCTGTTGCGAGTTCATGGACGAGCACCCCAACGCCGGCGGGCTGGGCGTGAAGATGCTTGATGGTCAGGGCAAGTTTCTGCCCGAGAGCAAGCGCGGGTTGCCTACGCCGTGGGTGGCGTTT
This sequence comes from Hymenobacter sp. M1-2, assembly GCF_057808495.1. Taxonomy (NCBI): domain Bacteria; kingdom Pseudomonadati; phylum Bacteroidota; class Cytophagia; order Cytophagales; family Hymenobacteraceae; genus Hymenobacter; species Hymenobacter sp. M1-2. Next base: position 68,960 of record NZ_JBTYZO010000011.1, read on the forward strand.
TACAAGATTTTCGGGCTGGCGAAGCTCTTTCCGAAGTCGCGCAAATTCGGGCGCTACCACCTTGGCTTCCTCGACAAAGACCAAACCCACGAAATTGAGGTGCTGAGCGGCGCGTTTATGCTCATGCGCAAAGCCACGCTCGACCAAGTAGGTCTGCTCGACGAAGACTACTTCATGTACGGCGAGGACATCGACCTCTCGTACCGCATCACGCAGGGCGGCTGGAAAAACTACTACCTGCCCGCCACCCGCATCATCCATTACAAAGGCGAAAGCACCAAGCGCACGAGCGTTAACTATGTGTTCGTGTTCTACCGAGCCATGGTGATTTTCGCGCAGAAGCACTTCGCACCGGGGCGGGCCGGTACTTTTTCGTTGCTCATCAACGCGGCTATCTGGCTGCGGGCCGGAACTGCGGTGGCCGAGCGCCTGCTCCGGCAGGCCGCGCCGGTGCTACTCGATGCCGGCCTGATTTACGGCGGCATGTACTTCCTCAAAACCTATTGGGAGCACAACCACAAATTCGTGCGCACTGAGTACCCGCCGCAGTTTATGCTGGTGGCGGTGCCGATATACATTGCAGTGTGGCTGAGCTCCGCATACCTGAGTGGGGCTTACGACCAACCCACCAGAACCGCCCGTATTGTGCGCGGCATTTTCCTGGGCACGGTGCTGATTTCGGCCATTAGCAACTTCTTCGATGCCTGGCGCTTCTCCAAGGCCCTCATCGTGCTGGGCGGCGTGTGGGCCGTGATGGCGCTGGTAGGGCGGCGGCTACTGACGCACTTCTTGCGCTACCGCGACCTGCGCCTTTCGGAACGGCGGCAGAAGAACGTGGCCATCGTGGGCTCGGCCGGGGAGAGCCAGCGCGTGCGCCACTTGCTGGAACTGGCCGCCGTGCAGGCCCGCATTATCGGCTACATCACGCCGGAGCCGGAAACTACGCCGCAGGGCCGAACCACTGCCGCGGGCCGGGCCGCGGCGTGGCCCACGGAAAAAGGCCCCGCCACCGCCGTGCTGGCCGAGCCGCTGCTCACGGCCACCGCCGACGACTTGCTGGGCGAGGTGCGGCAGCTCGAAGAAATTATCCGCATTTACGCGTTGGATGAGTTGATTTTTTGCGGCCGGGATTTGTCGGCGAGCCAGATTATCAGTCTTATGGTGAGCTTGCCCCCGGAGCCGCCCGTAGCCTACAAGATTCTGCCCCAGGACAGCGAGTACATTATTGGCAGCTCCTCCAAAGACTCGCCCGGCGACTATTACACGCTCGACATCACCCTGAATCTATTTCGGCCCGAGCAGGTGCGCAACAAACGCCTGCTCGATATTCTGACCAGCTTGGGCTTGTTGCTGAGCGCGCCGCTCTTGGTCTGGCTGCAACAGCACAAAGGTGGCTTGCTGCGTAACTGCCTGCGCGTGCTGGGCGGCTCCCGCACCTGGGTCGGCCTGCGCTATGCCGCCGCGCCGCAGCATTTGGCCCGCGCCATTCTCTCGCCGGCCGATGTGGCCCAGGCAACCACGCCTCTTACCGAAGCCACGCGCCGCCGCTTGGAGCTGCTCTACGCCAAAGACTACGAACCCGGTACCGACCTGCGCATACTGCTGCACCGTTTCCGCTGGCTTGGTAGGGAGTAATCTAGATAGTAGCGCGGAAATCCGTTCCGCACACGAGCCGCAGGCGAGTTCCTACACGGTTGGGCCGTAGCGCGAAGCTCCAGCTTCGCGCATCGTTGAACGATGGCGTTGTTACGACGCGGTTCCAGTCGTTCAACCTCAGCAACGATGCGCGAAGCCGGAGCTTCGCGCTACTCCGCGTGTAGCGCGAGTTCCCACGCGGGAGCATCAGCCACGCAAAACCGGCCACTCAGTGCGCTCATCCGGGCCGCAGATTTTAGCGGCACATAGCGTACTTTTACTGCTCTCCCAACCCACGACAATCATCCATGTCCGACGCCCTCACGCTCACTACTTCCGTTCTGTCCGACCGTATCCATGCCATGCAGGAGTCGCAGACTATTGCTATGGCTAAAAAGGCGCGCGAGATGAGCGCGCGCGGCGTCGATGTTATCAGTTTGAGCTTTGGGGAGCCGGACTTTCAAACGCCGCAATACATCAAGGACGCCGCCAAGAAAGCCCTTGACGAAGGCTTCACGTTCTATACGCCCGTGCCCGGCTATCCTGAATTGCGCCGGGCTATTTGCGACAAGCTCAAGCGCGACAACCAACTGGATTACAAGCCCGAAAACATTGTGGTGAGCACCGGCGCCAAACAAGCCCTGGCCAACGCCGTGCTGAGCCTCATCAACCCCGGCGACGAGGTGATTGTGCTGGCGCCCTACTGGGTGAGCTACGAGGAGATGGTGAAACTCGCCGAGGGCCGCACCATCGCGCTGATCGGCACGCTCGAAAACGACTTCAAAGCCACGGCCGCCGAGCTGGAAGCCGCCATTACGCCGCGCACCAAGCTCATCATGTACTCGTCGCCGTGCAACCCGACGGGGGCGGTATTTTCCCGGGAAGAACTGGCCGCCATTGCCGACGTAGTGACCCGCCACCCGCAAATTCACGTGCTGGCCGATGAGATTTACGAGTACATCAACTTCGTGGGGGAGCACGTGAGCCTGGCGCAGTTCGAGGCCATCAAAGACCGGGTGATTACGGTGAACGGCTTCTCGAAAGGCTACGCCATGACGGGCTGGCGCGTGGGCTACCTGGCCGCCAACCAGGAAATTGCCGCCGCCTGCGAAAAGATGCAGAGTCAGGTTACGTCGGGCACCTGCTCCATTGCCCAGCGCGCGGCGCTGGCGGCGCTGCAAGGTGGCCGCAGCTCCGCCGACGAAATGGTGGCAGCCTACCGTCGGCGCCGCGACTTGGTGCTGGAGTTGTGCCAAGATATTCCCGGTTTCCGCACGCCCAAACCCAGCGGCGCCTTCTACATTTTCCCTGATGTGAGTGGCTACTTCGGCAAAACCACGCCCGACGGCCACACCATCGAAAATGCCTCGGACCTGGCGCTGTTCCTGCTCAACGATGCCCACGTGGCCGCCGTGGATGGCAGTGCATTTGGCGCGCCCAGCTGCATCCGTTTCAGTACCGCCGCCGCCGATGAAAAGCTGCGCGAAGCTTTTATTCGCATCAAAAACAGCTTAGTCAAATTGGTGTAGGGCAAAGCTCTGGCGGCGGCACGTAAACGAAACGAGTATCCGGTACTGTGGCCTGCATGGCGCAATATTGGATACTCGTTTTGTTTGCGCGTTGAGCCAAGCTCGGTAGTGCGTTTTTCGGGCGCGGTGGAGTTCCTACATTTGCCGCTTCTTCCCCTGAACCCGCCATAATGCCCACTGCTGCCGTACCGCCTGCTTCATTGCCCGAGTTATTTGCCGCTTTCAACCGCCTCACCGTGCTTATCGTGGGCGACGTGATGATGGACGCTTACGTGTGGGGCAAGGCCACGCGCCTCTCACCCGAAGCGCCGGTACCCATCGTAAATGTGAGCCGCACCGAGCAGCGCCTCGGTGGGGCCGCCAACGTGGCCCTCAACGTGCAGGCCCTGGGTGCTACGCCGCTGCTGTGCGCTGTAATCGGGGAGGACCAAGGCGGCGACCAGCTGCTGGACCTGCTGCGCGCCGGTGGCCTCACCGCCGATGGCATCGTGCGCTCCGCGTACCGGCCTACTACCGTGAAGCAGCGCGTGCTGGCGCACGGCCAGCAGCTATTGCGCATCGACTCGGAGGTGGAAACCGATTTGAATGAGAAGGAAACCGCCGGCCTCATTGCCCGCTTCGAGCAGCTGCTGGATCGGGCCGACGTGGTTATTTTCGAAGACTACGACAAGGGCGTACTCAACGAGGCCAGCATTCAGCACTTTATTGGACTGGCCCGGCAGCGCAACATTCCCACCGTCGTCGACCCCAAGAAGAAGAACTTTCTGGCTTACCGGCACAGCACGCTCTTCAAACCCAATCTGAAAGAGCTGCGCGAAGGGCTCAAACTGGAATTTGGCGATACCGCTGCCGACCAGCCGCAGTTTGAAGCCGCCGTAGCCCAGTTGCGCCGCTTGCTGACTCCCGAAATCGTGCTCGTGACGCTTTCGGAGCGCGGGGTATTCGTGGAAAATGGCAGCCTTACCAAAACCTACATTCCCGCTCACCTGCGCACCATCTCCGACGTGTCGGGCGCCGGCGACACGGTAATCAGCATTGCGGCGCTGTGCGTGGCACTAGGCTTGCCCGCTCCCGTTACGGCGGCGCTGGCCAACCTCGGCGGTGGCCTGGTGTGCGAACAAGTAGGCGTAGTACCGATTGAGAAGCAAAAGCTGCTGGCCGAAGCCGAAGAAGTGGGCTTAGTGCTTAGTGCTTAGTTGTTGGTGCTTAGTGCTTAGTTATTGGGGCCTAGTGTCTCGTTGTTGATGCTTAGTGCTTAGGAGGATATAGCAAATATGCTGATGGGCTGCTCTACTAGCATATTCTAGGGCCGCCCGGCTTTCCAGCGGGCCAGAAGACCCACACGTACCTTGGTTGTTGAAATACTCTGGAGGTGAAGGGGAGAAGGAGTGAAGGAGATTCCAACGGATGACACGTATAAGGCGTAAGCACGAATAGCCGCAGAGCGGCGACATATCGGTAGAAGTAGCCGGCCCTGAAGAAATAAAGCCCCATCGGGGCGACACTAATCGTTAGGTGCCCTCCGATGGGGCTAGGTAGTTGAACGGCGCGACGCAACTGCTGCTATATCGTTGCTGCACGATTGTAGTTAAATGTTAGGTTTACTGCAACGCGAACTAACGGCTTCGCAAAGGCTTCTGTACCCAGAACAAATCCTACTTGCAGTCAAGCAAAGACATCTTGCAGTCGAGCAAAGCCAACTTACGGTCTCGCAAAGACATCTTACGGTCGAGCAGAAGCTCTTGCTGCTCCGCAAAATCCTAGTGTCGCTTCACAAAATCTAACTGTCAGCTCCGCAAATGCCCCTGGCGGTGACGCAAAGGCCGGTGACGGGTTCGCAAAGGCTGCTTACGCTACTAAAAACGCCTCTGGTAGCCTGAAAAAGCCGTTTATTTGGCGAGGGTACGGTATAATACAATTATATCCTCCCGCCGATTATGGACCTGACGCTCATGCGGCCGACTCAGGTTGCGGAGGAGAGCAAGAGAGCTAGCCCCTCCTCAAGCAGAGTGAAGCTAGCTCTAAAAATCAACCCGCTGATGCGTGCGGAAAAGCGTGAGGGCCTCCTGCTACTAGCTTAAACTAGGCGCCCCAAGCTACTGCCTGTTGCGGGCGCTGTGCTCCTTCACCGTTTCCACGAAGACCTTTACGTTGCTCGGGTTGGTGTCGGGGTAGACGCCGTGGCCGAGGTTGGCGATGTGGCGGTGCGGGCCGAACTGCTCCAGCATGGCGATGGTAGCGGCGTGCACCTGCTCGGGCGTGCCGTAAAGAGCGCAGGGGTCGAGGTTGCCTTGCAGGGTTTTGTCGCCGACGAGGGCGCGGACGGTGCGGGCATCCTGGTTCCAGTCGAGGCCGATGGTGCGACAGGGGAGCTGGGCGAAGTCTTCGACGGCCCAGAACGCGCCCTTGGCAAACACCGTCACGGGCACTTCCGGAATGGCTTGGCAGATTTCGGCGATGTAGCGCGTGCTGAACTCGGCGTAGTGCGCGGGCGGCAAAATTCCAGCCCAGGAGTCGAACACCTGCACGAGGTTGGCGCCGGCCTGCACTTGCGCCTTCAGGTAGGCAATGGTGGTAGCCGTGATTTTGCGCAGCAGCTCGTGGGCCAGCTCCGGCTCGGCGTAGAGCAGGCGGCGCGCCTTGCTGAAGGTCTTGGAGCCGTGGCCTTCCACCATGTACGCCAGAATGGTCCAGGGCGCGCCGGCGAAGCCAATAAGCGGCACGCGCCCGTTGAGGGCGCGCTTAGTCACGCGGATGGCTTCGAGCACGTAGCCGAGGTGTTCTTCCGGGTCGGCGACACGCATCCGGGCCACGTCGTGCGCGGTTTTGATGGTTTCGGGGAACAGCGGGCCGCGGGCTTCTACCATCTCGTAGGTGAGACCCATGGCTTCGGGCACCACCAGGATGTCGGAGAAAATGATGGCCGCGTCCACGTCCAGCGCGTCGATGGGCTGAATGGTGACTTCGGCGGCTAAATCGGGGGTTTCTACCAGCTCCTTGAAGCCGCTGAGGCGGGCGCGGAGGGCGCGGTATTCGGGTAGGATGCGGCCGGCCTGGCGCATGAGCCACACGGGCGTGCGCTCAGTTTCTTCGCCACGGGCGGCCCGGAGGAGGAGGTCGTTCTTCAGCATAACTGCGGCAAAGGTAGGCCTAGAATAAATGAAGAATGAGGAATTAGCGCAGATTCGGAGTCAGTGTAGGTCTACCCCACCCCCAGCCCCTCCCCTCCGGGAGAGGGGTGCCAGATGCCAGAACGCACCCCTCTCCCGGAGGGGAGGGGCTGGGGGGGGTAAAACGCTAGCCAAAGCTGTACACGGTTTCCGAATCTGCTCTAAGAATGAGGAATGAAGGCATACCCCGGCAACTGTTCATTGCCGATTGTTCATGGATGCCGCTCCGGTCTGCTCGCTTTTTCAGCGAGCTGACCGGTCGCCGCGAGCTGATGGTGTTTCGTCCGGTCAGTTACCACAATTGCTCATTATTAATTGTTCATTGACTGAACGGCGCGCCCTTCGACCGGTCAGCCCGCGAAAAAAGCGGGCAGACCGGGACGTGCTATCAATTGCTCATTACTCATTGATAATTGTTCATTGCAACGGCACGCATGGCAATTCTTCATTCAAGAAGTCAGGCCGGGAAACAGCGCCTTGATGGCCGTAGCCATGAAATTCACGCCGATGGCCAGCGTGATAAAGCCCATGATGCGCGCTAAGGCGGCCATGCCGGGGCGCCCCAGAAACCGCGTGAGCCGCAACGAAGACATCAAAATGAGGTAGGCCGCCAGCGCCACCAATGCGAAGCCCACGCAGATGAGGCCCATGTTCGTGTAGCTTAGCTTCTGGGTGAAGAGGCCAATGCACACGGCCATGGAGCCGGGGCCAGACAGCATGGGCATGGCCAGCGGCGTGAAGCTGATGTCGTCCTTGTGGCGGCTTTCTTCCAGGGTGGCTTCCGATACCTTGGCGCGGTTGCCGCCGGGCGTGAGTAGGTCGAAGGCGGAGCGCATGAGCAGGATGCCGCCCGCGATGCGCAAATGGTGAATATTGATACCGAAGAAGTTGAGCACGTACTGCCCCGCGAAAAATGATACCGTGAGCACGCCCATCATGTAGATGCACGCCCGTAGTGCTATGCCCGCTCGCTGCGTTGGCGAATCTTCCTCCGTGAGCGTCAGGAACACGGGCATGGCCCCAAAAGGATTCACGACCGAAAAGAGCGTGGTAAACGTGGCAAGTAGTATCTCCATGAGGCAAGCGTGGGCGGCGGGCAAAGGTACGAGCCTTTCCGAAGCGCAAGTTGCAAAAATGCTATGTTCGCAGCTCAACCGCCGCCGCACTAGGCCGTAGAAGCCAATTGCAACCAAGCTTATCCTGTTTTTGTCGTGCGGCTCCTTGGACGTACGACCTGCTCTGCTAGTCCTCTTCCCGCCTCTCAGCTCTTCGCCCGTGCCCGACTTTGCCTCTCTCCCTATTTGGCTGATCTTGTTGCACGGCCTGGTGCTGTTGCTGGCTCTAATAACGCTCATTGCCACGCTGCTGCCGCTGCTGCGCGCCACTGCCTGGTGGATACGGGTGTTCGACTTTCCGCGTTTGCAGATTGTGGCCGTGGCGTTGCTGGCCATTGGCGGCGGACTACTGCTGGGCTGGCACGTGTTGCCTGGCTACTGGGGCCGGGGCGTGTTGGTGGCGGCGGTGGTGGTAGTGCTATATCAGTGGTTCCGCATCATGCCCTACACACGCTTGGCCCGCAAGCAGGTCGGCGATAGTACTATAAAAACCGGGGAGCAGCACCTGAGTCTCACCGTGATGAACGTGCTGCAATTCAACAAGCAAAGTGAAGAAGCGCTGAAAGTGCTACAAGAAGCCGACTCGGACGTGATTATGGCCGTCGAGACGGACCAGTGGTGGCAGGAGCAGCTCAAGCCCCTGGAAGCCACCCATCCGCACACCTGCTACGAGCCGCTCGACAACACCTATGGCCTGTTGTTCTTCTCGCGCCTGCCCCTCGATGGCTGCCAGATAAAGTATCTGATGGACGACGATGTGCCTTCGCTGCACACCCGGATTCAGCTCCGCGACGGCCGCACCTGGGTGCGTCTCTATGGTTTGCACCCCAAGCCGCCCGCGCCCGCCGAGTCCAAAACCAGCACCCGCCGCGACGCCGAGCTGCTGCTGGTAGGCCGGGAAATAGAGCAGCAGCAGGAACCTACCATCGTGTTTGGCGACATGAACGACGTGGCCTGGTCGCACACTTCGGAGCTGTTTCGCCGCATCAGCAGCCTCCTCGACCCCCGCGTGGGCCGGGGCCTGCTGCCCACCTTCCACGCCGACTACTCGCTCCTACGCTGGCCCCTCGACCACGTGTTCGTTTCCTCCGATTTTAAAGTAGACGACATGGAACGCCTGCCCTACGTCGGCTCCGACCATTTCCCCATCTACATTAAGCTCAGCTACGAGCCGCAGGACAAAACCGAGCAAGAGCAAAACGCCGAAGAAGCCGACGCCGAAGACCACGCCGAGGCTAGTGAGAAAATCCAAGAAGGCTTCGAGGAAGAGGAGGAGGAAGAAAAGCTGGAAGCCACCCAGCCCGCCCGCAAGAAAGAGCTGGCCACGTAGCGCGAAAATCCGTTCCGGGACGAGCACAGCGAGTTCCTACGCGAGAGGGGCGTAGCGCGAAGCTCCGGCTTCGCGCATCGTTGAACGACGCCGTTGCAGCCTTGCGCGAGTCGTTCAGCGTCAGCAACGATACGCGAAGCCGGAGCTTCGCGCTACTCTGCTCAACTGGCGCGGTATCGGATACTCGCTTTGCTCGTGCGCGGAACGGATTTCCGCGCTACAGTGCCTCGTACAGCCACGCCATCTGCTGCCGGCTCACGGCGGCCGGCAGCAAGCGCATAGCCGCGTCCCGAAGCTTTGTCAGGAGCGGATTTTCGAACTGCCCCACGCGGCCTAGCTGCCAGGAAGTTTGCACAATGCGCGTGGTGCGGGGCAGCCGGCGTTGGCTGAACCGCTGGAACGCGGCCGTTACGTTTGGTTCCGTAGGTAGGCACTGCGCCAGCACGGCGGCATCTTCCACGGCCATGCCGGCGCCCTGGCCCATGTTGGGGGTGGTGGCGTGGCCGGCGTCGCCGAGCAGCAGCACGCGGCCGTAAGCCAACTGTCGCAACGGCTTCAGGTCCAGGATGTCGTTCCAGAGCAGCTGGTCGTCGGAAGTCAGAGCTAGCAACTCGGGAATAGGCGCGTGAAAACCGGCGAATTCGCGGCGTAGGTCGGCCACGCGGTAGGCTCGGAACCGTGGGTTTTGCGGCTCAGGACTGTTTAGGCAGGCAAACCAGTACACCCGGCCGCCGCCCACCGGCACGTAGCCGAAGCGGTGGCCCGCTAGGCCCCAGGTTTCGCAGCTTTCCCCGGCCGGCAGCGCCAGTGGGCCGGCATCTACTACGGCCCGCCAACAAGTGTAACCCGCGTAGCGCGGTAGCGCCTGCGGCAGTAGTTGAAGCCGCACTCTGGAACGTAGTCCGTCGGCCCCAAGCAAGGCATCGGCGCTAACTGTAGTGCCATTCGCGAAATGAGTTATGATACCCGCGGGGCCATCCTCGAACCGCTCAAAAGCACAAGCTAGCCGCACGGTGCCGGCTGGCAACTGCTCCAGCAACGCCTGTTGCAGCGCGGCCCGGTGCACGCCCAGGTTGTCGAAGCCTAGCTGGGTGGTGAAAGCCGATGTATCGGCCGTTTGCAGGAGTCGGCCCCGTTGGTCGCGCAGGTGCAGCAGCGTAACGGGCGTGCCCCGCGGGTGCACGGCATCGTGCAGATCCAACTGGTGCAAAGCACGCATGGCATTGGCGCCGAGCACTACGCCAGCTCCCACTTCGCGCAGTTCCGGCGCGGCTTCGTACACCCGCACTTCGTGGCCCAAGCGCAGCAGTGCGTGCGCCGCAGCTAGTCCGCCAATACCGGCCCCGATGATGAGGAATTTCATCCGGCAAAATTAAGCATCGGTTGACCTAATCATGCTGCGCCACATGGCTCTGCACGACGTTCTTCTGATCTTTTGCGCATACTTTAAGCAAAAAAGAAAGCCTCGCGCAACGCGAGGCCTTCTGATAAAACGGCAACGGTAGCAGCGGCCACTTAGCCAGCTACGGTTCCAGCTACGACTGTGTCGTGAGGAGCGGCGCGCCGGCCGCCGATGGCGGCAGCGGCAGCGCCTAGGCCCAAGCCCAACGCAGCCAGCAGAGCCGCTTTCGACAAACCTTCAGCTGCTGCATCGCCCGACTGGCGGGCCTGGGCACTGACCTGCTGCTTGGTTTGCTGCCACTTCACGCGGGCCTGCTCGTAGGTTTGCTGCCAGTTCGCAACGATTTGCTCGGCTTCGGCGCGGCTCTTGCCCGTACGCTGCATCACCACGTTCACGGCAGCGTCGCGGTCGGCGGCATCTAGAGTCTGTTCGCCCCGGCTAAAGAGCTTGTTTATTACATCGTCGAAGTTGGCATCGGCGGCTTGGGGATTTGCGGCGGCCTGACCAGCTTCTGTTTTGGCAGTCTGGGCCGCGCCTTGGACCTGGTTTTCCAGGTTTTCGGGCTGCAGCTCCGGCTTGCCGGTCTGGCGGAGCAAGGTAGCGGCTTCACGCTTCAAGTCGCTGAGGTCGATGCCACGTTCTTGTAGCTCGCTTTTCACGGCATCGGCCGCTTCAGGAGCCACGGCGGCTATACCTTTGCCCGCACCTGACAGTGCCTGACCGGCTACGCCCGTTACGCCCCCAATGATGCGGCCTAGCGCCGCGCTCAGTAAATAAAATGAAAGCAGTGTAACCAGGCCCCAAGTCAACAACCCGTGCAGCAGCCCGTCGGTGCGGCGGGGCATGCCAGCCAAGCGGCCCGCCACGGAGCCGCCGAGGTATAAGGAAATCAGCATGCTAACAATCCACCAGATGGCAGCTCCAATCCCCACACCGGAGAAAGGGTTCTGCTCTTGCAGCGGGTCGATGGTGCCCAGGCCAATGCCCAAGCCCAGCAGGCTCAAGGCTAGCTGAATAACAAGGGACAACACGGCGCCCGCGAATACGGCGCCCCAGGAGATGCGCCGCACGGCGGGCAGCGCCGTGGTGGCAGCCGGCGGATAATAGGCCTCGCGGTGTATTTCGGTGCGGTAAGAAGTATCCATGACAACAAGGTGTTTCGGTGGAAAAGTAAACTTCAAAAGTGAAGGATTGGCCTTGCTTTACGGTTTGATAGTCAAGTTGTTATTGTCGAGCGAGGTAGCTGTTGTGCTTGGTGAAGCCTAGCGTTGCGCTTGTTATAAAGCCCGGGCGGCCCGCTAGCTAGAAAACTTCTCGCCACGACTGTTTAGCTCCCCATGCTGCTTTTCAACTTTTTAGGAGTCCGCTTCCAAGGCACTATCTTTTCTAAGGGTAGCCGTGTTATTATTGCTGCCGCAATTCGCATCGGGAGCTCGGTTTGCTGCTTCTCGATACAACTCTCGCTCGACGGTCCACCGTCCATTCTTGGCTTTCATGACACCGCGCTCCATGCAACGGCACCTGCCGGTATACTTCGAAAATCCGGTTGGCCGCTTGCTGGAGCATCCTGGCGGCTATGCTGTGGTGCAGTACAAGGCCGGAAAGCGCAAAATGAATGAGCTACAAGCCTTCCTCACGCACGCCAGCCAATTGCTCCTGCGGCGAGGCTGGCACAAGGTGCTTGGCGACCAGCGCATAATGACGGCTTTCACGGAAGAAGAGCGCATTTGGATCAAGGAGAATTGGCTGCGTCAGCCCACCATGCCAAACGCGACTATATACGGCGCGGTCCTCATTGCCCACGATGTATTTGCCCGCCTCGCCATGAACCTGATCATGAACGAGGCTCGTGAGTCGGCTTTGGTGTACCGGCTCTTCGATGAAGAAAAGGAGGCCGAAGCCTGGCTGCTGCAATTACCGTAAAGTGCGCGGAGCGTAGTTTGTGAGTGAGGCAAGCACGCCAAGAGTTAACCAGCAACTAGCTTAGTTGGGCTATTCTTGGCTGTGAGCCTCAAGGCGGGTAAGTACCTCGTCGAGTGTCAGCTCTCCCCGAACGAACTGGTTGAGCAGTAGCAGTTCATCGTCTTTCGGAGTCAGCGGCGTATTCTTAGTAAGATTCAGAACGAGCCTAACGACGCGCTGGCGCGATTGCTCGGTACTTAGCAGCGTGGTTTGCTGGTTCATATGCTGAAATGCGAATTGTTTGTAGGCCAAAGGTCTGAGGATGCCTAAAGGCAAACAACGTATTACTAACAGTATTTAAAGTGAATTAAACGGTATTTTGCCGGAAAATACTGGGGGGGGGAAATACGTATTCCACGTTTCGATGCGTGTTACTCACCGCAAAATGTGGTTTTCACAGGCTTGCAATTGTAGGCCCGGGTGTACACAGACTGAGGCATTAACGGAGCGTCATATGTTGCCAAACGAACCCGGAAAGCAGCCAATCACCTCTTCCGCCTGACCACACACCGACCTACAGGCAACGCCGTTGCTGAAAGTACCAACTACCTAACGGGTAAATGCATCAGCTCGAAAACCCACGAAGGTTACGCGTCTGGTCCTGAAGAAAACGTATCTGGAGGACGCAGACATTGGTGATTTTCGCTGACTTTTTATCAAGCAAAAAGGCCCGGAGCATTGCGCTCTGGGCCTTTTTGTTTCAGCTAGCAGGCAGCAAGTACTACTTGCCTACTTCTTCGTAGTCTACGTCGGTCACGTTGTCGTGCGCGGCGCCTTGCTGGCCGTTGCCGCCGGGCTGGGCCCCACCGAAGGGGTTGCCACCGTCGGCGCCGGGCTGGCCATCGGCCCCGCCTTGCGTGGCGGCGTACATTTCCTGCGAAGCGGCCTGCCAAGCAGCGTTGATGGCCGTCATGGCGGTGTCAATCTGGCCGAGGTCCTTGCTCTCGTGGGCCTTCTTGAGGTCGGCAAGGGCGTCTTCTACGGCCGTCTTGTTGCCGGCGCTCAGCTTGTCGCCGTACTCTTTCAGCTGCTTCTCGGTCTGGAAGATCATCGAATCAGCCTGGTTGACTTTCTCAATGCGCTCCTTCTCGGCTTTGTCAGCGTCGGCGTTGGCGGCGGCTTCGTTGCGCATCCGCTCAATGTCGGCGTCGGTGAGGCCGCTGCTGGCTTCGATGCGGATTTTCTGCTCCTTGCCAGTGCCTTTGTCCTTAGCCGACACGTGCAGGATACCGTTGGCGTCGATGTCGAAGGTTACTTCGATTTGCGGTACGCCGCGCGGCGCTGGCGGAATGGCGTCGAGGTGGAAGCGGCCGATGGTACGGTTCTGCGAAGCCAGCGGACGCTCGCCTTGCAGTACGTGAATCTCCACCGAAGGCTGGTTGTCGGAAGCCGTCGAGAAGGTCTCGGACTTCTTGGTCGGGATGGTCGTGTTCGACTCGATGAGCTTGGTCATCACGCCACCCATTGTCTCTATACCGAGCGAAAGGGGCGTCACGTCGAGCAGGAGCACATCCTTCACTTCGCCGGTCAGTACCCCACCCTGGATGGCGGCGCCCACGGCTACCACTTCGTCGGGGTTCACGCCCTTGGAAGGCTTCTTGCCGAAGAACTTCTCCACTTCTTCCTGGATGCGCGGAATGCGCGTCGAGCCACCCACGAGGATGACCTCATCGATGTCGGAAGTAGACAAGCCAGCATCTTTCAGGGCCTGGCGGCACGGGTCCATCGAGCGGCGCACGAGGCTATCGGCGAGCTGCTCGAACTTGGCGCGACTCAGCTTCACCACCAAGTGCTTCGGACCCGAAGCCGTAGCGGTGATGTAGGGCAGGTTGATTTCGGTTTCCGTCGACGAGGACAGCTCCACTTTGGCTTTCTCGGCGGCCTCTTTCAGGCGCTGGAGAGCCATGGCGTCTTTACGTAGGTCAAGACCTTCGTTTTCGCTGCTGAACTGGTCGGCCAGGAAGTTGATGATCACCTGGTCGAAGTCGTCACCACCGAGGTGGGTGTCGCCGTTGGTGCTCAGTACTTCGAACACGCCATCACCGAGTTCGAGGATGGAGATATCGAAAGTACCGCCGCCTAGGTCATACACGGCAATCTTCTGGTCTTTATGCTTTTTATCGAGACCGTAGGCCAACGCGGCCGCCGTGGGCTCGTTGATGATGCGCTTCACGTCGAGGCCGGCAATAGCACCGGCTTCTTTGGTAGCCTGGCGCTGGGCGTCGTTGAAGTAAGCGGGCACCGTGATAACGGCTTCCGTCACGGGCTGGCCGAGGTAGTCTTCGGCGGTCTGCTTCATCTTTTGCAGCACCATGGCCGAAATCTCCTGCGGCGTATACTGCCGGTCGCCGATTTGCACGGCCACCGTATTGTTGGAGCCACGAACCAGCTCGTAGGATATGTGCTTGGCTTCTTCGGTCACTTCGCCGAAGCCGCGACCCATGAAGCGCTTAATCGATTGGAGCGTATTCTTGGGGTTGGTAATGGCTTGACGTTTGGCCGGATCACCGACTTTGCGCTCGCCTTTACCGTTGTCGAGAAAAGCCACGATGGACGGAGTCGTCCGACGGCCTTCGCTGTTCGGAATCACCACCGGCTCGTTGCCTTCCATTACGGCTACGCACGAGTTGGTGGTACCGAGGTCAATACCAATTATTTTTCCCATTGCTGAAGGAGTATCGTTAGGAGTTGAGGTGTCAGGTTGTTGCGAATTGCTCGCACCGGGGGATTACAAGACGCGTACCAGCCACCGAAAAGGTCTTTTCTCGTGACAGATTGTCATTTTGAGGAGTGCCGACGGTTCTCTGTGCGACGGACTGACTTCTACGGGAGAATGGGGCGCGGGATTTTCTGCCAGCTGGGCAGGCAGGGATTTCTCGCAGTGTTTCGCAGAGGGTAGCGCAGTGTCCCGCAGTGTTCTGGCGAGTCACGATGACCACGTGGATGTTGGCTTGCTGCTGCGTTTTGGTGCTACTGTCTGGCTGCCAGAAACCCTGCTACAGTCTTCTCCCACAGCTTTTTGTGTTTGCGCCAGTAGGGTTCGTGGCCGGAGTTGGGGAAATCCTGACGCTGCTTGGGGCCAGCTAGGTTAGCGAAAATGGCGTCGGTTTCCGGGCGCGTTACGCGGGCGTCGGCGGCGCCCCAGAGTAGGAGCGTCGGCGTGTGAACTTGGGTGGCGTACTGGGTGGCGTCAAGGTCGAAAGCTGAGAAGTCGTTGGCCACGCCGCCCCAGAATACGAGCAGGTTGGCTATCGGGAAGGGCGGCACGTGCATGGAGCGGAAGCGGCTCTGGGCCGTTTGGAGCATGCTGCCGTAGGGACATTCGAGGATGTTGGCCGTGGGCCGCACGCCTAGTTCCGCTTCAGCCCGCAGCGTAGCCACGGCGCCCATCGAATTGGCGTAGAGGATAACTGCGCCAGGCCGCCGTTGCAGCCAGCGCGTTACGGCGGCCACATCGGCGGCTTCGTGGTGGCCCACGGTGCACACGCTGCCTGCGGAGCCACCGTTGCCAGCAAAATCGGTGAGCAGCACCGCGTAGCCGAGGCGGCGGAAATACGTTGCTTCGGTCAGGAGCTTGCTTTTGCTGCTGGTGTAGCCGTGAAACAGCGCCACCGTGCCGCGCGGGTGCGGCACGGCACCGTACCAGGCTTCGAGCCGGCCATTGGGGCTGGGCAAGTGCAGCGTGGCGTAGGGAAAGTCCGGTGTGGCGGTGTTGCGCGGCTTGGGATTCTTGATGCCGGTCAGCAGGACCCACAGTTTCTGCGGCGCCGTGAGTTGTTCGGGGTTGCCGGTGTGGCGGCCCGCCTCAGTGGTGAAGTGCGTGAAGCGCCAGGCGTGGAAAGCCGCTACTACATTCATTGCCACGAATAGCAGGAGTAATGCTAGTAGCAGCCGTTTGAATGAGAGTGGCATGTGGCATGAGTTAGCTAAGAGAAGATCAGAAAGCTAGTTCCCCTCCTTGGAAAGGAGAGGCCAGGGGTGGTTGATACTCGTTGCCCGTCATGCAGAGGCGCAGCCGAAGCATCTCGCGTGCCGAAGCTGCAATACTAATTGATTACCACTCTAGCCAGATGCTTCGTCGCCGCTTGATGCGCGGAATGCTCTGCGTGCGTTCTGGTAAACAACCTCAGCAACGGCTTTACCACCCCGGCCTGCGGCCACCCCTCCTTAAAAAAGGAGGGGAGCTAATATCTAGCTTATAGTCTTAGTCTTCGCTTGGCACTAGAAACTACTTGCGGCCGGCTTGGCCTCGGATGTTTGTGGGTTTACCTTTCGTCTTGGCGGAAGTGCCAGGGCGGCTGGGTTTGCCAGCTGATTTGCCGCGGCTTTTGGTGGCTGATGTAGGGCCGGTACCCGTTTTGCCGGTGGCTTTGCCGGCATCTTTGCCAGTGCTAGGTCGTACGCCGCCGGGCCAGTATTCCGATATTTTGCTGGCGGGCTTGAACGTACCCGCTGCGGCCGTTTGAGCGGCCATGTCTTCGCGCAACGCTTGCACTTCTTCGTTGGTCAGCTCGCGCCACTGGCCGGGTTGGAGTTGGCCTACTTGCATGTCGGCGATGCTCACGCGTACCAAGCGTAGAGTAGGAAAGCCTACAGCGGCCGTCATCTTGCGCACTTGCCGGTTCATGCCCTGCGAAATCCGGATTTGTACCCAGCTAGTGGGGATGTTGGCGCGAAAACGCACCGGCTTGCTTCGTTCCCAAAGGGTCGGCGGGCCGGGGAGCAGCTCCACGTCGGCGGGGGAGGAGAAGCCGGTTTTCAGGTCCACGCCGCGCCGCAGCTGCTCCAGGGCTTCTTTGGTAGGTACGCCTTCCACCTGCACCCAGTACGTTTTCGGCACCTTGAAGCGTGGCTCCGAGAGGCGGTGCTGCAGTTGCTTGTCGTCGGTGAGGAGCACGAGGCCTTCGGAGTCATAATCGAGCCGTCCGACGGGGTAGATGTTGGGCACGGCCACGAAATCCTTGAGCGTTTTGCGGCCCGCTTCGTCGGTGAATTGGGTAAGGACTTCGTAGGGCTTGTTGAGCAGAATGTAGCGCATAGAGAAAGTTGGGGCCAAAATAGCCCGGAGTAAAAACACGACGCGCGGCGCCGCGGCGGGCATTGAACGGTTGCGAGCCTTGCCGTGCAAGCGTCGCGGCTCAGACGCGGTATCTGTTTAGGCTGCGCTTTGGGTGGTGGCGTAGGCTTCGGTGTAAGTTTGGCCCCAGGCTTTAAGGCCCAGCAGCACCGGCTCTAGCTCGCGGCCGAGCGGCGTGAGCGAGTATTCCACTTTGGGCGGCACCTCAGCGTAGACCTTGCGTGCCAGCAGGCCGCTGTTTTCCAGCTCCCGCAACTGTAGCGTGAGCATGCGCTGCGTAACGCCTGGCAGCAAGCGGCGCAGCTCATTAAAGCGTCGATGCCCACTCAATAAATGATACAGAATAACGCCTTTCCAGCGGCCGCCAATTACGGCCAAAGCGGCGTCTACGGTGCAGCCAGTGGCACACATCACGGTTTCGTGCTTTTTCATACGGTGCCAAAGGTACCTATTTTGATACTACATACCAAAACTGTGCGTACTTGACGTGTATGCTGGTACTGTGTTGCTTTGCACCGTTTTCAACTTCAACCCAAGCAACTCTTACGCATGAGCCAGTTCCTGCATGCCCTGCACATCACGCAATACGGCGGCGCCGAAGCCTTTCAATTCACCCAGTTGCCCCTGCCGCAGCCCGGCCCCGGCCAAGTGCTAGTCGCCATCCGGGCCATTGGCACCAACCCCGTCGATTTCAAAACCCGTGCGGGCAAAGGCGTAGCCGGACGTATTCAAAGCCTGCCCTTCACTTTGGGGTGGGATGTATCGGGTACGGTGGTTGCCACTGGCGAAGACGTAAGCCTGACTCCCGGCACGGAGGTATTCGGAATGGTGAATTTTCCGACGCCAGGTAATGCGTATGCCTCGCACGTGTTGGCTCCCGCTTCTGAACTGGCGCCTAAGCCCGCCCACCTCAGCCATGAGCAAGCCGCTGCCCTGCCGCTAGCAGCCCTCACGGCTTACCAAGCCCTATTTGAATTTGCTGATCTGCAAGCCGGCCAAACCGTGCTCATCCACGCAGCGGCGGGCGGTGTGGGCCATCTGGCCGTGCAACTCGCCAGCCATGCCGGCGCGCACGTCATTGGTACGGGCTCGGCTCGCAATGAAGAATTCGTGCGCGGCCTCGGCGCCGCGCAATTCATCGATTACACGCAGCAAGCATTCGAGGAAGTGGCGCAAGATGTAGACGTGGTACTCGAGCCCTTAGGCGCCGATGTAGCGCGCCGCTCCGTGGCGGTGCTGCGGCCGGGTGGGGCATTGGTCAGCATCGTGGGAGGTGTCACGCCGGAGCTGATTGCCGCGCATCCCGAAATCAAAGCGGCTAGCATTCTAGTGCGGGCCGTGCCGGAGCATCTGGCGCATCTCACGGAGCTAGCAGCCCAAGGAAAACTGCAAGCCGAAATTGCCGCCGTACTGCCATTGACTGAGGCTTGGCAGGCTCATCAGCAGCTCGAAGCTGGCCACACCCGCGGCAAGATTATACTGGTGCCGTAGCGAATGGCCGCTGTAGCGCGGCAATCCATTCCGCGCTACAGCGGCCCAACGTCCCCGGGCTGAAGCCCAGGGCTACGTAGCGGAAAAGCTGGGAGTAATTCAACACCAATTCCGGAACTGTTCTAGCGCTAACCGCACGTCGACACGAAATCTGTGGCATGGGCTTCAGCCCGTAGCCCTTGCTGTTGCTGATGTGGCAGCCAGGTGGGCTACGGGCTGAAGCCCATGCCACGTATGTTTATACTCCGCCGGAATACTTTCGCGTGGCCCATTCCACCGTCACGAGAGCTAGAATCAGGAAGAACAACCACTTGAGGTTGATGAGGTCCTTCAGGTCTTCCTGCGAGTAAATTACCGGCTTGTAATCGGCCTTCAGAATATCCTGGGCAAGCTGCTGAAGCTGGGCCGGGTAGTAAAGCCGCGAGCCACTGCGGCGAGCCAGCTGGTAAAGCAGGTTGTGGTCGGCGCGGGACTGCAAAGCTTCGAGCTGCTGTTCCAGCACCAGCACTTCGCCGCGGTCCTGTTGCGGCTGCCCGCTGAGGGTGGCGCGGGCGGCGTAGCGGTAGAGGCCACCGGGCAGCGCGCCAAGGTGCAGCGAGGCGCCGTCTTCAGAATTGGTGTAGGTAAAAGTGCGCGTTTTCTGCTGCTCGTCCGTGAGCGTGAGCGTGATTTGCTGGCCGTAGATACGCTCGAAGATGGCGTTATAGGTTTCGGCGGCGAAGGTTACATCGTCCTGGGTGCTGAAGGCGTCTTGCGTGGGGTACACGTCGAGGCGCTTCTTGTTGGCATTTTGGGTGAGGAGCTGCAAGGTGCGGTTCACCATCCGGTCGTAGGCTTCGGGCCGGTCGTCGTGCTCCACGGCTTCTTGCAGGCGCCACTGCCAGCTGCCGTCCGTGAGCAGGGTGGCTTGCCGCTGTTGTGGTGTGCCGCCGAATACGAGCAGCGGCTTCTGCGTTTTGAGTCGGCCTACTTGCTGAAACAAGGCTGCTTCGGCCCCGCCGCCGAGGCGCAAGTCGCCAAACGGGACGGGCGCGGGCGGGTAGGCGGCAAAGCGGCGCAGCGCATCTTCCTCGAAGGAAAACCGCGAAAAGCTAGGGTTGAGTACCGGCGTCACCTCGTCGGTTTGCCCACCGCGTGGCGTCACGGTGAGGCCGGTGCCGAGGGCGTTGTAGGCGTTGAAATCGGACTGGGCGCCGAGGATGTACAAGGCTGGAATGCGGCGGCTGCGCACTTGAGATAACACGTCGGTACCTTCACCATTGCGAGCCGGCAGCTGGTGCAGAATGGCCACGTCGAAATCCTGGCCGGCTTTCAGTGGGCTGATACCGGGCAGGTAGGTGACGAGGTCGAAGTTGTCGTTTTGCTGGATGGCGGCCCGCAGTGCCTTTAGATCGGGGTGAGGCGCGGCCCCGGCCAGCAGCACGCGCAGCTTGCCCTTCACGATGTCGATGTAGGCGAACTTGCTGTTGTTGAGTTCCGTGAATTCGCCGGCCTGTCGCTCAATCACTACTTCGTAGCGGCGCTTGCCGGGCGCTGGCGCCACCACCGTGAACGTGGCTTTGGTGCGGCGCCGGCCCGTGGGCAGCAGTACGCGCTGGGTTTGCAGCACGCGGCCCTGCTCGCGCAGCTGCACTACCGCCGTGCCGCCCCCGAAACCGTCGTAGCTGATATCGGCCTCTATCGGGAAGCGGTTGCCACTGAACGCGACGCGGTTGTAATTGAGCGCGGGCAGGCTCAGGTCTTTCTTGGGCAGCGTATCGCCCACGGCCACGCTGTAAATCGGGAAGTTGAACTCGGAGTAAGTCGGCGACTGGCCCTGGTTCACGATGCCGTCGGAAAGCAGCACTACCCCGGCCAGATTGCGCCCGTCGTAAGTTTCGCGGATGCCCGTGAGCAGACCGTCGAGGTCGGTGCCCGCAGCCGTGAAGCGCACGGAATCCGGCCGGACCGATGCGGCTCCAAGGGAGCGGGTTTCCACCGTAAAGCCCCGGCCGCGCAACGTAGCCGCCAACTGTTGAAGCCCCGTCGTAGCCTGGCTCAGCACCGAGGCAGGCGTAAACAGCCCCACCGACTGCGAGTTATCAACGGCCAGTACCACAGTGGGCTTTTCGGTGGTAGTACTGGTGGTTTTGACGAAAGGAGAGAGGAGTAGAAAGCACAACAGGCTGACTACCAGAAAGCGCAGGGCGGCCAACCCGTAATTTAGGCCCCGGCCCCACGGTGCTTTGGCTGAGTACAGCAGGGCCGCGTAGCCCGCACCCGCCACCAGGCACAGCAGAATCAACCAGGGAGAAGCAGCGACAGAAATCAAAGGAGAGACTAAGAATGGAGCACTAAGAACTCAGAAGTAAGCGGGGAAGTTGCTTCCGCTAAGCCCGCCACCAAGCAGGAGCAGGTTGGGGGCGAAGTTAGGAAGTTGGCCGCTTGAAATAGAAGAGGCGGCGTTATTGCTCGCCGATAACAGCTAGGCCAAGCCATACGCCCGACTCAAGCAGCGGCGGGCGTTTGTGAAATAGTGCCTCATGAAACTAAAGCGGGAGCTTCGCGCTACAGGCAGAAACCTTTCCACCATCATTACCGCACTGTCACCAACTCCTCGCTTTCGAACATCCTTGCTGGTGAAATAACCTTCTCGTCCAACGGGATACGGTTGCCGTAGCGCTCCTTAAGCTTGGCCTGCACGGCGGGGAGGCTCAGGTCAAACTCTCGCAAGGTCTGCAACTGCCCAATTTCGCGCCCCGTCGCGTGCCGGTACATCTTCCAAAGCAGCTCAGAGCAATAAATACGCTCATCCGACCAGCCGAAATACAGGTCATAATTCTTGCCCCCATATTGCGCACCGGCCTCCCGCAGGCGCTGCAACGCCGCTGCCGTAAGCACCGTCTCCGCATCTCGCAGGCGCTTTACCACAAACTGCCCATCTTTCCCTCGCGCGGCCCAGGCCACCAGGGAAGTTTCGCTCACTGGCTGTACCGCCTCAAATACCCGCCACTCCTGGCCGCGCCGGAACAGAATCCCGCAGTGGCTGTACCGCGACTTCGTAGCCAACTGAATGGCCCGGCTCTGCGCCGATTGTGAAGTCTGGAAGATAAGGTCGCCCTCGTGTAGCCTCGGCGCTATAGCGGCAACCGCAGTACCTGCTACCCGCGCCTGTTGATATCGAACAAAGCGCCGCTTCAAGCGCGGATACGCTAGAAACGCCAACAGTAAAAGAGGCAATAGAAACAGCAGGATTCGACGATGCATGCGAATGAAATATGAGAAACCAGATGACGGAATTTTGTGAGCCAGTAAGATAGCACTACATCAGTCCTACCAAACAAAAAAGCCACAGATTCCAACGGAACCTGCGGCTTTTTAAAGTGAAGGAAAAAGAGCTTATTCCACCACGAGGCGTTTGGTAACGACGCCTTCAGCCAGGCTGATGCGCACCGTGTAGACGCCTTTGGCCAAGCCAGCTAAGGGCAACGCGGCCACGGAGCTGCGGCCGGCTGGAATCTGCTGGCGCTGCACCTGTTGGCCCAGCGCATTCAGTACGAGCACCTCGGCAGATTGCTTAAGCTGCGGCAGGCTCAGCCACGCTTGCTGGCTTGCCGGGTTCGGGTACACGCTTACCTGCGCGCTCAGCTGCGCCGAAGCATTAGCCAGCGCACGGTTCTGGCTGAGTTGTACCGAGAACCGGTTGGGTGCCTGCGAGGGCTCAAGAGTGCAGCTATACGTCGGCTGACGCTGCAAATCAACGGTAGCGCCGGTGAGGGCGTCGCGGAGGGTGGCCGTCCAGCCGGTGGGAAGGTTGAGCAGCTCGGCGGCGCGCAAGGTGTAGGTGCCGGCCTGCGCCACGCGCACCACGAGGGGTACGGTCACGGTGGTGGCCCCGAGCGCCGGCAAGCCATTGATAGACAGCTCATCAGAGCCGGCTAGGGCACCGAGCTGCACCGGGCTGCCATTGCCGAGGCGGAAAGCATCGAAGGCCGGGTCGAAGGCGGCCGTGGCTCCTTGCTGGAAGTAGATGGCCGTCTGCTCGGCGGCACCGTTGGCGGCTTGCAACTCCAGCAGCAGCTGCGGCCGTAGCTCAGTCGTGCGCTGGAGCGGAGCATTCGTGTACGTGGTGAGACGGGCGGCATTGCTCAGGTTGAGGCTGCCCGTGGTGCCAGCAGTGGTAGTGCGCACGAAGAAGCCCTGCGCCACCGCAATGGTGCTCGTGCCCCCGTTAACGCCCGCGCCATTGACGAAGCTGGCATACGCGCCGCTGTATTGTCCGCTCGACTTAAACACGTACACGGCGTTGTCGAGGCCGGTAGCGCCGCTCACGGCTTGCGTCCAGTTGATGGGGGCCGGATAAGGGTTGCCGAGCAGGTGCCAGCCCGCCTGGGCTTGGCCGCTACGCCCCAGACCAGTTGCCGACACGGCGCCGTTGCCGAGCGTGCCCACGAAGTCCAGGGTCTGGCCGCCGGTGAGGTTGACAGTGTAGCCCTGGCCGGGCGTCATGGCTTCGCCGGTGCTGGCCGGCGACACCCAGCCTTTGTCGAAGTCCGCTACCGCGCCGTTACCGGTAGTCGTCACGAGGCTCTGGTTGTAAAAGTAGATGTTGGGGAAGGGAGTAACCGAGCTGGGGCTAGGGTTGGCCGCCGTGTTGTACGCCGAATTAACCACGGGCGAGAAGCCCGCCGCAGCCAGATCCGCCAACGTGGTGTTGCTCACTGGCGCGGCAAAGTGGCGGTAGCCCAGGCCGCCGTTCAGGCTCCCATCGATGTAGCGCTGCACCGTAGCATTACCCGTCACGATGGCCGAGCCGTTGTTGACGACCATAGCCGTGCCACTCGCGTCGGAGCGCAGGGTCAGGTTGCCGTTGGACCCCAGGTTGCCGTCGAGCGAGAGAAGTTGCGCTACTGCTAGGGGGCTGTTGAGTTGCAAGCCCGCGGCACCCACCGTCAGGTTGCCGATGCTGCTGCCATTGCTGCCGCCGAAGCTTTGGGCGGCAGTGCCCGTGGTGAGCACGGTGCCCGCGCCGCTGACGGTGCCATTATTGACCAGGTTGCCGTTAAGGCTAAGCGCGCCGCCCGGGGCTACGGTCATGGAAGCGCCGCTGGCCACGGTGAAATTGTTAGCTGCCGCCGTTGTGCTCAGCACCGGGAAGTTGGGCACCCCAGCCGGAATAACCACGTTGTCTGTTGCAATAGGCACGACGTTGGTGCTCCAGTTGGCCGGATTGGTATATACGGTGCTCACGGCTCCCGTCCACTGCCCATTACCAGCGGCGGGCGGATTCACAATAACCGTTAGTGTAAAGACTGAAGTTGCGGGAGTAGAGAAGTTGTCAACGGCGGTAAAGGTGACGGTATTAGTGCCCGCATTGCAGGGGGCGCCGGTGACCGAAAACGTCAAGTTAGGGTTTGAACCGTTGTTGCCAGTAATGGGAGCGGTAGCGTTGCAGAGGCCGTTGAGGTTGGTGGTGACGTTAACGGTCTGGGTTACTTCCGGTCCGGAAAACTGCAGCGGTATAGTGCGCGTTTCCCCTTGGTTGAGAGTAATGGTATTGCCAGATGGTAAACCTGCCACGGCAGGGGGAGTATTATCCCTGATGCCTACCTGATAGCCTAAGCATTTCCCATCCAGCCAATCAACACCGCCAGGAGTACCAACGGTAGGATTGTTGGGGGCTTGGTCACTGTTGAGATTGAAGCGACCCGTCTGAATATAGTCTCCTGTCGTACCGCCACGGTTGGCACCTACTGTAGCTGCTGGTCCCCCAAACCCACCTGAGCCGCCAGGTGCGCCGGAAGCTGGATCACCGGTGCCCCACTGCATGTCGTCGTAGGAAATCAGCACATCGTTGCCAGTGAAGCCAGGAGCCGTGTTGGCCTTTATAACAAGCTGAAAAGTATTTTTCAAATCAACTTTCTTATTATAATACCCCACTCGGTTCCACACCACCACCAGCCGGTCGGGAAATACTTTATACCAGATGCTTCCACTTTCTTGGTTACCAGGAATTGAGAGTCCCGTTCCGCGCGTGTCCACATCAGCCCAGAAGGCGGCAATCATAGGCGTTGTGATAGGAAAGCCTTCGGGGCTGTAATCCTCTAGCGGTGCGCCGAAGGTGATGTTGCCATTTGTATTGATATAAACCTGTCTATATACAGTTCCAAACAATGAAAAGTCAAAGTTGAGCGCTATTGGCCCTATGGAGTTGTCGTCCTGAATAGGAACTTGTGACCATGCTCCTGTCCCAGTGGTATCAAAGGGTTCGAAGCATGCGGGCCGAGCCAGCGGAGTCCGACCAGGCGCTCGACGCGTTACCGGACGTGTCGGTGCCAATTGCTGGGCATAAGCGTCCTTTCGAATCTGGTAACCAGGGTCCGTATCCGTGGGGTTCCAGTGGCGGGGCTGCGACTGCTGAGCCGCGGCCGGGGTGTGCCAAGTAGCAACAAGTAGCGTCAGTGCTACTAGGCTGTGGCATAATCGGGTGTATAGTTTTGTCATGAGAAAAAAAGGTGAGAAGGAAGAGCAAAGGTGGAAGGAATAATATGTGGTAAATATATGATTGTAAGCAGGTGGTTTTAGTATTTGAGCCCAGACTTAGCTAAATAATAAACTTGACAAAGCAAAACCGGCTCTAAAACCAGTTCTGCTTTGTCAAGAATATCTATTCACTCTACAGCGGAGCGGCTGGACCTAAGTCAGCATGCCGCCATCCACTTGCAGCACTTGGCCGGTGATGTAGCTGCTGTCGTCGGAGGCAAGGAAGGCGGTGGCTTTGGCTACATCCTCGGGTGAGCCGCCGCGACGCAACGGAATAGCTTTGCGCCACTCGTCTACCACTTTCTGGTCCAGCTCGCCGGTCATTTCGGTTTCGATGAAGCCGGGGGCAATGGCGTTGCAGCGAATATTGCGTGAGCCCAGCTCCAGCGCCACCGACTTCGTGAAACCGATGATGCCCGATTTGGAAGCCGCGTAATTGCTCTGCCCCGCGTTGCCCTTGATGCCAACCACGGAGGTCATGTTGATGATGCTGCCGGCTTTGGCGCGCATCATGGGTTTGGTGGCGGCTTTGGTGAGGTTGAACACCGATTTCAGGTTCACGGCCAGCACCTGGTCCCACTGCTGCTCGCTCATGCGCATCAGCAACCCATCCTGCGTAATGCCAGCGTTGTTGATGAGGATGTCGAGCTTGCCAAACTCGGCCACTACGTCTTCCACCAGCTTTTCAGCGTCGATGTACACGGAGGCGTCGGAGCGGAAGCCTTTAACTTTGGTGCCGTAAGCGGCTAGTTCTTCTTCGAGTTGCTGGCCTTTTTCTACGCTG
Source organism: Hymenobacter sp. M1-2 (assembly GCF_057808495.1). Taxonomy (NCBI): domain Bacteria; kingdom Pseudomonadati; phylum Bacteroidota; class Cytophagia; order Cytophagales; family Hymenobacteraceae; genus Hymenobacter; species Hymenobacter sp. M1-2. Next base: position 94,977 of record NZ_JBTYZO010000011.1, read on the forward strand.
GAGAGGTAGGTGAAGGCCACCTGAGCGCCCAGCTGGGCAAAATGCACCGCGATGGCGCGGCCGATTCCTTTGGAGGCGCCCGTGATGAGGGCTACTTTTCCGTCGAGCAGTTTGGTCATAGGTGGGATGAGAGCTGTGAGCTTTGAGCTTTGAGCCGCAAGCTACAAGCATAACGGTTAGCTGCAAACCGTAAGTTCTGGCCAGTGAAAGCTTGCGGCTAATGACTGACGGCCTGCGGGTGATGATTGTTTGCTTGCGGGCGATAACTGTTTGCTTGCGGGTGATGTCTGTTTGCTTGCGGGTGATGTCTGTCTGCTTGCGGGTGATGTCTGTCTGCCTGCGGGTGATGATTGTATGGTTGCGGGTGATGACTGTTTGCTTGCGGGTGATGGCTGTTCAGTTGCGGGTGATGACTGACGGTCTGCGGCTGATGGCTGGCAGCTTGCGGCTTGTAGCTCGTAGCTTGCGGCTCAAATGATACACACCGATATCTGCATTCTGGGGGCGGGGCCGGGCGGCGCTACGGCGGCGTTGCACCTCGCCAACGCCGGCCAGCATTGCCTGCTGCTCGACCGTGCCACGTTCCCGCGCGACAAAGTGTGCGGCGATGCCCTCAGTGGCAAAGTACTGGCTGAATTAAAGCGGATTGACGCGGCCCTGCCGGCCCGGCTGGAAGCCTTGGCCGAACAGATTCCTAGCTGGGGAATCGATTTCTACGCTCCCAACGGCCGCAAGCTGGCCGTGCCCTTCAAGCCCGGCTACAACCCGTCCACCGACCGCGCCGCCGGCCACATCAGCAAGCGCCTGGCCTTCGACAACTTTCTCATCGAAGAAGTGCGCCGCCGCCCCGAAATCGACTTTCGAGAGGGCATTGACGTGGCGCAGCACGAACGGCAGCCCGACGGCCGCTGGCTGCTCAAAGCCGCTGACGGCACGCCCGTGGCGCGGGCGCGGCTGCTGCTCGTGGCCAATGGGGCGCAGTCGGGGTTTGCGCGGCAGATTGGGGGGCACGCCCTGGAACCGGCGCACCACTGCGCGGGCCTGCGGGCGTACTACCGCGGCGTGCAGGGTTTACACCCCGACAATTTCATCGAGCTGCACTTCATCAAGGATTTCCTACCGGGCTATTTGTGGGTGTTTCCCTTGCCCAACGGCGAGGCCAACGTGGGCGTGGGCATGCTCACGGAAGCCGTATCGAAGAAGAAAGTGAACCTGCGCGAGCGGCTCGCCGATATGCTGCAAACGCACCCCGCCCTAAAAGACCGGTTTGCCGAGGCTGAGCGGCTGGGACCGGTGCGCGGTTTCGGGCTGCCGCTGGGCTCCAAGCGCCGTTCCTTGTCTGGCGAAAACTATTTGCTGCTCGGCGACGCCGCCTCCCTCATCGACCCGTTCAGCGGCGAAGGCATCAGCCACGCCATGGTGTCGGGGCGGCACGCGGCCGACTGGGCGGGCCGGGCGCTGGCGGCCCAGGATTTCTCGCCCGCCTTCCTGCGCGGCTATGATGGCGCCGTGTACAACCGGTTGGGGCAGGAGCTGCGCCTGAGCCGGGCCATGCAGCGGCTGCTCAACTACCCAGCTCTGTTCAACTTCATTGCCAACCGCGCCGCCAACAACCCCACGCTGGCCGAGACGCTGTCGATGATGTTTCTGGACCTGGATATGCGTGAACGGTTGCGCCGCCCCAGCTTCTACCTGAAATTGCTGCTAGGCAAGTAAGTAGCGCGGAAATTCGTTCCGCGCACGAGCGGAGCGAGTATCCAATATGGCGGCAGGTAGGCACAGTAGCGCGAAGCTCCAGCTTCGCGCATCGTTGCTGAAGTTGAACGACCGGAACTACGCCGAAGCAACGCTTGTCGTTCAACGATGCGCGAAGCTGGAGCTTCGCGCTACTGTGCCTCACGCCTTCGGCCGTTGGGGAGTTGCGCGGCCTGCCTATCTTTGCCGGGCCCCGTTCTTGGGGTTCGCGCCCGGCGCGGTTTCCCTCACTCTCAAGTACAACAACATGGCATTGCAATACGACCTGGTCGTTGTCGGCAGCGGCCCCGGCGGCTACGTGGCCGCCATTCGGGCTTCGCAGCTTGGTCTGAAAGTCGGCGTTATCGAGCGGGAATCGCTCGGTGGCATTTGCCTCAACTGGGGCTGCATCCCGACTAAAGCCCTGCTCAAAAGCGCCCAGGTGTTCGAATACCTCAACCACGCCGCTGATTACGGCCTCAAAGCTGATGGCGTAGGGTACGATTTTGATGCCGTAATTAAGCGCAGCCGCGGCGTGGCCGATGGCATGAGCAAGGGCATCAATTTCCTGTTCAAGAAAAATAAGATTGATGTCGTAGAAGGCACCGGCAAGCTGCTGGCGCCCGGCAAGGTGGAAGTAACCAAGGCCGATGGCTCCAAGGAAACCGTAGAAGCCAAGTCCATCATATTGGCAACCGGCGCCCGCGCCCGCCAACTGCCCAACCTGCCCATCGACGGCAAAAAAATCATTGAGTACCGCAAGGCCATGAGCCTGGAGCAGCTGCCCAAACGCCTCGTCGTGGTAGGTTCCGGCGCCATCGGGGTGGAGTTTGCCTACTTCTACCGCGCCATGGGCTCCGAAGTAACGGTGGTGGAATACCTGCCGCGCATCGTGCCCGTGGAAGACGAGGATATCTCGCGGCAGATGGAGAAATCCTTCAAGAAGATGGGCATCAACGTGCTGACCAGCGCCGAAGTAACCAGCGTCGACACCAGCGGCGCCGGCTGCAACGTGACCATCAAAACCGCCAAGGGCGAGCAGCAAATGGAGTGCGACGTGGTGCTGAGCGCCGTAGGCGTGCAAACCAACCTCGAAAACATCGGTATCGAAGAGCTGGGTATCAAGGTTGAGAAAGGCCGCGTGGTGGTCGATGACTTCTACCAGACCAACGTGCCCGGCATCTACGCCATCGGCGATATTGTGCCCGGCCCGGCGCTGGCCCACGTAGCTTCAGCCGAAGGCATTATTTGCGTGGAGAAAATAGCCGGCCATCACCCGGAGCCGCTCAACTACCAGAACATTCCCGGCTGCACCTACGCCACGCCGGAAATTGCCTCGGTGGGCCTCACCGAAGAGGAAGCCAAAAAGCAAGGCTACGACATTCTGGTAGGTAAATTTCCGTTCACCGCTTCGGGCAAAGCCTCGGCTGGCGGCGTGAAAGACGGCTTCGTGAAAGTCATCTTCGACAAAAAATACGGCGAGTGGCTCGGTGCCCACATGATCGGCTCCAACGTAACCGAAATGATTGCCGAAGTGGTAGTAGCCCGCAAGCTCGAAACCACCGGCCACGAAATCATCAAGTCGGTGCACCCGCACCCCACCATGAGCGAAGCCGTCATGGAGGCCGCTGCTGCTGCTTACGGCGAGGTGATTCACTTGTAGAGAGGCGTGTAAGCTTTAGTCTGCACCTTGAAATAGAAAGCCCCGGTACCATTGTGGTACCGGGGCTTTTTGTATACCATTGCAATTCAATAATTGTACTCCTACATTTTGAATATCTCTTCTATGAAATGGCTTCCATCCTTCACTAAATTATTCATACTGGCAGTAGCTGGTTACGCTGCTTACATGATTTGTACCATCTACGTGTTTGAAAACATAACTAATCAACAAACGATGCTTTCCCAGGCGCTAGGAATTCTTCGGTTGGTGGCACTGGCGCTTGCAGCGGTTGCGCCACTATTAATTCTACTAAAGCTTTTTGTCCACCTCGATAGCAAACGTTAGTTTAATTGAGAACAGGATCCTGCTAATTCTGCACTAATCGGCTTCCAGCTTTGAACCGCGCCACTTTCGCCCGAATTTCTTCCAGGCCCAGATTGTGCACGCTGCCTAAGTGCGTCGTCTGGAACTCGCGGTGGGGTTGGTAGCTGCCGTCGTCTACGGCGCGGCCCACTTGCTTGTAAGCTTCGCGGAAGGGCGTGCCGCTTTGGATGAGCTGGTTGATGTTTTCGACCGAAAACACGGCGTCGTATTTGGCCTGGTTCAGCAAGTCGGGTTTGATGCGGAGCTGCGGGAGGGCGAAGAGTACGATGTCGAGGATGTCGAGGAACTGAGTCAGTGGCTCGAAGAGTAGCTCCTTTAGAATCTGGAAGTCGCGGTGGTAGCCGCTGGGCAGGTTGCTGGTAGCCAGGGCGAGCGTGTTGGGCAGGGCCTGCAAGGCGTTGCAGCGCGCCCGGATCAGCTCAAATACGTCGGGGTTTTTCTTGTGGGGCATGATGCTGGAGCCCGTAGTGAAAGCAGCCGGCAGCTCCACGAAAGCCAGGTCCTGCGAGTTGTAGAGTACCAGGTCATAAGCCATTTTCGCCAGCGTAGCGGCCATGCCAGCCACAGCGAAGCCAACTGTTTTCTCGGTTTTGCCGCGCAGCATCTGCGCGCCCACGCTGCTCACGGCTAGGCTGCCAAACCCGAGTTCCTGAGTGGTTTGGAGCCGGTCGATGGGGAAGGAGCTGCCGAAGCCGGCGCCGGAGCCGAGCGGGTTTTGATCGGCTACAGTGTGCGCAGCTTCGAACAAGGCTAGATCCAGTAGTAGATGCTCGGCGTAGGCTGAAAACCAGAGTCCGAAAGAGCTGGGCATAGCCGCCTGAAAGTGCGTGTAGCCCGGCATGAGGTCGGCGTGGTGAGCCTCGGCTTTTTGCAGCAGCACCTCTACCAGCTCCAACGTGCGAGCGGCAGCGCGTTTGGTATAGTCCTTCAGAAACAACTGAATGGCGGTCAGCACTTGGTCGTTGCGGGAGCGGGCAGTGTGGATTTTCTTGCCCGCGTCGCCGAACTTCTCGGTTAGGTAGTATTCGATTTTGGAGTGCACATCCTCAAAACTTTCGTCGATGACGAATGTGCCCGCCTCCAGCTGCGCGGCCAGTTCCGTGAGGCCCTGTTGCAGCTGTTTGTTTTCGGCTTCGGAAAGCAGTCCTGCCTTCGCCAGCATGTTAGCCTGGGCCTGCGAAGCCTGCACGTCGAAGCGCGCAAGGTATATATCCAACTCCCGGTCGCGCCCCACGGTAAACTGCTCAATCTTCTTATTGACGGCAATGCCTTTGTCCCAAATCTTCATGGCCGCAAAGGTAGGCACCGCCTGAGTTGTACCACGCCTGCCACCCAGCAAAAGCTCCGCTGCTGTTGTTTAACGCCCCCGAAATAAGGAATTGTTCTCGTCCGTTCCTATCATCGGCAGGCTGTAGTAAGCGCGGGTGAAATGCACGTTTTAAATGAGCAAAAAGCAGTTAATTCTCGGTCGCATTCTAACTGAAAAGCGAGCCCGAATTCCAAGCAAATTTCGATGGCTAACCTTCCTCTTATCGGCGGTGAAACTGTTGCAATCGGCCTCCTTTTTTGTCGCTTTTATCGGCCTCCTGGGGGCGGGCTAGCTTATACTTTTGTCATGTTTCCAACCCACTTAACTTTTTCACAACATGCAAAAGATCACCACCTTTCTGACCTTCAACGATCAAGCCGAAGAAGCGGTTAAGTTGTACACCAGCATCTTCAAAGATTCCAGAATCACCAACGTGATGCGTTACGCCGAAGGCTCCCCAGCGCTGGGCAGTGTGCTGACGGTGAAATTCGAGTTGGCCGGTCAAACGTACGTGGCCATGAATGGCGGACCGCACTTCTCCTTTTCGGATGGCATTTCGCTGGTTGTCAGCTGCACCGATCAAGCCGAAATCGATTCGTTGTGGGAGCAGCTTACGGCCAATGGCGGCCAGCCTGGCCAGTGCGGCTGGCTGAAAGACCCATTTGGCGTATCGTGGCAGATTGTGCCGGCCAACATGGGCGAGCTGCTGCACAGCCCCGAGCCGGCTCGTGCCCAGCGCAAAATGGGCGCCTTAATGCAGATGCACAAGATTCAAATTGCAGAACTGGCGGAAGCCTAGAAAGCGGCGCAGGCGGTAGCAGATCGAAAGCTACAAGACTGTTACCGCTTGCACCCCGCTACAATTTCAGCCCATTCAATAGCGCCACATGCCCCCGAACACCCGCGCGGATTTCACTGAGCAAAATGTACTCGTCGGGCGTGTGCGAGCGGGCCGAATTGCCAGGGCCGACCTTCACGGTGGGAAAGGGCATCATGGCTTGATCGGAGAGGGTGGCGGAGCCAAAGGTGCGGCGTCCCAACGCCACGCCGCGCTGCACCAGTGGGTGTTCCGGCGCGATGCGCGAAGAGTTGAGGTGCGTGGAGCGCGGAGTTACTTCGGATGTTACGTGCTGGCGCACCAGTTCTACTACTTCGGCATTAGAGTACAGCTCGTTGGTGCGCACGTCTACTACGAACGTGCAACGGTCCGGTACCACGTTGTGTTGGGAGCCAGCTTGCACTTGCGTCACCGTCATCTTTACTGGCCCCAGCAAGTCTGAAACCAGCGGAAAACGGTAGTGCTGAAACCACTGAATGTCGGCCATTGCTTTGTAGAGCGCGTTTTCGCCTTCGTCGCGGGCGGCGTGGCCGGTGCGGCCGTGCGCCACGCAATCGAGCACCACGAGGCCTTTTTCGGCAATAGCCAGGTCCATCTGCGTCGGCTCGCCCACAATGCCTAAGTCAATTTTGGGCAGGAGCGGCAATAAGCGCCGAATACCATTGGCTCCCGAAATTTCTTCTTCAGCCGTGATGGCGCAGATTAGGTTGTAGGGTAGGTTTTGTTGCTCGTGAAAGTACAGAAACGTGGCTAGCAAACTCACGGCCGAAGCCCCCGCATCGTTGCTGCCCAAACCAATCAGCTTATCACCTTCCAACACGGCCCCGAACGGGTCGTAGGTCCAAGTGCTGCCAGGCTTGACGGTGTCGTGGTGGGAGTTGAGCAGGATGGTAGGTTTGACCGGGTCGAAGTGCTTGGATATGGCCCACACGTTGTTGGCGTCGCGGTGTACGTCGGCGCCGTGCTGGCGCAGGAAATGCTTGATGAGCATAGCTGTTTTGGACTCTTCCCCTGAATAGGAAGGGGTCTGAATAAGCTGCTTCAGCAAGTGAATAGCTAACATGGTCAGCTTCTCTTCTAGGACCTGCATAGAATCGTTTTTATCGGCTCATTGATTTTCAGAGCGTTTTCAATCACTACGCGCTCTACGCCGGCTTCCAGCGCGGCAAAGGCATTATCGAGCTTGGGCAGCATCCCGGCCGCAATTATTCCTTCAGCTTTCAGCTGCTGATACAGCTCCGGCGTGATGCGAGTAATGACCGAGGTTTCGTCTTGCACATCGGCCAGTACGCCATCCTTCTCGAAGCAAAAATGCAGCTCCACCGCGTAGCGCGTCGCTAAGGCGCGGGCTAGGGCACTGGCAATGGTGTCGGCGTTGGTGTTGAGAAGCTGGCCCTGGCCGTCGTGGGTGATGGCACAGCACACGGGCGTGAGGCCGGCTTCGAGCAGCGTGTACAGTAGGTCTGCATTCACGCTGTCGGTCTGCAAGTCACCCACGAAACCGTAGTCTATTTCCCGCACGGGCCGCTTCACGGCCCGAATCACGTTGCCATCAGCGCCCGATAAACCTAGTGCATTCACGCCGTTTTGCTGGAGCAGCGCCACGAGCTGCTTGTTGGTTTTGCCGGCGTAGAACATGGTTACCACGTCCAGCGTGGCCGCGTCGGTGATGCGGCGGCCCTGTATCATCCGGGGTGCAATGCCTAAATCCGCGAGCAGCTGACTGGCTCCCTTGCCGCCGCCGTGCACCAATACTTTGCGGCCCGGTACCCGCGCCAGCTCCGCGAGAAAATGCCGAAGCTGCTGCTCATCATCAAGGACACCACCGCCAATCTTGAATATTTTTAGGGATTCACTCATCGGAAACAGGAGAGGAGAAAACGGCATCAGCGACGCCAAAACCGCAATAATTAGCTGCCGCGGACTTCAGCCTCAGCACGGGCAGCCATACTGGCGGCAATATTTTTTACTGCCGAGCGGACAAAGTTTCCGAAAAAAAACATCTAGTTTTGCAACGATTTAGCGGCTTAGCTCATTTAAACCGCGTAACCAACCTCCACTGCTTCGCAGTACTGGTGCCCGTCATGATTCGTCTCTCTTCTATTGCGCTGTTGCCTCGACCCAACATGGTCGTGCGAACCATGCCAGCTTAAGCTGGCTTGCAATATTCCGTCTGCGTTTTCAAAGGTGAAACCGGCGGTGCCCGCTCTCAGAGCGGGCTAACAGATAAGAGAAAGTTAACGAACAACTGACAAACCCGAGTGTAGAACCTGCGTACGCTTCGTAGCGGCTTGGCTGTAGTGCCCCGCTATCCTGGCCTAATTGGGCTGTTCCTCCTTGCTTTTCCGGATTTGACGGTGGCCGCTGGCCTGCTGGTCGTGCCTCGCTGTTTGGAAAAGCCGCTTCTCTGGCCCGAGTTGTGTTGTTTTCAGCGTCCGTTGCCGTGGTAGCCGGCAGCTAACTTTCCTAGCCATGTTTTTACGAGTAGCCACTACTGCCGATGCGCAGTACGTGGAAACCCTGTGCCATTGGTACGCCGAATCGGCCCGTCAGCGGGGCGTTGGCATTGCTAAGCGCGACCCTAACTATCTGATCAAGAAGATGGAGCGCGGCGATGCCATCATTGCTTTCATCGACGAGCAGTTGGCCGGCTTTTGCTACATCGAGACGTTTGAAGACAACAAGTTTGTCGTCAATTCGGGGCTTATTGTGAACACCGAGCTGCGCAAGGAGGGTTTGGGCCGGGCCATCAAGCACCGCGTGTTTGAGTTGTCGCGCACGAAGTATCCGGCGGCCAAGATTTTCGGTATCACGACCAGCGCGGCCGTGATGAAAATCAACAACGAGCTAGGCTACCGGCCCGTGACCTTCCCTGAACTTACGCAATCCGACGATTTCTGGAAGGGCTGCGCGGCCTGCAAGAACTACCCCATTTTGCAGGAAAACCAGCGCAAAATGTGCCTCTGCACGGGCATGGTCTACGATAAACTCAACGACCAATTCAGCCAGCAGGCGCAAGAAACCATCGAAATTCTGAGTGAGCGGAAGTAAGGCGCTGGCCGCGCCGTAGTGCCGGCCTGGGTGCTTATTCTTTCTTGTCTCATCCCTTACTTTTCCCGTCCATTTTCCTTACATGAAAAAGGTAGTTTTAGCCTACAGCGGCGGCTTGGATACGTCGTATTGCGTCGTGTACCTGACTCGCGCGCTGGGCTTGGAAGTGCACACGGTCATCGTCAATTCGGGCGGTTTTTCTGAGCAAGAGCTGCAAGCCATCGAGCAGCGCGCTTATGAGTTGGGCTCGACCAAGCACGAAGTCATCGACGTGACCGAGCGGTTTTACCAGGATTGCCTGCGCTACCTGATCTTCGGGAACATTCTCAAGAACGACACTTACCCGCTGAGCGTGAGTGCGGAACGGATGTTTCAGTCGTTGGCGCTGGCTGAGTACGCCCGCGAGCATAAGGCCGACTACATCGCGCACGGCAGCACCGGCGCTGGCAACGACCAAGTGCGCTTCGATGTGGCTTTCTCGGTTATCGCGCCGAACACCGAAATCATCACGCCCATCCGCGACCAGAAACTCTCGCGCCAGGCGGAAATTGAGTATTTGCAAGCCAACGGCTTCGAGATGAGCTGGGAAAAGGCCAAATACTCCATCAATAAGGGCATCTGGGGCACCAGCGTGGGCGGCGTGGAAACGCTGACTTCGCACCAAGCCCTGCCCGAAACGGCGTATCCTACGCCGCTTAGCGCCACTGAGCCAACCAATATCAGCATCACTTTTGAACAGGGCGAGCCGATGGCGCTGAACGGCGAAACCCTGCCGCCCGTGCAGCTGATTCAGGCCCTGAATGAGCTAGCCGGCCAGTACGCCATCGGCCGCGACACGCACGTCGGCGACACTATTTTGGGCATTAAAGGCCGCGTGGGATTTGAGGCCCCGGCCCCGCTCATTCTGCTGAAAGCGCACCATTTGTTGGAGAAGCATACATCCTCGCGCTGGCAGCTGCTGCACAAAGACTACATCGCCAACTGGTACGGCACGCTGCTGCACGAAGCGCAATATCTCGACCCGGTGATGCGCGACATGGAAGCCTTCCTGACGTCGTCGCAGCAGCGCGTGTCGGGCACGGTGTTCGTCACGCTGAAGCCCTACCAGTTTGAGCTGCAAGGCATCGAGTCGAAATACGACATGATGCGCTCCAAAGTAGCTACATACGGTGAGGAAAACGACGCCTGGGACTCGCGCGACGCGAAAGGCTTTATCAAAATCTTCAGCAATCAGCTCCGCATTCACTCTTCCTTCAACGATGAAAATTAAGGTTGGCATTGTGGGCGGTGCCGGTTACACGGCCGGGGAGCTGGTTCGCATTTTGCTGCACCATCCGTATGCTGAGTTCGATGTCATCGTCAGCTCGTCGAATGCGGGTAATGCCGTGAGTAGCGTACACGATGACTTGGTGGGGGAGACGGACTTGGTGTTTGCATCGGAGCTAGCCGGTGATGAGGATGTGGTGTTTCTGTGTCTTGGACACGGCAATTCGCGGGCATTTCTAGAGAAAAATTCCTTGCCGGATACCACGCACGTCATCGACCTAAGCAACGACTTCCGTCTAGAAGCAGACGCCGAGTTCGGAGGCCGCGAGTTCGTGTATGGCCTGCCAGAACTCAACAAGAGCCGTATTCAGCAGGCGCAAAGTATTGCTAATCCGGGGTGCTTTGCTACGGCTATCCAGCTGGCCTTGCTGCCACTGGCGCAAGCGGGCAAGCTGACGGATGACGTGCACGTATCGGCCATTACGGGCTCGACGGGAGCGGGGCAAAGTTTGTCGGACACTACGCATTTCTCGTGGCGCACCAATAACGTCTCCATCTACAAGCCGTTCACGCACCAGCACCTCGGCGAAATAGGGGAGAGCCTGGCGCAGCTACAGCACCAGCTGGCAATAGACATTCACTTTATTCCGTATCGAGGCAATTTCTCACGCGGTATTTTCGCCAGCGTGTACACTCAAAGCGAATTGACAGCCGAAGAAGCACAAGCGCTATTCCGCACCTACTACACCGACGCGCCTTTTGTGACGGTAGCGGACCGGGAATTGCATCTGAAGCAAGTCGTGAATACCAACAAATGCCTGCTGCACGTGCAGAAGCAGGGCAAGCACTTGCTGGTCACGTCCGTCATTGATAATCTGGTGAAAGGCGCTTCGGGCCAGGCCGTGCAGAACATGAACTTGCTTTTCGGTCTGCCGGAGACGACAGGACTTCACCTCAAATCGGTGCTTTTGTAATGGCCTAGGTGCGTGGAGACCCGAGGGTTGAAAGCCTGGACTACGCAGGACACCTGACCTATCTGGCAACTCAGTCCATCTCACTTCTAATTTCTCAGCTCTCACTTCTACAACATGGAGCTTTTCAACGTTTACCCGCTTGTCGATATCACGCCGGTGAAAGCCCTTGGGGCGACGCTGTGGGATGAAGCGGGGCAGGAGTACCTCGATTTCTACGGCGGCCACGCCGTAATTTCCATCGGCCACAGCCACCCGCACTACGTGCGGCGCCTCACGGAGCAGTTGCAAAACATTGGCTTCTACTCCAACTCAGTGCAGATTCCGATTCAGGCGCAGCTGGCGCACAAGCTCGGTGAGGTTTCTGGCTACGCCGATTTCTCGCTGTTTCTGTGCAACTCCGGCGCCGAAGCCAACGAAAATGCACTGAAGCTGGCCTCGTTTCATACCGGCAAAAGCCACGTCATTGCTTTCAAAGGCGCGTTTCATGGCCGTACGTCGGGCGCCGTAGCCGCTACCGACAACCCCAAAATTGTGGCCCCTTTCAACGCCAGCCACGCTATTTCCTTCGTGGAATATGACTTAGCGGCAGTGGAGTGCGTGATGCGGGAGCAGCCAACCTGCGCGGTTATCATTGAGCCAATTCAAGGCGTGGGCGGCATCATCATGCCCTCCGATGAATTCCTGCAAGGCTTGGCCGCGCTGTGCAAACAGCATGAGGTGCTGCTCATTGCCGACGAAGTGCAGAGCGGCTACGGCCGCAGTGGTAAGTTTTTCGCACACCAGCACGCCGGCATTCGCCCCGACATTATTTCGGTGGCAAAAGGCATGGGCAACGGCTTTCCCATTGGCGGCATCTTGATTGCGCCCGAGCTGAAAGCTTCGTACGGTTTGCTAGGTACCACGTTCGGCGGCAACCACTTGGCCTGCGCCGCTGCCTTGGCAGTGCTGGAAGTCATTGAGCAGGAAAACTTGCTGGAAAATGCCCGCCAACTCGGCGACTATCTGCGCGCAGAACTAAAAGCTCATGCTGGCGCGGCAGAAATTCGAGGCCGGGGTCTGATGGTTGGCATCAAGTACGATTTCGCCATTAAAGACGTGCGCGACAAGCTGCTCGCGGAGCACCACATTTTCGTGGGCAATGCCTCCGACCCCACTGTGCTACGCCTGCTGCCGCCCCTCAACATCACCAAGGCTGAAGTTGACCAGTTTTTGCAAGCTTTGTATCAGACCTCACCCCCTAGCCCCCTATCCAAAAGAGAGGGAGAGCTAGCTTTAAAAAGCTAGCTTCTAGTCATAGCTTTGGCTTTCGAAAAATCTAAGATCTACACCTAGTGATCCACTCTACGAGAGAGGGACTAGAGGGTGAGGCTCACGACAGAACGACAATGAAGCAAGTAAAACTAATCCTCGAAGACGGTACTGAAATCGAAGGCACCTCCTTCGGCGCCTACACTTCTGTGGCGGGCGAAGTGGTGTTCAGCACGGCCATGACCGGCTACCCCGAAAACCTCACTGACCCCTCGTTTGCGGGCCAGATTCTGGTGCTCACCTACCCCATGGTGGGCAACTACGGGGTACCGGGCGAGGAACTGTACGAGTCCATTTCGAAGATTTTCGAGTCGGATAAGATTCACATTGCCGGCCTCGTAGTCAATTATTACTCCGAGGAACACAGCCACTGGAACGCCGCCAAGAGCCTCGGCGACTGGCTGGCCGAGTACAATATTCCCGGCATCTTTGGCGTCGATACCCGGCTGCTTACCAAGAAGCTGCGCGAGAAAGGTGCCATGCTGGGCAAAATTGTGGCGGAAAAAGACGTTCCGCTCCACGACCCCAACCAAGACAACTTGGTGGCGCAGGTGAGCCAGCCCGGCGTGCAGCACTACGGCACCGGCCAACACAAAATCGTACTCGTAGACTGCGGCACCAAAACCAACATCATCCGCTGCTTCCTGGAGCGCGACGTGGAGCTGATTCGCGTGCCCTGGGACTACGACTTCAACACGCTCGACTACGACGGCTTGTTCCTAAGCAACGGCCCCGGCGACCCTAAGACGTGCGAGGCCACTATCAGCCACCTCCAAACCGCCCTGCAGCAGGACAAGCCCATTTTTGGCATCTGCCTCGGCAACCAACTCATGGGCCTGGCTGCGGGCGGCGACACGTTCAAGCTGAAATACGGCCACCGCAGCCACAACCAGCCCGTGCTGCTTTCGGGTACTAAGCGTTGCTACATCACGAGCCAAAACCACGGCTTCGCGCTGGACACCACCACGCTGCCCACCGAGTGGACCATGCTGTTCGAGAACCTGAACGACGGCACCTGCGAAGGCATCAGACATAAGACCAAACCGTTTTTCTCCACGCAATTCCACCCGGAAGCTGCTGGCGGCCCGGAGGATACCGAGTACCTGTTTGATGAGTTTTTGACGGCGGTGGCGGAGTATAAGGCACAGCACTCGTAAAAAAATCAGCTTCCCAGAACGTTATGCCGTTCGTTACGCTGGTTGAAAACCAACCAAAAGCAGCTCTTTTTCGGCTAAATCTTGTAAAGCTATACAAAGACTTGTTGCAGACTAAACTAGATGAGTCCGGAGACCAAATTGATTCATTTGTCTACAATGAAGAAAGCTACATGATTTCAGTAGCTGAAGAGGATGTTAGCAAAGCTGCTCACCTTGTCTATCAAGCTCGTGAGTTTGGCATTGTTTGCCAGTTGAAGTTTCGATTTGAATAGCTACCAAGTATGAAACTCAGCAACTCGTTTAGTGGTGCTCTAAGAACCTTTGCTTATTTCATGGCAAGTGGCTCTCACTATATGCTCGAAGGAATAAACTACCTCGAACTGTATGGAGAAGAGCCCAGCGCGATAGAACAGGTTTACGCCATCTTCGCCAATGTCATCGAAATAGATGAGAATGGAAAAGTGTTGAATGCACAGTATGCACAGAGGCGCGCAACTGAGTACATCCGTTCTTACTGCGACCCAACTTTTGAGGTCGAACCTCCCTACCAAGACTGGGAACTAGAGTTGCACGAGCCACCTGGTTTACAGGATAAGATTTGACCTTGAAAGTTTGAAAATGCGGCAGCACTGTTTGCTGTTGTTCCTCTCCATACCTGTAAGAAACAATCCCATAAATCGTCTGGCACCTCTCACCTTTTGGGGAGGGGCCGGGGGAGGGGCCCACACGAATGAACAAACCCAACAAAGTCCTCATCCTCGGTTCCGGCGCCCTTAAAATTGGCGAGGCCGGCGAGTTCGATTACTCCGGTTCGCAGGCGCTGAAGGCGCTGAAGGAGGAAGGCATTCGCACCGTCCTCATCAACCCCAACATTGCCACCGTGCAAACGTCGGACGACATTGCCGACGACGTGTACTTCCTGCCCGTGACGCCCTACTTCGTGGAGGAGGTCATTAAGAAGGAGCAGCCCGACGGCATTCTGGTGGCCTTCGGCGGCCAGACGGCCCTGAACTGCGCCGTGGCCCTGTACCGCGCCGGCGTGTTCGAGAAGTACAACGTGCGCGTGCTCGGCACGCCCGTGCAGAGCATCATCGACACCGAGGACCGCGACATCTTCAAGGACAAGCTCCTGCAGATTGGCGTGCTCACGGCCCGCAGCGAAGCCGTGACCAGCATCGCGGACGCGCTGGCGGCCGGAGAGCGGATTGGCTTCCCCATCATCGTGCGCGCTGCCTTTGCGCTGGGCGGTCTGGGCAGCGGCTTCGCCAACAACCTGGACGAGCTGCGCGCCCTGGCCCAGAAAGCCTTCTCCACCTCCGACCAAATTCTGGTGGAAGAGTCGCTGAAGGGCTGGAAGGAAGTGGAGTACGAAGTGGTGCGCGACCAGTTCGACAACTGCATCACCGTCTGCAACATGGAAAACTTCGACCCCATCGGCATCCACACCGGGGAGAGCATCGTGGTGGCCCCGTCGCAGACCCTGAGCAACCGCGAGTACCACAAGCTGCGCAGCATTGGCATCAAGACCATCCGCCACCTGGGCATCGTGGGCGAGTGCAACATTCAGTACGCCCTCGACCCGTTCTCGGAGGAGTATCGTGTGATTGAGGTGAACGCGCGCCTGTCGCGCTCCTCGGCGCTGGCTTCCAAGGCCACGGGCTACCCGCTGGCCTTCGTGGCCGCTAAGCTGAGTTTGGGCTACTCGCTGGCCGAGCTGAAAAACAGCGTCACGCAGACCACTTCGGCCTTCTTCGAGCCGGCACTGGACTACTTGGTGGTGAAGCTGCCGCGCTGGGATTTGGGCAAGTTTGCGGGCGTGCAGCGCCAAATTGGCTCGGCCATGAAGAGCGTGGGCGAGGTCATGGCCATCGGCAAAACCTTCGAGGAAGCCATTCAAAAGGGCCTGCGCATGCTCGACACCGGCCGGCGTGGCTTCGTGGCCAACAAACCCGAGCCGCTGCTCGACAACGCCAGCCTCGACACGCTGCTGAGCGAGCCGAACGAGGAGCGCATCTTCGCCATCAACGAGGCCTTCGAAGCCGGCTACGACGTGGACCGCGTCTACGAGCTGACGCGCATCGACCGGTGGTTTTTGCAGCGCCTCTACGGCATCTTCCTGCTGGGCCGGCAGCTCGGCGGAAAGCGGAAGCAAGGCGGCCTTGATGCGCTGGAAACCGACCTGCTGCGCCAAGCCAAAAAATCGGGCTTTTCGGACCAGCAGCTGGCCGTGCACTTGCTGGGCCAGGCCGAGGTGAAGGCCAACGAAATGCTGGTGCGCGCCCGCCGCAAGGCCCTGGGCGTGTTGCCCGTCATCAAGCAAATCGACACGCTGGC
Organism: Hymenobacter sp. M1-2; assembly: GCF_057808495.1. NCBI lineage: Bacteria > Pseudomonadati > Bacteroidota > Cytophagia > Cytophagales > Hymenobacteraceae > Hymenobacter > Hymenobacter sp. M1-2. Next base: position 110,995 of record NZ_JBTYZO010000011.1, read on the forward strand.
GGCCGAGTTCCCGGCCCAGACCAACTACCTCTACCTCACCTACCACGGCACCGAAAACGACCTGGAGCCCGAAACCGACAAGTCGGTGGTGGTGCTGGGCTCGGGCGTGTACCGCATCGGCTCGTCGGTGGAGTTTGACTGGTGCGGCGTGAATGCGGCCCAGACGGTGAACGAGGAAGGCTACAAGTCCATCATCATCAACTACAACCCCGAAACCGTCTCCACCGACTACGACGTCTCGGACCGGCTCTACTTCGAGGAGCTGTCGTACGAGCGGGTCATGGACATCCTGGACTTCGAGCAGCCCAACGGCGTGATTCTAAGCACCGGCGGGCAGATTCCGAACAACATCGCCACCCGCCTGGAGCAGGCCGGCGCGCCCATCCTGGGCACCGCCGCCTCGCGCATCGACGAGGCCGAAAACCGCCACAAGTTCAGCAGCATCATGGACGAGCTGGGCATTGCCCAACCGCGCTGGAGCGAGCTGACCACCATGGAGGCCATCTACGACTTCGTGAAGGAAGTCGGCTTCCCGGTGCTGATTCGCCCCTCGTACGTGCTGTCGGGCGCGGCGATGAACGTGGTGTCCAACGTGCAGGAACTGCAGGAGTACCTGAAGCTGGCCGTCGACGTCAGCGCCGAGTACCCGGTGGTGGTGTCGGAGTTCATCCAGGATGCCAAGGAAATCGAGCTGGACGCCGTGGCCGACCGGGGCGAAATCGTGTCGTACGCCATTTCGGAGCACGTGGAGTTTGCCGGCGTGCACTCGGGTGATGCGACGATGTACTACCCGCCGCAGCGCGTGTACGTGGGCACGGTGCGCAAGCTCAAGGTCATTGCCGAGAAGATTGCCCGCCGTTTCCAGATTAGCGGGCCGTTCAACATCCAATTCTTGGAGAAAAACCGCGAAATCCGCGTCATCGAGTGCAACCTGCGCGCCTCGCGCAGCTTCCCGTTCGTGAGCAAGGTATCGGGCCACAACCTGATTAAGAAGGCCACCAAGGTGCTGCTGGGCCGCCCCGTGGAGCGCGACGCGAGCGAGCTGGTCTACGACCTGCCCTTCGTGGGCGTGAAAGCTTCGCAGTTCTCCTTCACTCGCCTGCAAGGCGCCGACCCGGTGCTGCGCGTCGACATGACGAGCACCGGCGAAGTGGGCTGCCTGGGCGACACGGCCGAGGAAGCGCTGCTGAAGGCGCTGCTGTCGGTGGGCTACCGCATTCCGGAGCGCTCGGTGCTGATTTCCAGCGGCCCACTTACCTCCAAAGTGGCCCTGCTGGACTCCGCGCGGCTGCTGGTGCAGAAGGGCTACACCCTCTACGCCACGCACGGCACGCACAGCTTCTTCGCCGAACACAACGTGCCCAGCGCCCTCGTCTACTGGCCCGACGAGCTCCAGGAGCCCAACGCCCTGACCTACCTGCGCGAGCGGAAAATCGACCTGGTCATCAACATCCCCAAGAACCTGACCAAGGGCGAGCTGGACAACGATTACAAAATCCGCCGCACGGCAGTAGACTTCAACATCCCGCTCATCACCAACGCCCGCCTGGCTAAAGCCTTCATCCAAGCCTTCTGCACGCTGAAGCTGGAGGATTTGAGCATCAAGAGCTGGAAGGAATACAAGGCCATGTAGCGCGCAGGCTCAACTTGGTACATCGTTGCCCGTCGAGTGAAAAGGTCAGTCAATTCACAACATCAAGGATATGCGAAACCAGGATCTGCCGGAAAGGTGGAAGCTTAAAATAAAGCAGTACTTGATTTCAAAAGGAAGAGGCAATGATGATACGCTGAGCCTGGAAGACTTTCCGTTGCAAGAAACTGTGAAGATTCATTTTGAAGATGACTCACAGGTTGAATTCAGGTACGCGTTTGTCATCAAAGCCCCGGAGTTTCGTGAGGTCGGCGTTTTCACTGAGCATTGCGGATATCATCTGTTTCCGTTATATGATGGTATAGAGTTGACTATCCAAACTTCTGAAAGATGAACCTTCCCGTACCGTTGTCTTCTTACAACGGCGAAGCCCTCGGTGTTGGCGCACTGGGGGCTTCAAAAAGTGGCTTGTTGAGTGAAAGAGTTTTCAGCCCTATCGTAACGGCCGCAAATCCAGGACAAAACCTGGTAAGGCCGGCTCGGCGCTCAGCGTCTGGTCGAAGCCGTTGATTTCCTCCGGCTGCTGGTCACGGCGGTAAATGGTGGCGGTTTCGTTGCCGGGGTCGAGCAGAAAGCCGATTTCTACGCCATTTTCTAGGTAAATTTCCATTTTGCGGCGCAACGGGCCGAGGCCATCAGAAGGAGAGCGAACTTCGACTACGAGCGTGGGACACACCGGCGGGAAGCGTAGCCGTTGGGCTTCGGTCAGGGCCTCATAAGCGGTTTTGGCTACCCACGATGCGTCGGGGGAGCGGATGGAGCCGTCGGGTAGCGTGAAGCCCGCCGATGACTCGAACACGTAGCCAAGCTGATGCTGGCGGTTCCACAGCCAAAGCTGTACGTATACTTCGCCGGACTTGCGGCTGGACTCGGCTCCGGCAGGGGGCATAAAAATGATTTCGTGGTCGGCGTTTCGCTCCAGGCGCAGGGTAGGGTTGTGCTGGCAGACGTCGAAAAACTCGTCGTCCGTGAGCCGGGTTAGCGGGCCATGCAGCACCACTACATTATCAAGGTCAGCGAAAGTCATAGCAGAAGTAACCTAAACTGGGTGTCATTCAAATATACCGAGTTGCTTTTTACTACGTTGGGCGCTGGCCGAGAAGTTCAGTTTCTTGTTTCTACCGTGCCGTTCCTACGGCCTGATTTTTCACCATGAAGAAATTCACCTCATTCGCCGACGTTCCCGACTACCAAGCCCTGCTGAGCAAGGCATTAGAGATCAAGCAGAACCCCTTCGGCTACCAGCACCTCGGCAAGAACAAAACCATCGGGCTGATTTTCTTCAACCCTAGTCTGCGCACGCGCCTTAGCTCCATTAAAGCGGCGTACAACCTGGGCGCGCAGGTGTGGGTGCTGAATGCCGGAGCCGATTCGTGGACGCTGGAAATGGCCGATGGCGCCGTGATGGACGGCTCGACGCAGGAGCACATTAAGGAAGCTATTGCCGTGATGAGTGAATACTGCGACGTGCTGGGCGTGCGCACCTTTCCCACGCTGAAGGACAAGGCAGAGGACTATGAGGAAGTGGTGTTCAACAAGATTCTGCAATACGCTACCGTGCCCGTTATCAGCCTGGAAAGCGCCACGCTGCACCCGTTACAGTCATTTGCCGATCTTATCACGGTGGCCGAACACAAGCAGAAGCAGCGCGTGAAAGTGGTGCTCACCTGGGCCCCGCACGTGCGCCCTCTGCCACAGTGCGTGCCCAACTCCTTTGCCGATTGGTTTTCCGAAATCGACTGGGTGGACTTCGTGATTACGCACCCCGCGAGCTACGAACTGGACGAGAAATTCACCAAAGGCGCCCGTATCGAATATGACCAGCGTAAAGCGCTAGAAGGTGCCGACTTCGTGCAGGCCAAGAACTGGAGCAGCTACCACAGCTACGGCCAAGTGCTGCAAAACGACCCTACCTGGATGCTCGCGCCTGAGCACATGGCTCTGACCAACGACGCCAAGTTTCTGCACTGCCTGCCCGTGCGGCGCAATGTGGAAGTGTCGGATGCGGTGCTGGATTCGCCAAATTCTTTGGTGGTGCAAGAGGCTGGTAATCGGGTGTTTTCCATGCAAACGGTGTTGCATGAGTTATTGAAATAAGGTGCATAATTCGGGCAAAACTCAACTTTATCCGAATGGCTTCGTTAGAGGCTACTCGAAAGCAGGCTAATTAGTCGAGCTTTTAGTATTCACCTTAACCCCAGCTCATGAAAAAGCTATTTGTTCTCGCCGCTGTACTCGTAGCCGGCATCTCTGCTGCTAACGCGCAAACCACCAATACGACTACCACGACGACTACGCCGCAACAGAGCACCACTACCACGCAGCCTGCTATTACGCCGGCTCCCGCTACTACCACATCGCCCGCAACGACCACGACTACCGCTCCTGCTACCACTACTACCACGGTAGAAACGCAGTCGAGCGCTGATCTAGCTCCAGCTAATGCCGATGTGAAAATCAAGGCGAGCGATAAGAAAAAGAAAACGAAAGTAAAAGCTGATCCTTTCTAAGCCATACGGCTTATTGCCCACACCTACTTGCTGAGAAAGCCTGATTGCCACTGCGGCAGTCAGGCTTTCTTTTTGTTTGCTGAAATGCTCAGGGCGGCGGACCTTTAGCGTGCCCAACATGGGTGCCAAAAGCAGTGGTTGTATCTCAGCTGCTGATAAGTTTTCCTCACCCTCATGAACGATCCGGAAATTCGCGCTCTGCTCTACCCATTGCTTGCGGGCGGCGTGTACGTGGACGAATTACCCACCGGTACCACCCGTGCCGATGTCGTGCACATTACCACTGATTTCCTCCACGGCTACGAGATAAAGGGCGACTCCGATACGCTACAACGCGTACCCAACCAACTGCGCTGCTACGGCGAGGTGTATGATTTCGTGACGTTCGTGGTAACGGAGAAGCACTTGCCCAAGCTGTTACCGTTGCTGCCCGATTGGGTGGGCGTATTGGTGGCCAGCCGCACCGGATTATGGCCGCACCGGTCGGCTTCCTACAATTCCACTGTGGCGTCGGCGCCGCTAGCCAGTCTGTTGTTGCTGGAAGAAGTGAAGCAGTTTCTGTTGGCCCGTGGCTTGGCGGGCGTGAGTCAGTTACGCCGCGCCCAGGTGCTGCATTTCTTGCGCACTACGCAGCTGGTGCCACTTTCCAGCCTGGCACAGTATGTACGGGAGCGACTTATGGCACGCCTACCCGAGCGTCTGCAAGCCCGCGCCGAGCGTAAAGTAGAGCGTGAGCGTCTCGGTGGTCTTCGACGGCGCCGCAAAGCCAGACAAGCAGCGGGGCAAAAACCTCGCAAGTCGAAGAGCGTCTGAAAATTCGGTGACTATTTCCCATTGTCTTTCGCTAACAGATTCCAAATCAAGGATAATAGAAACGGCTGCTTGCTCCGGTTTGCACGTTGTTTTATTGGAGTGTCAGAGGAAGATGCATGTAGCAGCCTATAGCCCAAGCGTCAGCTGCTTGCCTACTGAGTCGTCGAGGGTTTCGAGATTGGAGAGCGAAACGCCCAATAGGCGCACCCCTTTGCTCAGCGGCAGGCAGCCGGCTACTAACTCCTGGCTGATTTGCTCCATTGCCGTTTTGCTTGCCAGCGGCGCCAGCGTAGTGCGGCTGCGCGTAATTTGCTGAAAGTCGGCGTACTTCACTTTAAGTGTGAGAGTGCGTCCCAATAGTCCCGTGCGCTGGCAGTATTCCCACACCGATTCCAGGCAAGGCTGTAAGCCAGTCAGTAGCTCCTCATGTGCGGTGAGGTCTTGTGCGAAGGTGGTTTCGGAGCCTACTGATTTACGCACCCGGTCGGGCACCACGGGGCGGTGGTCGATGGCGCGGGCAATATGAAAGTAGTACGAGCCCGCCTTGCCGAAATGCTGCCGCAGAAACGCCTCCGACTGCTGCCGCAATTCCAACCCCGTGAAAATGCCCAGCTGGTTCAGCCGCGCCGCCGTAGCCGGCCCGATACCGTGAAACTGTCCCACCCGCAGCTGTTCCACAAACGCCAGGCCTTGCTCCGGCTTGATGACGAACTGCCCATTAGGCTTGCGGTAGTCGGAAGCCAGCTTCGCCAGAAATTTGTTGTAGGAAATGCCCGCGGAAGCCGTGAGCTGCGTTTTCTGAAAAATAGCCGCCCTAATCTCCGCCGCAATCTGCGTGGCCGAGGTCAGCTGCCGCAGGTTGTCGGTTACGTCGAGGTAGGCTTCATCCAAAGAAAGCGGCTCAATGAGCGGCGTGTACTCCGCGAAAATGGCGCGTATTTGCCGCGAAACTTCCTTGTACACCTCGAAGCGCGGTTTCACGAACACCAGCTTTGGGCATTTGCGTAAGGCTGTAGTCGAAGGCATGGCCGAGCGTACGCCAAATTCCCGCGCCTCGTACGAAGCCGCCGCTACCACGCCGCGCTGCCGTGAGCCGCCTACCGCCACGGGCCGCCCCCGCAGCGCCGGGTTGTCGCGCTGTTCCACCGAGGCATAGAAGGCATCCATGTCGAGGTGAATGATTTTACGGGTAGGCAAGGCGTCCAAGGCAGAGCAACACGAAGAGTAGCAATCAAGCACGTGGCCCGGACTTTAGTCCGTAGCCTTTCATTTGGCCTAATGGTAGGGCTACGGACTAAAGTCCGTGCCACGCAACACCAACCGGAGATGATAAGCCAGCCAATAGCCGGCGTCAATGAAACGGATTCAGCACCCGCAGCCCGCCATCAAGCACTTGATTATGCTGTAAATCCTCCGAATAAAGTGTCTGGCAACCGCACTCCAGCGCGGCAGCTACAATCAACGAATCAAACCAGGAGAATCCATAGCGTTGCGCCACTTGCGTGGCTCGCAGTAGCGTACCTGGCGTGTTGGTGTGCACGGAGAAGTTGACCAGAATTTCCGCCAGCAGATTTTCAATAGCTGACCAGTCATAGCCATACTTACGCCGACATATATTGGTAAACTCAATCAACACCTGAGTGGATATGTAAGCCATTGGAGCTTGCATGGCGCGAAGAGCCACAGCTTGTTTGGCAGGCTCCGTCGTGGAATATCCGTAGAGTAGTACGTTGGTGTCCAAGAAGACTTTACCGCTCATTGGCTTCATCCCGATTGAATTTGAATCCTCGGGTATCAAGCTGAACGGCAGTAAAAGTTCTCTCCGAAGGAAGTCTTGAACCAGATGATTCCGAGGGCTGGCTGTTCTGCGCTTGAATAGTCAGCACACCAAGCTGTTCCAACTCCTCCAGCAGGCGCAGGGCGTGTTCGTTTTTGAGTTCGACGGTGTAAGTCATGACGCTCGGGCTATTGAGGAAGAAAGTTACCGAATAAAGCACCAGCCCGCACGAAATGGTTTCGGCCCGAGCTTACTCCTGTGCAGGTTCCAGCGGTGCCGCTACTGGTGTAGCCTGCCGAGGCTTGCGGCTCACTAGAAACACGCCCCCAAATATGAGCAGCGCCTGTAAGGCTTTGGCAACGGTGAGCGTGTCTTTGCCCAGGCTCACGGCGATACCCACCGCCAGCGCCGGTTGCAAGTAAATATAAGCGCCCAGCAGGGCAGGGGAGGCATATTTCAACGCCCAGTTATTCAGCAGATACGCCATAATGGTGACGCACACCACCATGTAGGCAATGGCCGCCCAGATGCTGACCGGAAAGCTGGCATAGGCCGGCTGCTGCACCTGCTGCCAGCCGGCCGGCACCGCCAACACCGCCCCCACCAGAAAGATGCGCGCCAGTACCGTGAATGGGTGGTACTTGCGCATGAGCGGCATTACGAGCACCAAATACACCCCGAAAGCCGTGGCGTTGAGCAGAATAAACACGTTGCCCAGCAACCCATCTTGCCCATTTGCCGTGGCCGGACCGCGCCCCAGAATGATAAGCGCCGCGCCCGTGCCGGCCAAACCCAAGCCCAGAAGCCGCGGCAGCGTTAGTTTCTCGCCCAGCAGCACCGCCGAAGCCAGTACCGTCACGACTGGGGCAATGGTTTGGATGAGCGAGGCATTGATGGGCGAGGTGAGGTTGAGGCCCGAGAAAAACAGCAGCTGATTCAGCCCAATGCCCAGCACCCCACAGGCTACGGCCCGCCATTGGTCGGCGCGGCCCCGAATCCGGTCTTGCGGGGCCACGAGGCGGCTAAGGATGCCGAAGAAAAGCGTGGCCCCCACGATGCGTAGCAGCACGAGTCCAAACGGACCCATGTAGCGCGGCATCACGTCCTTGGAAATGCTATAGTTGGCGGCGTAGATAAGCGAGACCAGAAACAAGGCCGCGTGGACCTTCACCGAATTTTTCATTAGACGAATGTAGGGTAAGCTTTAGAGCCTGTTGGGATTTTGCCGAAAGTACCTCTGGAACATCCTGCTTCCGCTGGCGTCCGCTTGTCGGGGCCGGGCTAGCCCCAAAACGTCAGACACGCTCTTCGCTCGCGCATCATCCGCGCCGCAACTACGACCTGGCGGGCAACAATGCGCGCCGGCGCCGGCGCGCTACACCCTGCACCTTGGTAGGCGAAGCCCGCTACATCCGGGCGCGACTCCGCACAGTGGGAGCGAGCATCCATTTTAGGCAGGCGCGCATGAAATGAAGACAGCCGCGCATGAGATTCATTCGAGGCCGCATGAAGTTTATGCGGCCTCGAATGAAAATGGTGGGAAGCCGCGTGAATTTCATGCGGCCTCGAATAAAAATGATGGGAAGTCACATGAAATTCATGCGGCCTCGAATGAAAATGATGGGAAGCCGCGTGAATTTCATGCAACCCCGCATGAAAATGATGGGAAGCCGCATGAATTTCATGCGGCCTCGAATGAAAAAGATGCGCTGCCGCATGAAATTCATCCGGCAGCGCGTGTGGAGGCGGGGTCGGCGGGTCTTGTGGAGCGTGTATGGGTATTATTTGGCTTCCTCTGGCCTCCGCTTGCCGAAGCAGGACGAATGAGTTTTCAGTAAATTCTAAACTCGCTCTTAGCTTGCGCCGCCGCCCGTGCGTATTCACGTGAGCAGGACACCCGCCATACTTCACTTACTCCCGGCGTAAGCACAGGCTTGCGCTATTCTTCCATGTCTACTGGCTCTCTCTTCGATACTGACTATCAGCCCCAACCTTACGCCCCGCGGCCTGGCGCCCCGCTGGCGGAGCGCATGCGGCCCCGCACTCTGGATGAGTACGCGGGCCAGCAGCACCTCATCGGGCCCGAAGGCGTGCTGCGGCGCTACCTCAATGCGGGCCGCCTGCCCTCGCTCATTCTGTGGGGCCCGCCGGGCGTTGGCAAAACGACCTTGGCCAACTTGCTGGCGGCCGCGCTGGGCAAGCCTTTCGCCTCGCTTAGTGCCGTGAATGCCGGCGTAAAAGACGTGCGCGACGTAATTGAACGGGCGCGCAAACAGCGGGGTACGGTGCTGTTTATCGATGAAATCCACCGCTTCAGCAAAAGCCAGCAAGACGCGCTGCTCGGGGCCGTGGAACAGGGCATCGTCACGTTGATTGGCGCCACCACTGAAAATCCCTCCTTCGAAGTAATTCCGGCCGTGCTGAGCCGGGCGCAGGTCTACGTGCTAGAGCCGCTCAGCAAGGAAGTCCTGACCAGCCTCGTCGATAAAGCCTTAGCCGAAGATGAGGTGCTGAAGCAAAAAACGGTGCGCGTGCAGGACTACGGCGCTCTACTCACCATTTCGGGCGGCGATGCGCGCAAGCTGCTCAACCTGCTGGAAATAGTGGTGGAAGCCAGCCGCCCCGACCCGGCCACCGGCGAAGTGGTTGTCACCGACGAAGGCGTGCAGCAACTGGCCCAGCAGCACCTTGCCCGCTACGACAAAGGCGGCGAAATGCACTACGACGTCATTTCGGCCTTCATCAAAAGCATCCGTGGCTCCGACCCCAACGCGGCGCTCTACTACCTGGCCGTGATGCTCGAAGGCGGCGAAGATCCTAAGTTCATTGCGCGTCGCCTGCTCATTCTGGCTTCCGAAGACGTGGGCATGGCCAACCCCAACGCCCTCATTCTGGCGCAAAGCTGCTTCCAGGCCGTCACGGTTATCGGTATGCCTGAGGGCGACATTATTCTGGGCCAAACTGTGGTGTACCTCGCCACTTCGCCCAAGAGCAATGCTTCCTACAAGGCCATTCGAGAAGCGCGGGCGCTGGTGCGGCAGCAAGGCGTGCAGCCGGTGCCCATTCCGCTGCGCAACGCGCCCACCAAGCTCATGAAAGACCTTGGCTACGGTGGCGAATATCAGTATTCGCACGACTACCCCGGCAACTTCGCGGCGCAGGAGTTCATGCCCGAGCAGCTCAGCGGCACTACTTTCTACCATCCCGGCCACAATGCTCAGGAAGTGAAAATTCAGGAGCGTCTGCGCCAGTGGTGGGGCGAGAAGTACGGCTATTAATTGGAGCTTAGCCATGAGAAGTGAGACATGAGAAGTTATGGGGCGAATATTGAAGGCACCCAAGAAACCGCCACAACGGACGGGCTTCGGCAGCCGCGCGGTAGAGGCATATGCCGCCGGCTTGCGTTGGCTGTCCGCTGGAAACGAAACCAGGCAGAAAAACACTTGTTACGTTGCCGGGCCGCAGCTCAAATCAATAACTTGCCGTCTAGTAGGATAGTAAAAAAGCAAAACCCACTTCGTGCCGTCTGCTTCCCTGCACTCGGCGCAAATCAAATTCCCATGAGACAATTCTTTAAATACGTGCTGGCCACCTTTACCGGCCTCACGCTCTTCCTGTTGCTGAGCTTCGTGCTGCTCATCGTCTTTGTGGCGGCGCTGGCCTCTACCGATAATGAAGCAACCGTCGCTTCAGATTCCGTGCTGGAACTCAAGCTCGATAAGCCCATTGATGAGCGCGAAAGCCGGGAGTCGGTGAGCTCGGTCTTCTCTTCTCAGGCCGATAACATCGGACTCGACCAGTTGAAAGCCACCATCCGCCGCGCCAAAAACGACGACGATATTAAGGGCATTTTCTTGAACGTGGAGTTGGTGCAGGCCGGCATGGCGTCGTTGGAAGAAATACGCGACGCGCTGCTGGACTTCAAGAAATCGGGCAAGTTCTTGGTGGCTTACGCCGACGCGGCTTCCGAGAAGAGCTACTACCTCACGTCCATCGCCGACCGGATCTACCTCAATCCGCAGGGTACGCTGGAGTTCAACGGCCTCAGCTCCGAGACGATGTACTACAAGAATCTGTTCGAGAAGGTCGGCATTCAGCCCCAAATTTTCCGGGTAGGCTCGTTCAAGAGCGCCGTGGAGCCATTCTTCCGGGAAAACATGTCCGATTCGGCCCGGTTGCAAACGTCGTCGTTTCTCAACTCGCTCAACGACTTCATGCTGGGCCACGTGGCCGCCGCTCGCAAAATCACGCCCGCCCGCCTCAAGGTGATTTCGGACTCCATGCTGGTCCACAACGCCGACGACGCCAAGCGCCTCGGCCTCGTGACCAACCTCGGGTACTATGACCAAGCCCTCGACTACATGAAAGGCAAGCTAGGGGTAGAAAAAGACCAAAAGCTGAGCCTCGTGGACCTGAGCGACTATGGCAAGGCCGAGGACGAGGAAAGCACCGGCAACAACCGCATTGCCGTCATCTACGCCGAGGGCGACATCGTGACGGGCAAAGGCGGCAACGACAACATCGGCAGCACGCGCTTCGCCGAAGCCATCCGCAAAGCCCGCCTCGACGACAACGTGAAGGCCGTCGTGCTGCGCGTGAACTCGCCCGGCGGCTCCTCGCTCGCCTCCGACATCATCTACCGCGAAGTGCTGCTCACCAAGAAGGTAAAGCCCATTGTGTGCTCCATGTCGGACGTGGCGGCATCGGGGGGCTACTTCATCGCTATGGGTTGCGACACCATTGTGGCCCACCCGAACACCATTACGGGCAGCATAGGGGTGTTTGGCGTGCTGCCTAACATCCAGCCTCTGCTGCGCGACAAACTCGGCATCACCACAGACCGCGTCACGACGGGCAAATTCTCGGATTTTCCGACCATCACGCGGCCGCTGAGCCAGTTTGAACAGACGCAGTTCCAAAACGAAATCAACCGCATCTACGCCGACTTCACCACTAAAGCCGCCCAAGGCCGCCGGATGCCGGTGGAGCGCCTGCGCGGTTTTGCCTCGGGCCGGGTATGGTCGGGCTCGGAAGCCAAAGCCCGCGGCCTCGTAGACGTGCTCGGCTCGTTTGATGATGCGTTGCGCATCGCGGCCCGCCGCGCCAAGCTCAAGGAAGGCGATTATAAGCTGCAAGCCTTGCCCCGCCAGAAAACCTTCGCCGAAAATCTATTCAGCGGCATCAGCGAGGAAGTACGTCTGCGCATGGTGCGCGAAGAAATGGGCCAGCTTTACCCGATTTACGAGCAGTACAGGAAGCTTTCCACCATGCAAGGCGCGCAAATGCGCATGCCCTTCGAGTTGAACATTCAATAGCCGATTGGTTTTTGGTTTGTGTACTCAGCTATAAACGGCAGTCAATAAGCCAACAACAAAAAACCGACAACCAAAAACCAAGTAATGCACCAACTCCAAGCCGCCGTCGAGTATATCCGTCCGCTTTTGCAGGGTTTCGAGCCTGAATTTGGCATCATCCTCGGCACGGGCCTGGGAGCATTGGTTAAGGACCTGAGCATTCAGCACACCATTGCCTACGCCGACATTCCCAACTTTCCGGTTTCGACGGTGGAAAGCCACTCTGGCAATTTGCTGGCGGCGGAGCTAGGCGGGCGGAAAGTGCTGGTAATGCAGGGGCGATTTCACTACTACGAGGGCTATACCATGCCGCAAGTGGTGATGCCGGTGCGCGTGATGAAGCTGCTCGGGATTCGGAAGCTGTTCGTGAGCAACGCGGCTGGCGGCCTGCACCCGGATATGGAGTACTCCGACCTCATGCTTATCGAGGACCATATCAACCTGCAACCAACCAACCCGCTCATCGGCAAGAATCTCGACGAGCTAGGGCCGCGCTTTCCCGACATGCTGGAGCCCTACGACGCCACGCTGCTCCGGCAGGCACAGGAGTCGGCTCGCGCCCTCGGTTTCGCCGACAAAGTGCGGCGCGGGGTGTACGTGAGCGTGCCGGGTCCCATGCTTGAAACGCCCGCTGAGTATCGCTACCTGCGCACCATCGGGGCCGATGCGGTGGGGATGAGCACCGTGCCCGAAGTTATTGCTGCCGTGCATATGGGCCTGCCCGTGCTAGCCATCAGCGTCATCACCGACCTCTGCGCCCCCGACAAGCTCAAGCGCGTGGACATAGCTGATATTCTGCGCACCGCCGCCGCTGCTGAGCCTCGCCTGACTGCCCTGCTGCGCGCGGTGATAGAGCAGCAGTAGCCCCGTAAGCCCAGGGTTTAAACCCTGGGCTATGGAAAACCGGCGACGGACTATATTTGCTCACGCCCTAACTAGCCCAGGGTTTAAACCCTGGGCTACTAGCTACCGGATAATAATCTGCTTTCGGTCGTAGCTCAGCACCGTAAAAACGCCGATGCCGCCCTGGACGGTGCTTTTGATGGCGGAAGGCTGGCTAAACGGATTGCCGTTGGCATTCTGCGCATCGTTGACCGACTGCCGGAAGAGGTAGTATGGCCGGTCGAAATGATAAAGGGTGATGAAGAGCGTGTCGTTGGGGTCGAATATATAGCTGGTGCCGAGCGTGAAGGCCTTGTCGTCGTTGAGGCGGTCTTCCACGTCATAATCTACTTCGGGGGAGGGGCCGATGCTGTCGCGGTGCACTTGCAGGCGGTAATAGTCGCCGATTCCGGCGGGGTCGCGGAAATTGGTCAGCACGTAGGCTTCACGGCTTTCCACGGGCCGGTCGTTGAATTTGTATTCGAGCGAGTCGATGGGCACGCGAGTCGGCACGGTGGCGGTGCCCGTCACGCGGCGGCCTTTGGTATCAACTATTTCCAGGCTGAACACCTCGCCGGGGCGAGCTACCAGCGGACGACGGCCAATGTGCGTATAGGCTTTGCGCAGCACCGGGTCGATGCCGGGCCGGAAGGCTAGCGTATCGCGGCGGCCATTGGGCAGTGTCAGCACTACCGTTACGTCGGTTGGTACCACTGGCTCCGGGCCGGCGAGGTAGGACGTGGTTTCCGTCACGGTGAGGCGCGGAATCTGGTCATTTTCGAGGTAACACTCCGTCACGAGCTGGGCGGGCAGCGCAGGCAGTTCCACGTCGATGTTCTTTTGCAAATCGCAGCTACTGAGTAGTGGCAACAGTACCCCTACAGCTAGCACAGAACGAAGCGAAGCTCTCATGACAAGGTGGTTATCAATCAAATGAAAGTAAAAAGCCAGAAACCGAAATCCGCGAAATCCTATAATCCGCATAATCCGCGATTCAGAATTTGAAGTTGTACGTCACGGCCGGGATGACGGGAAACAGCGACACCTGCCGAGCGCGGTAGCCCGTTACGGGGCCATCTTCGCCGTCCTTTATCTGGTCGAAGTACACGAAATAGGGGTTGCGACGGTTGTAGGCGTTGTACGCGCTGAACGTCAGGTCCGATTCTGGGAACCAGCGGTTTGGCTTGAGCCGCCACACCAAGCCCAGGTCTAAGCGGTTGTAGGCTGCCAGACGATAGCTGTTCCGGTCGGGGTAGATGGGCGCTACTGATAGGTCGCCGCCAAACACGTCTTGCACGTTGAAGCGGCCGGCGGGTAGCGTAGTAGCATTGCCGGTGGTATACACGAAGGAGGCCGTGAGGTTGAGGCGCTCATTGAGTTGGTGCAGTAGTACCGCCGTGATGTTGTGGCGTCGGTCGTAGTTGGGGTAGAACTCGCGGCCCCCGTTGATGCCGCTGGTGCCGCGCTGGGGCAGAAACCGGCGCTTGCTCCACGAGAGCGTGTAGCCGATCCAACCGGTGGTGCGGCCCGTTTTCTTCTCCAGATATAGCTCATTGCCGTAGGCCCAGCCTTTGCCGAACAGGAATTCGCTATCCAAATCAGGATTTACGAACAGCTGCGCACCATCCTTGAAGTCCACCTGGTTCTGCGACCATTTGTAGTACACCTCGTTGGTCAGCAGATACTTGCCCTGACCCAGCAGGAAGCTCACGCCCGTAGCCACTTGCTGCGAACGTTGCGGCTTCACCGAAAGCCGCGACGGATACCAAATATCGGTGGGCAGCGTGGCACCGGAGTTCGTGACGAGGTGCACGTACTGGTACATGAGCGCGTAGCTGGCTTTAAGCGAGGTGGTGGGCGTGAGCGAATAGCGCGCCGAGCCACGCGGTTCCAGGCCGCCGTAAGTGTTGGAGCCGCTACGGAAACCAGTTAGGCGCAGGCCATATTCGAGTTGCAGTTTTTTGGATGCCTTGAAGTTATCGGAAGCGTACAGGCCGCCCTCCTGGCCGCGGTACTGCACATCGGAGCCAAGGTTGAAGCGGCCATCGTCAGAGCCGGCCTGCAAGCGGCCCACGCCGAAACGGTGCTGGATGATCTGGCCCCCAAACTTGAAGGCGTGCTTGTCGTTGGGCGTGTAGTCGAGGTCAGCGCGCAAGGCCAGGTCCTGGATTTTGGAGCCTAAGTTGAAGGCAAACTGGTCGAGGCGGTTGGTGACGTCGTACTGGTAGCGCGTGATGGAGGCCGTCGTGTTCAGGTAGAGGCGTTTGTTGAAGACGTGGTTCCAACGGGCCGCACCCACGGTATTGCCCCAACTGAAATCGAAATTGAAGCCGCCCTGCGAGTTGAAACCGAAAATGTCGCGCCCGTAGTAGCCACTCAGAAACACTTGGTCCCGCTCGCCAAGCGTGTAATTGGCTTTGGCGTTGAAGTCGTAGAAGTAGTAATCAGGAATAGGGTCGTATTCCGGGTCACTCTCATTCATCTTGTTGATCTGGCGCGTAAATACGTCGAAATACGTGCGCCGGCCCGATATAATGAAGGAGCCTTTGTTCTTGACAATGGGCCCTTCCAACGTCAGGCGTGAGGAAATGAGCCCCAGGCCACCACTGCCGCCGAACTTCTGCTTGTCGCCCTCGCGCAGCTTCACATCAATTACCGACGAGAGCCGGCCGCCGTACTGCGCTGGGAAACCGCCCTTGTATAAGTCCACGCTTTGCACGGCATCGGGGTTGAACACCGAAAACAGCCCGAACAAATGGCTCGGATTGTACACTAAGGCATCATCCACGAGCACCAGGTTTTGGTCGGAAGAGCCGCCGCGCACGAACAGGCCGCTGGTGCCTTCGCCGCCGTTTTGCACGCCAGGCTTGAGTTGGAGCGTCTTCAGTATATCAACCTCCCCAAATAAGGCTGGTAAGAGCCGGGCCTCCTTGATGGTGAGGCGGTCCACGCTCATCTGGGTGGTTTGCAGCTTTTGCTCCAGCGTGCCAGAAGCTTCCACTACCACCTCGCCCAGCTCGTTCGTAGACTCCGGCAGCGCGAACGACAAGCGCTGGTTGCGCGTCAGGTTCACGTCGCGCGTCAGAGTTTGATAGCCAATAAAGGAAATCACCAGCTGATGCCGGCCGGCTGGTAGCGATAGGGAGTAAAAGCCCGTGGAATCGGCGGTGGCGCCGGTTGCGAGGCTAGGCACGGCCACCGAAGCGCCCGGCAGCGACTCTCGGTTAGGGCCACCGCGCACGTAGCCACTAAGCGTGTACCCTTGGGCGTGAACTTTCGAAGCCCCGGTTAGGCTCCAAATCGAGAAGGTAATAAACAGCAGAGTAGCGAAACGCATCAGAAAAAGTAAGAACAGAGCATGCAAAGGTACGGCCCGCCCACTGCCCAACGTTGGCCTGTGCCCTAATGTTATCCTTCGCGTACGAGGAGGCCACTGCCTTTCTGATGCAACTACGTGAGGAAGGGTTGCACGGCCTGCGTAAGCTGCGCGGCTGGTACGGCGCCAGCTTGCCGCCACACGGGCTGACCTTTGTGGAAGAGGATGAGCGTTGGGATGCTCTGCACCCGGAACTGCGCGGCGGCGGCCGGGTTGCGGTCCACATCCACTTTAATGATTTTGAGCTTGCCTTGGTGCTGCGCCGCCACTTGTTCCAGCACAGGAGCCATCGTTTTGCAGGGGCCGCACCAGTCGGCATAAAAGTCTACCAGTACCGGCATACCGGGGCTGCTAATAAGCTCGGCAAAAGATTTCTTGGCCATGGGTAGTAGGGTCTGAGAGATGGAATAGGAGTAAAAAGCCCGCGAAAGGTAGACGCTGTTTCGTAGCCTCATACGTGGAGTAGGCAACAGCCGCCACACAAAAAAGACCCGGTGCTGCGGCGCCGGGTCTTCTTAAACAAGGAAACGGGTAAAAAGCTATTTGGGCTTCTCGACCACCGAAACATCGTTGGCGGCTTCGGGCATCGAGAAGCGCCCACTTACTACCTTCTTGCCCGCTACCTGGCATTCCCAAACGTAGCGGCCCGGCGTGGCACGAGCGGCTTCACCAGTCTCCGATTTAAAATAATCGGGCTCCGAGGGCTCCGAAGGAAAAACGACATCAATGCCATTCTTCCCTTCGCCTACTTCCTTCACCAGAAAGTAAGCTTTGCCGGTAGTCAAGTTGGTAACTACGAATTTGGCCGAGTAGGCTCCGAGCTGGCCAAACTTATCCATAACCCCCATTTTGATGTAAGGGTCGGTGGAAACCATCCAGGTTTGAGCCTTTGCCGCCACTGGCGCCAAAAGCAGAAACGCCACCAAACAACCCGCCGTGCGACAGAAGGTGAGAAAGTGGGAAAAAGAGGGAGTAGAAATGTGCATGGGCTTTTGAAAAAGTGCGGTGTGTGAGCAGAGAACTAAGCTAAAGAGCGTAATGTAGGAGCAGTTGTAGGCCTCGTATAATGCAAGCCTAACCAAATATATGTGTATTTAGGCGGAGGTTGTATAAGTGAAATTTTTTTTTAAAAAAATATCTACTTCTTACTCTTTATCCATAACAAGTTATAGTTCAGCTCTAGTAAGTACATAAGTAAGGATGCGCAAGTGTGGTCTAGGCTCTGGGCCAAGCATGAGGCAACAGGTGGGAGCTACAAATTGGAATCTGGTCTAGGCTTCCACAAGATTGGAAAAATGAGGAGGCACTAAAACCAAAAAAGCACTGTCCGTATCGAGGTGCTCATCAATGGTGCTCAAAGGTCGTTGTCAGCAAGAGGACAAAGCAGTAAGAGTCGGTGAGTCTGGTAATTGACTCGGTCAAAACCCGTCCTGTCACTTTAAAGTATGTGTTATGCGCCGCGATATACATTTGAGGTCCAGGCCGAACCACCCTCTTCTCCCCGCTACCCGCTACTCTTATGCCGCGCCGACGCGCCAAGCTTCTTCAACCCGACCTACTTCCGCCGCCTGCCCCCACCGAAACGCGCTGCGAACTGTGTGAGCGAATAGTACAGCACACTTCCCGCCATCATCTGATACCGCGCGAAGAAGGCGGCCGCCACGGCCCTACAATAGAATTGTGCCAGCCCTGCCACAGCACCGTGCACCTGCTGCTAACCAACCGCGACTTAGCTCGCCGCTACCATAGCGTAGAGAGCCTACGCACCGCTCCCGAACTCCAAAAGTATCTGCATTGGGTACGCCGCAGCCGAGTGGAACGCATATCGAATCGGCGGAAAAGGTGATTGAGGTGACAGGTGAGGAGGTGACAAGTAACACGTGACAGGAATAGAGGTGAAGACATAAGTGGTAAGCGAAATAGAGTGATAGAGAGCAAATCTTATTGCGTGATTATGTGATGAACATCTGAACATCGGCGCCACACGCCCAAGACCTCCGCTACCTTTGTCACCTGTCACCTGTCACCTGTCACCTCTTGACTAAACACTTCGTCCCATTTCGGCAGTTGCGTGAGCAGCCTATTATCGTGGTGGATAGCGTGGGGCTGGGGGCGGCGCTTACGCTGGCGCACTGGCGCGGGGCTGCTACGCCGGAATTGCTGCGTGATGATACTAGTGCTGGATCAGTGTTGCGGGCGTTGCGGGTGCCCGCAACGCCAGGGTTGGAGGCGTTGGCGGTTACGGCTAATCATTTTGATGTAGATGGTTTTGTGGGCGTGTGGGCTTTGCTGAATCCGCGGCTGGCCCTGCAACACGAGCAACTGCTGCGGCTCGCAGCCACGCTCGGCGACTTCCGCGAAATCGATTGGCAACATCCGTTGGCCGACCATGCGCTGCAATTGGTATGCTGGCTGAATGCCGAAGAGAAGAGTCGCTTTTACGAGCCGTTCGGCGCCCCTGCCCGCCGTCGGCGCGAAGATGAAGCTTCCGCCGAAAAGTTTGCCTGGTTTCTACCGCGCTTCGCGGCCGTTCTGGAGCATCCCGCCACGGGCCAGGCGGCCTGGCAACCGGAGTATGAGCGAGTGAAACAGGCAGCGGCCGTGATGCAGAGCCCAGCTACTAGCTTGCGTCACTACCCGGAAATCGGCTTGATGGTGGTGCGCACGCCGGAGCCGCTGCCCTATTATGCGCTGTTCGGTCCCACCACCGGCTCCGATATGGTTCTGAGCCTGTATGATGGGCAACGCTACGAATTTGAGTATAAATACACCACCTGGATAGACCTCGAAAGTCGCCCTACGCTCCCGCGCCTGCCCTTGGACCTGCTAGCCGCCCGCCTGAACGCCCAAGAACAAACCGCCCGCCGCTGGACTTTTGACGGTATTACGGACACCGGCCCGCTGCTGCGCCTTGCCGGTAAGGGCCTGTCTAAAGCGCAACGCTACGCCGACCCAGACCAACGGCCCATGTACGCTTCTTCTATTGCGCCAGAACGACTAGAGGAGGAGATAGTGGGTTTTTTCCAGCAACGCTACGCCTGTATACAGCCCCGGCGGTACTGGACCTGGACCAAAATTCGCGCCGTTCAGTAGCACAGAAATCTGTGCATAGCGCACGAGCGAAGCTAATTCCTATGCGTTAGCGCAAGCCGTGCGGTTTCAATCGTTCAACGATGCGCGAAGCTGGAGCTTCGCGCTACAATTCTTCGCCAAAGCCTAGCACTTGGAGGGTGCTCACCCCACCAGCTCCTTTACGCACATTGATTTGGGTGCTCACCCGCTCTTTCAGGGCTTCGACGTGCGAGATGATGCCGATGGTTTTGCCAGTGCCTTGCAGCATTTCCAGCGCCGAGAGGGCCACGTCCAGCGTGTCGGGGTCTAGCGTGCCGAATCCTTCGTCGATGAACAGCGTGTCTATCTGCGTGCGGCGGCCGGCTAGCTCCGAGAGGCCCAGGGCCAGGGCCAGGCTTACCAGAAAACTTTCGCCGCCCGACAGCGAATTCATGGAGCGCACGCTGCCAGCTTGGTATTCGTCCTGAATCAGCAGATCGAGGTGCTGCTCGGGGTTGCGCATGATGCGGTACCGGTCGGTGAAGCGGTGCAGGTGGCGGTTGGCCAGGTCTGTGAGGCGGGCCAGGGTGAGGCCTTGGGCGAATTCGCTGAACTTCTTGCCATCGGCGGAGCCAATCAGATCGGCCAACTGGCGCCAGCGGCGGGCTTCTTGTTGCTGCTTTTCCAGCTGCGCTGCTAAGGCGGCATGGCGCTCCTGTCCGGTGCGGTGGCTGCCGAGGCGCTCCTGCCGCTGGCCTAGCTGCTGGTTGAGCGTGGCTAGCTGCTGGTTGCTGGTTTCGAGCTGCTGTTCTACTTGCTCCAACGGTTCCTGCGTGAGGGCGCGGGCTTCTTCATTTTGCAGAAGCTGGGCAGTTTCCTCGCTCGTTTGCGTGGCCAGGGCCAGGTCTTGCTCGTAGCGCCGCAACTGCGTTTGAAGTGTATGCAACTCGGCTTCGGGTAGGAGCAGGGCTGTTAGGGCGGCCGGGTCGGGGGCGAGGTTGGCTGCGGTGAGGCCAGCTACTAGCGCCGTATGCTGCTGTTGCTGGGCTTCGTGCTGGTGGTCGGTGTCCTGTTCGCGCTGGCGCAGGGTGTTGAGAGCTATAGTGCGGGCGGTTTCGTGTTGTAGCAGCTGCTGTTCAGCTTGCTGGCGCTGCTGCTCGGCTGAGCGCACGGCTTCCTCCAGCCGTTGGCGTGCCTGGGCCATATCCGCATCGGGGAGAAGCTGCTGGCGCTGCTGTTGCTGTAACTGAATGGCTTCGTGCTCGGCCTTCAGCTCTTGGGCCCGGACGCTCAGCCACTGTTGCAGTTCGTCGCGGCGCTGGCTGGCGGCAGCTTCCCGCTCGGCCGTAACGCCAAGCTGCCGCTCCAAATCCGTCAGCGCCTGCTGCTTTTGGCGGAACTCGGCGCCGGCGCTTTCCAGCCGGCGCATTAGCTCCGGGCCATTTTCACCCGAAAATTCCAGCCCAAACGACGAAAGCAGGCTCGTAATGATTTCCTTGATTTTGGGAGCCTGCTCCCGCGAGTCCAGTAGCCGCAGGGTCAGTTGCTCCAATTCCTGGCGCAACTGCTGCTGCTGCGTCTGGGCGTTTTTCAGATCGGCCTGCGCTTTGGTTTGGGTGAGGCGCGCTTGCTGCTGGTGCTGTTCCAGAGCGCGCAGCTCTTGCACCAAGCCGCGCACGGTGGCTGGCACGGTGGTTTCCTCGGCTTCGGATAGCCAACGCAATACCGGAGTCTCAGGCACGGTTGGCGCGGCATCGGTTTCCAGCAAGCCACCAATGCTAGCTAGCCGGTTGACGCGGCCTTTTAGGGCCACGAGCTGCTGCGTCATTTCCTGCTCGCGCACCCGGTCGCGCTGCACTGAGTCTTCGCTCACGCCCAGCACGCCGGCCGCGTACGGGTGTTCGAGGGCGCCGCACAAAGGGCATGGCTCGCCGGCCGTGAGGTGTTGGCGGGCTTCGTCGTGCGTGAGAATGAGTTGGTGGGCCTGGGTAAGCCGCCGCAAATCCTGCAAGCTGGTTTCCAAGTCGGCTTCTTCGCGGTGCAGGCGGGCTACGTGGTGCGTCAGTTGGTGGCGCCAGTCGTCGCGGGTGGTGGCGGCGGCGGCGTAGCGGGTGGCGGTGGTGGCTAGCTGGTCTTCGGCTTCGCGGAGGAGTTGGGTGCTGCTGGCTTCGGTGGCAGTGGCCGCCGCTAGCTGTTGCTGCCGGCCCTTACTCGTTTGCTCCAGCTCGTTTATTTCGGTCTGAACATGCTGCCAATCCTGCAAGTAGCCGCTGAGTGGAGCCAGGGCTTCGGCCACGTTGCTTAGCACGGTTCGGCGCATGAGCCAGTGACGCAACTCCTCAGCCTGCTGCTCCTGAAGTTTGGTTTGCTCGGCGGCCTGCGTGGCTTCCAGTTTCTGCTCTTTCCACAGCGCGTTTCGCTCCTGGTAGTCCTGCTTGCCTTTGTCGAGCCGCTGCTGGGCTTCGGCCATGAGGCGGTCTAGCTGTTCGGCTTCACGAAGCTTGGGCTCCTGCGTTTCCCGCGTTGTGGTGGCTTGCGTGTGCGCTTGCTGCGCCAGGTTACGCGCCGTTTCGGCGTTGGTGCGGCGCTCTTCTAATTGCGGCAGCTGGGCGCGCAATTGCTCTACCTCCCGGTGCAAACGGGCCAGTTGTTGCTCGGCCTGGCGCAGCAGAGCGTAGTCGGTGGCGAAGGGCGCGGCTTGCTGATGCAGGGCCAGGCGCTGGCGCAACGGGGCCAGGGTTTCAGCTTGGGCCGCGAGCTGCTGCTGGCGCTGCTGGGCGCTGTGCAGGCGCTGGCGCAACTCCCGCAGACGCAGGTGCCACTGCCGTGACTCCCGTAGTTGTTCCTGGGCCGCGGTGGCCGCGCGCAGTTGCTTGGTCAGGCCCTCAGCCTCGGCTTCCAGAAACTCCACCTCTTCCGCCGACAGCAACACCACGCCCGCCAGTCCCGCCCGCAGTTGCTCCACCTGCTGCGTTTCCTGCTTGGCCCGCTCGAAAGCGGCCTTGGAGATGTCGGAGTACTTTTTGGTATCCGTAATCTTCTCCAGCAGCTGGGCCCGCTCGCCGGCCGGCGACTTTAAAAAGCGGGTGAAGTCGCCCTGGGCTAGCAGCACGGAGCGCAGAAACTGCTTGTACTCCAGCCCGCTTAGCTCGGCCACCCGCAGCGGCACCTTCGACTTGTAGGTTTCCAGAAACGGCCAGGTCGTTTCGCCGTCCTCGGCTATTTTCTGCTCACTCAGTTCCATGCGTGGGTCCTGGAGCTTGCCGTCGGGGCGCTTACGGGCGCGGTACTGGCCCCACTTCGAGCGGTAGCGCTGGCCGTTCACTTCAAACTCCACTTCGGCCCAGCTCTCGCCCGTACCGTGGCTCATCACCTGTTCGGGGCCAGTAGTTTCGTGGCGCGGCACTTGTCCGTACAGCGCCAGCGTGATGGCGTCGAGAATGGTGGTTTTGCCCGCGCCGGTGGCGCCCGTAATGGCAAACAGCCCCGCATCCGAGAGGGGCGTTTGGCTGAAATCCACGGCGTGTTCCCCCCGTAAGGAATTGATATTGTAGAAGCGGACGCAGAGAATTTTCATGCAGGCAACCGACTAGGGGAGAAGCCGGAAAAGGGAAGAAGGGCCACTACGCGGCGCGGCGTGACGGCGGTTGTGATTAATGGGGCGGGGCGGCTTACGTCGTACGGATGATCAACATAAAACCACGCGCGGACCTAAACCGGCCGCTGCTCCGAACTACGAAGTTACATGGAATAGTGCCCGGCTGTGTCGGCGTTCGGCTGCGCATGGCCTCAACCGGAGCTTTTCTTGCTTGCCGCGCTGGATAGGTTGAGGAAAAGCGCGTTCGGGCGGGGCGGGCATTAATCCGCCACGAGCGGGGGCAGAATTGTATATACCGGGTAGCGTTTAGGAACCGTTCCGACGGGTTTAGGAAGCAATCCGACGCATCTAGGAACCGTTTCGAGGGGTTTAGGGACCGTTCCGGAGCGTTTAGGAAACCTTTCGGAGCAGTTAGAAAGCTCTTCGAAGCCCGCAGAAACCGCTTCTAGAGGGATAGGAGGGGATTTGGAGCAGGTAGGAGCCGTTTAGAGCGAGGCAGGAGGCGGTTTGAGGGTGCCAGCGTGGGTTTAGGCCTAAACAGGGCAATTTAAGGGTTGAAAATAGAGGGTCATTTAGGATTATTTGAGGGTGTTCTATGAGGTCAAATTGCTCATATAATCTCTATTGCGATGGATCATGGGATTATTGCACTGCTCTTAATCGGTCTTGTTAAGATGGCTTTACGGTTTGTGGGTAGGCCAGCAGCTTTTTGCCGTCCTATGGAAGCAAGTGCCGCTATCTCATCCTCGTTCTGACGGCTGCTAGGGGTGCAGAAAGTGGCCTGCCTAGTGGCAAGAACCAGCACAGTACCCAACTGAGGTAGGCCATACCATATGGCAGCAGAAGCACCTCAGCCGTTTTGGTTAAATTGAGGCCTCTCTAATTCTACAGCAAATGACGAATCTTGAGTTAATTCATGTTCTTCAAACTTCAATCTTTGCAATTGACAATGAATATTATCAACTAGAATTTCAATCAGGATTAACATTCCATGAATTACAAAGTCTTGCAAGCAAATTTCCTGGATTAAAAATAGCGCCAGAAATTGTTGAAATTTTAAATGTAACAAAAGGATGGAGTGGTAGCTGGCATGAGCCAGTATGTTTAGATTCCATAGATGAATTTGGCTATACGAATCTCTTACCACATTCTATTACTCTTGGAGCCGATGGATTAGGTAATTATTGGCTGCTCGAAATAGATGAGGAAGGAAATGCAGGAAAAGTTCTTTTCGCTTGTCATGACCCCGCCGTTCTCATTATCCATTCACAAAGTATAAATGAGTATTTGACACACCTTGTCGAACTGTACCGTCAACCGGAATCCTCTTATATGCACGACTTTCAGGAAAAAATAGTAGTTGAGGTTTGGAAATATAATTCGCTCTGCGTCAGTAAAGCGCAGTTTCATAGTGACAACTCTTCCTATCAAGAGTTTTTAAGTCAGTTCGAAGGGGAGGAATGGGTGGTAGCAGACTTACGTGCAGGAAATAATACAGCAGGATTTGCTTGGGGTAAATACGGGGCGAGTAACAATATTATTAAACATGAAAAAGAACTTATATGGGTGATTAGCACGAAAAAGAAAAGCTTCTTGGAGAGGCTATTTGGAAGATAAATGCCTATATGCTTCTCTTCTACAAAGGCTCGCCGAAATTGGGGGAGCCGTCTTCGTGCCAGGTGAAGGGTTTCGCGCGGATTTGACGGGCCCAGCCGGCTTGGCTGCGGCGGGCGGCGTGGTAGATGATGTAGTCCTGGCCTTCGATCTGAACGAAGGAGGCGTGGCTGGGGCCGAAGATGGTGTCGGTTTTGGCGAATACGGGCTGGGGCTCCTTGCGCCAGGAGGCGGGGTCTAGCAGGTCGCCGCCGAGGTAGGTGAGCTGGCCCAGGCAGTAGTCGTCGGTCCAGCTGCCGCTGGCGGAGTAGATGATGAAGACGCGGCCGTGGCGGACCAGTGCCTGCGGACCTTCGTTTACGTGTGGGTAGCCGTGTTTTTCCCAGTCGTATTCCGGGCGGGAGATGCACACGCGGTCGGAGGCAATGGTGCACGGGTCGCGCATGCGGGCGAGGTAGATGTTCTGGCTGGTGTTGGTAAAGCCTTCCCAGCCCGACCAGATGAAGTACAGCTGGCCGTCGTCGGTCTGGAGTACCGAGCCGTCGATGGCCCAGCGGTCGGTGGGAATCTGGAGCTGGCCCTGGAATTCGTAGCCGCCTTGGGGGTGGCCGGACGTGCCTTCGAGGACGAAAAGCCGCTCGGCGCCGTTTTGAGCGTTGTAGAGCGCGAAGTAGATGTACCATTTGCCGTCGATGAGCTGCAATTCGGGCGCCAATATTTCCACGAATTCCGGCTTGGTGCCTTCGTTTCCCGGCCACACTTGCACGCGTTCGGCCGTGGCCATTTCTGCGAGATGGGAAAACTTAGCTACCAGGATCTTCTGTTTCAGCCGGTCTACGGTGCAGTAGTAGAGCTGGCCTTCGTGCGCAATCACCCAAGGGTCTTCGCCGTCGTCGACCAGCACGTGGGTTTGGTCGCCGCTGGGCGGGAGGGCGCGGGCTCGTGTGATTAGCTCGTTGATTTCGGCTACGGTCATTGGCGCTAGCTGCGCTTCCTGGTATATATGGTCGTCGGGGATGTGCATAGGGGTGGATAATTCGTTCTGGCGTGGGCCTCACCCCCCGGCCCCCTCTCCCGTGGAGAGGGGGAGCCAGACGACAAACTGACTTGGGAATCGTTTTGGGTGGTGCTATGGAAATTATTTCGTCATTGAACACTGTGTAGCCCGAGCTTCAGGCCGGAGTTGGGGCGGGTGTGCGGGTTTCCCAGGGCTGAAGCCCTGGGCTACGTAGCGGGAGCAGTAGGAGCGAATTTGATTTGGGTTGAGAACCGCTCTAGTGACTACTATCGTGGCATGCTTCGGCTGCGCTTGATGCGTGGAATGCTTGGTAGGAAGGTTAGTGTTGCAACGTCAGCACGCGAGATGCTGCGCCTCTGCATGACGAGATAAACAACATCAGCAACGAGTCAACCACCCCGGCCTGTGGCCACCCCTCCTTTCCAAGGAGGGGAGCTAGCTTCTGACTACTAGACTCCTAGCTTCTAGCTCCTGTCTTCTAACTCCTACTTTAGGCTTCGCCCATCATTAGGCCTTCGATGGTGTGGCCTTGTATGATGGGTTCTAGTGCGTCGACTAGGCGGCAGGTGAGGTGGGGTTGGAGGGTTTCGGGGAGGGTGGCGTAGAAGGCGCGGGTGATTTGCAGGTCGTGGCGCTCGGCGTTGTTGGCGGTGGGGGCATCGACGCCGAGGACCAGGGCGGGGCGGGATTTGGTGGAGTAGTTGGCCGTGCCGCGGTGGATGGTGAGGGCTGAGCGGGCGGAGATGTCGCCCATCTGGGGGTATTTGCGCTGGGCGCGCTGTTCGTAGCGGGGACTGTTGGCTTTGGGCGGGAACATGCCGTGCTCGAAGTCGATGGGCAAGTCCCACTGCGTGCCGGGGGCTATTTCGAAGGGGCCCATGTCTTCGGTGACGTCGACGGTGGTGAGGTTGAAGGCCAGGGAGTTGAGCCGGCGGCCGATGATGGTGTCGTCGGGGGCGGGGAAGTCGCGGTGCCAGGGCTGGTTCATGGCGCCGGGGTTGGGCACGTCGAACCCGATTTCCACGATTTTGTAGTCGGAGCCTAGCACTGCCTCGCACACGGTTGTTACCCAGGGGTGGGTGGCCAGGTCCACGAAGCCGCGGATGCTTTCCGGGTGAATCTCGACGTAGTGCCGTTTGGGGCCACGGCCGAGGGCGCCGCCGGGGCGTTGGAGGGCTTCGGCGTAGAGCCGGGCAATGTCTTCGCCGAGTTGCTGCACCCACTCGCGACTGAAGGCGCCTTTGAAGCCGATGATACCGTCGCCGTAGAGGGCGCCCATGATGGGGGCGATGTCGTAGGCGGGTTGGGTGGGGGGCGTTAGCTGCGTCGTTTCCATGCTACTTTGCGGTTAGGTTGTCGTGGGGGTGGGGCACATTACGGCTTGATGCGCTACAAACAGTAATGTAAGTCGCCCAGTGCCTACTTCCTAACGAATTTTGGCGGGCTTTGGTGGCGGGTTGAGTGGTGGTTGGTGTGAGTTTTTATACTATGCCTATATTGGTTCAGACGCCTCTTCAACAGGCTTGATGTCCTCTCTTCTTGCAGCGAAGTGTGATTATGCTGCTACATTCCTGTAGAAAGTAGCCCAAGCTAATGCCTATCTAGTTATAGCTTGCAGCCATATGGTCATCCCTCGTTGCTTGAGCATCTTGGAAGGCTGGAAGGGTGCTTTGCCAGATGCTGGCTTCGCTGAATAAAATAATAATTGAATGCTCAAAAAGGATATCAAAGCCATATTTCAGGCAATCAGAAGCGGCTCTTTAGATAAGGTTAAAGCACTGATTGGTGTAAATCCTGCGCTGGTTCACGTCTGTAATTTCGCGCCGCCTAAGAAAGATGATGGTCAGTCGACCTTGCAAGTTGCCTTTAAGACGGGCAGCTTCCAGATCGCGCGGTTCCTCATCGAGCAAGGTGCTGATGTCAGCTTTATTGACCAGTCTAAAATCAACGAGTGGAATATCCCGGTGTTGCACATTTGCATAAAAGCCGTGATTTTTAAGTCTTATACGTTGAATAAGGATCAAACAATATTTGAGGAGGGATTAAGTCTTCTGGAGCTTATGCTTAGCCGCAACGCTGACTCCAACGCCGTCGATTCATACAGCAACAACTGTCTGCATCGTGCTTTGCTCGATTCCCGACAAATGATTGATCATCCCAATGCAGATACAACGGGCGTCCTGCTTGCACAGTTGAAACGGGTGTTCAACGCTTTGATTGAAGCTGGCGCCGAGCCCGAAGCCGCAACTAACAACCGACCAAGTGCTTCAGTACTAGCCAGAAGTTTTAGCCTCGATAAATTTCAGTTGATGTGAAGTCAAGCACGGTTTCATTGCTATTTGAATCGTTGAGGGCTCCAGGAAATACAGCCACGCGTTACTTCCAATGTCTTGACTACCTTATCAGCCTCAACGCCACCCGCCAGTTTGAAGCTGATGACCCGCCTGCTCCACCTCGTTGCTTTCTTCCTCGCTATTCGGCCTGCCTTGGCTCAGCAGAAGTCCAAGCCTACTGAAAACCTCGTGCAGTACGCTCATCCCATTGTGGGGACGGCGAAGATGGGGCACACGTTTCCGGGGGCTACGGTGCCGTTTGGGATGGTGCAACTCTCGCCCGATACGGATACGCTGAGCTACGAGCAGGACGGCAAATACAACCCCGACGTGTACAAGTATTGCGCCGGCTACCAGTACCCGGACCCTACCATCGTCGGCTTCAGCCACACCCACTTCAGCGGCACCGGCCACTCCGACCTCGGCGACTTTCTGCTCATGCCCACTACCGGCCCGGTGCAACTCAACCCCGGCACGGCCGCTCAACCCGAGCGTGGCTACCGCTCCCGCTACAGCCATGATACCGAAGTGGCGGAACCCGGCTACTACCGCGTGCACCTGCAGGACCACGACATCCTGGCCGAGCTGACCGCCACCACGCGCGTTGGGATGCACCAGTACACCTTTCCGCAAGCCACCGACCAGGCCCACCTCATTCTGGACCTGATGCACGGCATTTACAATTATCCCGATAAGAACGTCTGGACTTTTGTGCGGGTGGAAAATGATACGCTGGTGACCGGCTACCGCCAAACGAACGGCTGGGCCCGCACCCGCACGGTGTATTTCGCCATGACATTCTCCAAGCCGTTCACCGACTACGGCAGCCGCAACTTCGCCAAGAAGCAGGTGTACCGGGGCTTCTGGGGCAAGTTCGATCAAACCAAGAGTTTTCCTGACCTGGCCGGCGAGCAGCTGCGGATGTACTTCAACTTTCGGACGGCCAAGGCGGGGGAGAAGCTCAAGGTCAAGTTTGCTCTCTCGCCCGTGAGCACCGCCGGGGCCCTACTGAACCTGCGCGCCGAAGCACCCGGCTGGGACTTCGATAAGGTGCGCAGCCAGGCCCAGCAGCTTTGGCAGCAGGAGCTGAGCAAGGTGGTGATGGAGTCGCCGAAGAAGCAGGACAAGGAAAACTTCTACACGGCGCTGTACCACGCCTTCCTGAGCCCAACCACTTACATGGATGTGGATGGCCAGTACCGCGGCCTCGACCAGAACACGCACAAGGCCGAGGGCTTCACTAACTACACCACTTTTTCGCTCTGGGACACCTACCGCGCCTTGCACCCGCTGCTGAACCTGGTGCAGCCCCGCCGCAATGCCGATATGGTGCAGTCCATGCTGGCCCACTTCGACCAGAGCGTGGAACACATGCTGCCCATCTGGAGCCACCACGCCAACGAAAACTGGTGCATGATCGGGTACCATTCGGTGTCGGTGGTGGCCGATGCCGTGCTGAAAGGCAATGCCCCCTTCGATGCCAACCGTGCCCTTGACGCCTGCGTGACGACGGCCCGCCAGGGGCGCTACGATGGCCTCGGGGAGTATATGCGGCGGGGTTTTGTGCCCGAGAACCTGAGTAGCTCCTCCGTTTCAAAAACCCTGGAATACGCTTACGACGATTGGTGCATTGCTCAGGTAGCGAAGAAGCTGGGGCGGAAGGACATCGAGGCGGAGTTCAGTGAGCGGGCCCGGAACTGGCAGAACGTGTACGACCCACGTATTGGCTTCATGCGCCCCCGCTACTCAGATGGGGGCTTCCGCCAGGAGTTCGACGTGCTGAGCACCCACAACCAGGGCTTCATTGAGGGCAACGCTTGGAACTACAGCCTTTACGTGCCCCAGGACCCCGCTGCGCTTATCGCCAAGATGGGCGGCAACCGCCGTTTTACGGAGCATCTCGATTCGCTTTTCACGATGGAACTGCCCGATAAGTTCTTCGCCGAAACCGAGGACATTACCCGGGAAGGCATCATCGGCAACTACGTGCACGGCAACGAGCCCGCGCACCACGCCGCCTACCTCTACAACTGGACCGACCAACCCTACAAAACCCAGGCCCGCGTGCGCATGATTCTGCCCAAGATGTACCGCCCTACGCCCGACGGCCTCGGCGGCAACGACGACTGCGGGCAGATGTCGGCCTGGTACATCTTCTCGGCCCTGGGCTTCTATCCGGTGGCACCCGGCTCCGCGGAGTACGCCCTAGGCAGCCCCGCCGTGCACGGCGCCACCCTGCACCTCGAAAACGGCAAGACTTTCCGCATTACCGTCAGAAACCAGAGCGATAAAAACGTCTACGTGAAGGAAGCGCGGCTAAATGGGAAGCTACTAACGCGGCCATTCCTGGCGCATCAGGATGTTGTGAATGGTGGAGAATTGGTGTTTGTGATGCAGAGTAAACCGGCGAAAACACCGCAATAGCAATGCGTATTAGTAGAGCAAGCACAAGACCCACCGCAAACATGAAAAGCGTTGACTTCAGCCTCGTAATTGATTTTCTGGAGAAGGAAAAAGAGAGACTTGCGAATCAGGTTAAAATAGAAAGAGGGGCGGATCAAAACGCTATCAAGTTGAAAGATCAACTACACAAAGCAATAGAATCTTTGCGCTTGTGTGAGCAATACGAAATAGATAAGCGAATGAATTTTAAAGTAGTGGAAGAAGGCGGGAGCGAAGCGTATTTCACCGACTTCTACTTGATTGATGAGAGCGAAATTGATAAGGTAAATGAGGAAGCAATAAAGAAGCACGAAGGCGCGCCCCTGGTAATAAAGTGCTTTGATTTAATTGGGAGCAGGAAATAGGCCGTTGATAAATCGTGTAGATATGGCTGATAGAGATGCTGCGTTCCTGGATAAAATTATCGAGGCCCGAGGTTTGACGCCGCTTATGAGCAATGCTAAGTGGATCAAGCTTCTTACCAAGCTTGTAGAATGTTCGGAATTGATAAAGGAATGCAGGGTTAAGCTTATCTGGGAAGACGGCGCAACAGAGCGGTGGCTGTTGCTGGACGAGTACACCAGCTACAATTTCGACTATTACGCCACGGCAATGGAAGCCATGATTTCAGGCTCGCCGAGAGGCTGGTACTCCTACCGAGAAGTAGAGTGGCTCGACTTTCCAAGAACAGCAAATGCCCATAATCCGGCTCTCAGGCCACAGAAGCAGGACGTGGAAACCATTCGGCAGGAACTGGAGAAAGTAGGGCAGTTTCACCTGGAATTGTCAGATGCCGGGCTTCGGCTGTACGCTTATTTGAGCGCATAGCAAACGTGTGAATTACTGGGAGTGCTGCCGGTTTGCTCCTCACCTCAATACCACCATGCTACTGGGCCCGGCGTTTCTCTTCTTCGGCGCCGGTGCGGCGGTTGGTGGACGTGAGCTTGTCGTTGCCGAATTTCCAGGCGAAGGAGAGCGTAACTACACGCGTATCGCGGCGTAGGTAAAGGTCCTGCTGGTAGTTGTTGTAGATGGAAATGGCCCGCAGCGGCGTGGTGTAGAAAATGTCGGTGGCCGCTAGCTTGATGGTGCCTTTGCCGTCTCGCACGTCTTTCTTCACCCCAACTCCCACTTGGCCGAAGGGCTTAAACTCGAAGTACCCGACTCGTTGCCCCGAGTTGTAGCGGCCATTCAGCTCCGCACCCCATCCTTTACCCAACGTGAAGGTGCTGTTGCTGCTCAGATTGAAAGCCGCCTGGCCAGCCAGCAATGGAGTGTTGGCCAGCTCGCCATCGAAGTGGATGTAGAAGAAGACGGCGTTGTTGTAAATATTCAGCCACTTGCCCACCGTAACGGGCGCCGTGAGCGTGAGGGCCGCGTACTGCTGCCGATCCAGGTTCACGTTGGTGGAAACCGTGGTGGTATCGGTTTCGGGGAAGGCCACGTCGGTGATGGGGTCCTGGGTGACGCTGTAGCTGAAACCGGCCGTAAACTTCTGCTTGAAGGTGTAATTCAGCTCCATGTTGTAGCTGGTTTCGGGGCGCAGATCGGGGTTGCCTTTGCCGGAAGTAGCCGGGTCGATGATGAAGCGGAAGGGGTTGAGCTGCCCGTAAGAAGGCCGATTGATCCGCCGGCTTAGGGAAAGTGCCACTTCGTTTTGCTCGCTGAGCGTGTATTTGAGGGCCGCGCTTGGAAAGAGCTGGTAGTAGTTGCGCTTGAAATTTTCGCTGGTAACTATCTGCCGGCCCGTGGCGCTAGTGTTCTCGCCGCGCAGACCCGCTTGCAGATTGAGTTGCTTGCTGAAGGTGTGGTTCAGGTTCAGGTAAGCGGCCGTAATGACCTCGTCGTAGCGGAAACGGTTGCTCAGGTTTTCATCAGGGGTGGTTATGCCTTCCCGAGTGTTTTCGAAACGAACGTCATTATCGGCATACACTTGGCTGGCTTTGGCGCCGGCCTCCAGCCGCGTCTCCGGGCCCAACGATTGGGTGTAGTCGGCCTTCACCGCCTTGATGGTTAGCTCGCTGATTTGGTCGCTGGCCAGGGTGGCTTCGGGCTGGCCCGAAAGCTCGAAAAACGTGGTCAGGCTCTGCGTGCGGTGGGTGTTGTAGCGGGCATAGTCTACGTCGGCGGTTAGTTCCGGCCGGCCGGTGCCTTCCCCAAATGTGTGCTTGAAATTGACGTTGCCCGTGATGTTGGGATTGTTGCCTAGGCTGGTGCTCCGGGCAGTATAATATTCCTCCACCTGGCCCTGCCCATCATAGAAAGTACTGGTGTTGACGCCCGTTCCGCCGGGCTTGGGATTCGGCACGCCGAACCCCGCCAGCACGGCTCCCACCACTGTATTCTTCGACACGTTGACGTCGGCCCCGGCCTTATAAATAAGGAAATGGTCCTCGAACACGCCCCGGTTGCGCTGGTCGCTCGTGCCCTTCAGCACCGTGGCCGTGTCTCCTACCGTCTCGTAGAAATAGCGGTAGGTGTTCCGAATCCCGAACCCCCGGCGCCGGGTGTAGGTGAGCGAGCTGAATACGTTGAGGTTTTGCTGGCGGTGGTTGCCGGAGAGGCTGGTCGTGAACTTGCCGTACTCACCACGTCCGTAGCTGATGCTGCCGCTACCGTTGGTACCCTGGCGCTGGTCTTTCTTGAGGTTGATGGCGATGATGCCCGCCCCGCCCTGGGCATCGTACTTAGCGGGTGGGTTGGTGATGAGCTCGATGCTTTTGAGCTGGTCGGCGGGCAGGCTGCGCAGGTAGTCGGCTAGCTCGGTGCCCGTCATGGGTTGGCGCTTGCCGTCGATGAGTACCAATAACCCCTGACGGCCGCGCAGGGCCAGGTTGTCGTTGCCATCTACCGTAACGCCGGGGGCGCGGGCCAGCACGTCGAGCGTGGTGTTGCCGGCCGCCAGCGTCGAGCCTTCTACGTTTACTACGGTGCGGTCGGCGAGGCGCTCGAATACGGGTTTCTGGCCCACTACCTGCACTTCCTTCAGCTGGGTAGCGCCGCTGCTTTGCAACGTGATACCGGGCAATGCCAGCCCACCGGCCGGCAGCGCAAACGGCTCACTCCAATACCGCACAAAGCCTATTTGGGCCGCCGATACCCGGTAGCGTCCTTCGCTCAGCCGCTCAAACCGAAAAGCCCCGGCACCGTCGCTAAACTCGGTTTTCACCACCGACGAATCGGCAGCGCGGTGCAAGGTGATGGTAGCGAATTCCACCGGCGTACCCGTTGCGGCACGCACCGTACCCGTGACGGCGCCCGGCGTCTGAGCCACCGCAGAGGGCGCAAAAAGCCAGAGCAAGGTCAATAAGATTCCGGCTACGAAGAAAGTAGAGCGTGGACGCATAATACCGCTGAAGGTGATGGAAGTGGTTGGGGTCGGAAAAAGAGCTGCTTGGAAGACGGACCAACACTGGTTTGGCAATCGTCGCTGAATTTTCTCCCCACGTAGCATCCACTGAGTGCTTAGTGATGTAGCTGGTTGCACGTAGCCGACCAGAAAGTACACGAAGTAGAGTAGGAAGAGAATTCGCGCGTGAACACCGTGCAAATCCGAAAACGTTACAGGCCCTCTTAATTATTTTTTTGCTAACTCCACCCACGCCGTTGCTCGTGGCGCACACCTACCATAGCAAACCGCACCCCCGGAATACCCGTCACACAATCAGCAAAGAGCATCAATGCGCATCCACATCTGTGCGGAGCCATGCGGAAAACTCCGAGGTGCCTTCCACACGTGTGGATGGTCATTCCGAAAACTTCGGGACACCGTTCACACGTGTGGATGGCCGTCCCGAAAACTCCGGCCCCTCTCGCACACCGGTGAAATGTCATTCCAAAAACCCGGTAGTGCCTTGCACACGTGTGGATGGTCACCCGGAAAACTCCGGGGTGCTTTCCACACGTGTGGAAAGCACCCCGGAGTTTTCCGGGTGATATTTCCTTGACCGGTACGGGGCTGCTCCTTTCCGCCAAATGAATCCAAAGGCCTTCTCTTGAGGGTGGCTGGTAGATTTCATTGAGCACCTTACCTTGAGTCCATATTACGGCTTTGGCTAACTCCTATTCATTCCGCGAATTATGATTCAGACACTTAGTGTGCACAAGAAAAACCTCCTTCTCCTTCTGCTGCTTCAGCTCATCAAGCTTAGCGCATTCGGGCAGCAGCAAGAGCAGCGGGTGTTTTCCACCGACATCGACCACTTCTGGGTGGCCTACGACAGCATCCGCACTACAACGGATAGTTTGCGGCAGCTCGGATACATTAGGCGGCTTTACATCGATAAAGGTACACCGGGCCTACACGCGTTTATGGCCGCAAAAGGCTATACCGCTGAGCAGTGGGTGAGTTCTATTCGCCGCTTCCCCAAGTTCTGGAATTCCATCCGGCCACGTACGCAACTGGCCAAAACCGGAGCGCGAGGTATTGAGCCGTATTTGCGCAAGCTCAAGGAACTGTATCCACCCCTACGGCCGGCCAGCATGTACTTCGCCGTTGGCGTATTACGCTCCTCCGGCACCACCCGGAACGGCCACGTGCTCATCGGGGCCGAGATGGTGACGGGCAACTCGGCGGTCGATATTTCCGAGATGCCAGCGGCGCAGCAAACGTTTCTGGCCCGCTACTACAAGAGCGAGCCCTTCAATAATATCATTCCGCTCAATGTGCACGAGTATGTGCACACGCAGCTAAACAGCTACGGCAATAACATATTAGGTCAGGCCATTTTTGAAGGTACTTGTGATTTTGTGACGGAGCTTGTCATGAACAAGCCGCTGCCGCTGCCTTACGTGACCTATGGCCCAAAACATGAAGCGGAATTGAAAGTCCGTTTCAAAGAGGAGATGTTCAGTCCGGTCTTTTACAACTGGTTTTACAATCAAATCTCGAAGGACCCGCAACACGTGGCAGACCTCGGCTACTATATGGGCTACGCCATTTGCAAAGCTTATTACGAGCGTGCGAGCGATAAACAGCAAGCTATCCGGGAGATGATAGAGCTAGACTACACCAGTAACCTAGCGGTGGAAACATTTCTGCGCAAGTCTCAGTACTATTCCGCCGCCGAGCCGCTGGAGGCGTTGAAAACCGAGTTTGACCGCCGCCGTCCCGTGGTAGCTAGCATAGGACCGTTTGCGGCCGGAGACCAAGCGGTGGATGCATCTGTGCAGGAGCTGACGATAACTTTCTCCCAGCCGATGGGGCCGTTTGCCGCCGTGGAATATGGCCCCGGCGGCAAAGCAACCTGGCCCGTAGTGGGACAGAATGGGCTGTCTGCCGATAAAAAATCCTATACCCTCAAAGTAGCCCTCGTGCCGGGCCACTACTACGAGGTACTTCTTACGCAAGATGATTTCCGCTCGGAGGATGGACGCTACCCGTTGAAGCCCTACTTAGTGAAGTTTCGAACTCGGAAATAGGCTTTCTTGGCCTGAGTCGTCTTCTTGAATGTCTCTTCCATAGCCAAGAAACAAAGCTTCCTGAGCTGCTTCAGCCACGAAGGATCTTTCATTCTCTCAATGTGCTGCGGTGATTTTCGCAAGAACGACGTAACCGACACGCGGCGGAGCCTTTTGCCGGCTTTTCTGGTTCTTGCGCCATGGACTACTTTGTAGCGCAGCACTCGGTGGTGCGTGCCATCTGGGGCAAGGCTGACACCGTGCTCTTCATCTTCGCCGGTGCCGCGGCCGAATTCGCGTTGAACAAGGCCGTGGATTGGCTTTACTTCACCGGCCGTCTCCCCGCCGACCCGCTGGCCCGGTTGTTTTCCACCGTCGATTATGCCCGGCAAATCGTGTTTGCCGAGCGGGCCGGTGCCGAGCGGGCCATAGCCAGTATCGCTGCCATTCACGCCGTCGTGGAAAGCAAGCGCGGCACGAGTATCCCGGCCTGGGCCTACCGCGACGTACTGTTTCTGCTCATCGACTATTCCATCCGCTCCTTCGAGGTGCTGGAGCGCCCCCTAACCACGCCGGAAAAAGAGGAAGTATTCGACGTGTTTGCCCGCGTCGGCCGGCGCATGGGCATCCCCGACCTACCCACCACCTACGCCGATTGGTGCCGAGTGCGGCAAGAACACCTGGCCGCCGATCTGGAGTACAGCCGCTTCACCGCCGACCTTTACCAGCAGTACCGCAAGCACCTGGGGCCGCTGCGGTACTGGCTGCTGCGCCAAGCCCAGCGCCTCGTGGTACCGGCCCCAGTGTGCGACTTACTACAGCTAGGAACCCGGTCGTGGATAGGGCCGGTGCTGCCCGTCTACCGGCACACGCAGCAGCTGTCCCTGAGCCGCTGGGCCAGGGAAGCCCTGCTGCCATCCGAGTACAAAGCCCGCATTCAAGCCCTGGACCACGCGCCCGCCCAGCTGCAAACCACCTGAATTGCCCTTGCAGGTTGCTTCGGGCAGTACAGCTGCTTCAGTGCAGTAGCAAAAGAACGGTCCTGCCGAACTGAGCCGCCGAAGGGCGAGACCAAGCTTAGCAGGACCGTTGTACGTTGCTTATGATATGGCCAATCAACCAGAGGATTGAGCCTTATTGAAGCTTTTCTAGTTGCCGGTACGGGTCAGGGAGAGGTTGTCGAGGAAGGGGCCGCCCTGCCGAACGGTGGTAAAGCGGATGGTGTTAGCTCCGGCTTGCAAGCGCACTGTGGTGCCGGCCCGTTCGCGGTACACCAACGAGGTGCGGTCGAAAACCAAGGAAGTGGCAGTGCCGCCGTTGATGCTTAGTTGTAGCGTGCGGGCCGCGTTGGGCGTATCGGCATCGCCGACCAGGGCGTAGCGCGGCACTAGGGTGTAGGTGCCCGCCTGGGATACGGAGGCCGTGAATTCTACGCTGGCCCCGGAGCCGCGCAGAAATTCGACCGTGCCAGAGCCGGTGAAGTCAGGTGGCGACGTAACTACTCGGCTGTTGATAAGAGTGGCGTCTTCGGCTTCGAGGCGCTGGGTGCCGGTGGGCACAGGCGTAGCGGTGGCGGGCAGGGCAGCCACGAGCAGGGCGCTGAGCTGCGGACCATCGTTGGTCAGGGCTTCGGCCCGTACCACGTTGAGGCCGGGCCCTAGAAGGGCGCGCACGCTGCTGGCAGCGTAGCGCCCGCCACGGTCCGGCGAGGCGGCGCTCTGGAAGTCGAGGCTGGGAGTGATTAAGGAATCGTTGACGAAAATGCGGAGGGCGGGATTGGGTTTGTTCAGCACGTCGTGAGCGAAATTCAACTCATAGATGCGGTTGGGGCCGGAACGCGGCACTTGCACGTTGAACTCCACCGCGTCGCCGGGCTTGCTGAATTGGTCGGCAGCTGTGCCGCCCACGAAACGGGTGAAGCTAGGATCGTAGTAGCTGGGCGTCTGGCCCACCGCCACGTAACGCGTAATAGAGGGAGCCAAGCCGCTGGGCCCCGTAAACGTGCCCGGAATATCGAGGCTGTTGGCTTGCACGGGTCCCTCGTTGCGCAACACCAGCGCGGGCACTTCCTGAACGGTGCCGTTAGCGGTGATGGCTCGGGCCACTAATCGGAAACTGCCGTAGCCCCCGTAGAGTACCGCGCTGGCCGGCCCATTCCACGTAAAGCTGAAAGGAGCGGCCTCAGCGGCGCCTGCGTAATAAGCAACGCTCCCGCTGTAAGCGTTTGACACGATACTATATTCCACCCGACTGGTGCCGACGGGCAAGGCCGCGACATCAACTCCAAACGTAGCGGGCGGGCTTACCCTGACCAACTCCGTGCTGGACGCCGCGTTGATAGCCGTTGTGGACGGAGCCACGTCTTCGGTTTTGGTGCAAGCGCCGAGCAACCCGACGAGTGTCAGCCCGATCATTCCTGAAATGCGTGTTTTCATAACCTGAGAAAAAGAGGAGAAGTAGACGTGATGGTGAGCTAGTTACACGGGCCGGCTAGCGCGGAGTTATCACGAATTGGTTACATTTTCCTCTCTTTTCTGTCCGGCTTCGTAGAGTCAGTTCTGCCTCTGCCTCACGCTTGAGTCTTCTGTTACACCGATTCGTGGGGTTTTACGGGCTTTTCCTCGTGCAGAGGCAGCGTAAAGGCAAAGCAGGTACCCTCGCCCTCGGTACTCGTGACGCTGAGCTGGCTGCCGTGCAACTCCACTATACGGTGGGCAATGGCCAGGCCCAAACCTAGGCCGTGGTGTTTGGAGCGCATCTGAGGGGAGCGGTAGAAACGGTCGAAGACGTGTGGTAAGTCGCCGGGGGCAATGCCGCGGCCTGTATCGCAGACTTCTAAGCGGAGGCGCTGGGTGTTGGGCAACACGGCTATTGTCACCTGCACGCCACCTCCCGCGGAGGTATAACGCACGGCATTGTCCAGTAGATTTTGGAGCACTCGCTCAATCATGCCAACATCGGCGTAGGCGAGCGGCAAGGCGGGCGGGTGCTGCGTTTCTAGCCGTATGGCCCGCGCCTCTGCTTCCGGCTTCAGCTTGAGCAGCACATCCTGCACTAACTCGG
Organism: Hymenobacter sp. M1-2; assembly: GCF_057808495.1. Taxonomy (NCBI): domain Bacteria; kingdom Pseudomonadati; phylum Bacteroidota; class Cytophagia; order Cytophagales; family Hymenobacteraceae; genus Hymenobacter; species Hymenobacter sp. M1-2. Next base: position 149,877 of record NZ_JBTYZO010000011.1, read on the forward strand.
CTACGGCGAAAGGTTCGGGCTGGGGTAGGGTCTGCCGGGCTTCGAGTTTCGATAATTCAAACAGCTCCGACACCAGCCGTTTCAGGCTGCGGGTGTTGTTGAGAATGGTGTGCAGGTAGCCTTGCCGCTCGGCATCGGTAAGGGAGGCATCTTTGAGCAGAATAGTTTCGGTGTAGCCTTCCACACTGGCCAGTGGAGTGCGCAAGTCGTGCGATACATTGGCAATAAGTTCGCGTCGGAGCCGGTCGTTGCTTTCCAACGACGTTATGGCTTCTTGCGTCCGGGCCGCCATCTCGTTGAAGGCTGCGGCCAGTTTTCCCACTTCATCGCCGGGGCTGATGCCCACCACTCGCACCGAGTAGTCGCCGCGTTGTAGACTGCGCACGGCCACCGACAGCTGATGCAGGTTGCGGGTCAGCACTGAAATCAGCAGCAAGCCCAGAATGGCCACGCCCACGCCCGCTACCACCAGCGTACGCAGCAGCATGCGCAACAGGTGGCCGTGTTGCAGCACCGAAGGCTCGTCGGAAGTGGTATGGCCATCGAGGGTAATGTAGAGGTAGCAATGTGGAGCGCCCGTGCTGTTGGGCAGCAGCACCGCCGAAAACGGACTCGGCTCGTCTGGCCGGCAGGGGTCGGTGCCCCAGATAGGCAACGGTGCACGCCCACCCAGAAAAGCCCGGATGGGTTTGGTGGGCACGTGCGTGAGCTGCACTTTGTCAGGTCTAGCTGAGGCAGTAAGAATTTTGCCGTCGAGCCCCACCAAGAATAGATTGATGCGCGGATTGATAATCATGGCCGCGTCGAAGGTCTGGCGCAGGGCGGCGGCCGGAATTTCGTTGGTGTGCTCGTCGATGTGCAGGGCCTGGGCGATAGAGGCGGCCAGCGTACGATTACGGCGTTGCAGTTGCTCGGCCACAAACTCGTCGGCTGAGCGATACAGCAGCCAAACGTACAGGCCGCTTACGCCCAGCAGCAGCGCCACAAACAGCACCGACAGCCGGACTTGGAGGCTCTGCCATCTCATTCGCCAGCAGTAGTTTCGGCCCCGAGCTTGTAGCCCACGCCCCACACCGTGAGCACGTATTCGGGGTGGGCGGCGTCGCGCTCAATTTTCAGGCGCAGGCGATTGATATGGGAATTGACAGTGTGTTCGTAGCCCGCGTAGGAATAGCCCCACACCAAGTCCAGGAGCTCGGTGCGCGAATACGCCCGGCCAGGGTGGCGCAGCAGCAGCGCCAGCAAATCGAATTCCTTTACCGTAAGCTCCACCACTCGGCCGGCTACCGTTACGCGGCGTTGCTGGGTGTCGAGAGTTAGGTCGCGCACGGCAAACAGCGTTTGCGTTGCCCCACCCGCAAAGCCTGGTTCCTTTTCCGGTACTGAGCGCCGCAGGCGGGCTTTCACGCGGGCCAGCATTTCGCGCACGCTGAAGGGTTTGGTGAGGTAGTCGTCGGCACCTAAATCGAGGGCCAGCACTTTGTCAATTTCCTCCTGCCTGCTAGTCAGCATGAGAATAGGCGTGGTAAGGCGCTGCTCGCGCAGGCGGCGGCATACTTCGATGCCATTAAGACCAGGCAGCATAATGTCGAGCAAGATGACATCGTACGGGTCGGTAAGGGCTTGGTGCATCCCTTCTAGTCCGTTGTGGGCAATATCGGCCTCACAGTTAATATCGCGCAGGTTTACTTGTACCAAATGCGCGATGTCGGGGTCATCTTCTATAATGAGTGCGCGCTTTAGCGTTGTCATAGTAGTTAGCCGATTATACTGTTCATCAGGCCGCCACTAAACGCCTTGGAACCAGCTGCGTTAGGGGGCGGCTGTCTAGCAGGCTTGATTATTTGCACGCCTTCTACATGTATCCTTACCCTACTTCTGAGCCATATGTTCTGAATTTTAGGAAGCTCTTTATGTTGGGCGCCACCCAAGCCCTTAGCTAAACAGATCCAGCAGCTCCTGTTGCGTCAGGTTTTTCACCACCGCCACGTCGGTTTTGATGAGTTCGTGGGCCAGCTCCCGTTTGGCGTCTTGCAGCTTCATGATTTTTTCCTCGATGGTATCGGGGCAGATGAGACGCACGGCTACCACCTTTTTGGTTTGGCCGAGGCGGTGACTCCGGTCGATGGCCTGGTTTTCCACGGCCGGGTTCCACCACGGGTCCACGAGGTACACGTAGTCGGCGGCGGTGAGGTTGAGGCCCGTGCCGCCGGCTTTGAGGCTGATGAGGAACACGCGCACGTCGTCATTCTGCTGGAAATTCGTGACGGCACCGGCGCGGTTGCGGGTCTGGCCGGTGAGGTATTCGTACGGGATGCCCCGTTGGTCTAGCTCCCGCTTAATGAGGTCGAGCATGGCCACGAACTGCGAGAAAACCAGAATTTTGTGTTGAGAGGCTTTGGTCGTGATTTCCTCCAGCAGCACGTCCATCTTGGCCGAAGAAGAGCCGTAATATTCCTGCTCGCGCAGCAGGGCGGGGGCGTCGCAGATCTGACGCAGCTCGGTGAGGCCGCGTAAGATGTGCGAGCTGTTTTTGCGCAGCAAACCCTCGTGCTGGCCTAGCAGCTTGGCCCGGTATTCCTGCTTGCAGGCTTCGTACACCCGGCGCTGCTCGGCGCCCATTTCGCAGTACAGCACCATCTCGGTCTTGTCGGGCAGCTCGGCCGCCACCTGCGACTTGGTGCGGCGCAGCACGAACGGACTAATTTTACGCTGAAGCGCCCGGGCTCGTTCCGTATTCTTGAATTTGTCGATGGGAGCGGCGTACTGGTCCTGGAAGTGTTGCCGGCTGCCTAGCAGACCGGGGCAGACAAAGGAAAGCTGCCCGTACAGGTCGTAGGTGTTGTTTTCGACCGGCGTGCCGGTCAGCACCACGCGGTTGCGGGCTTGCAGCAGCCGGGCCGCGCGGTAGCGTTGCGAGTCCGGGTTTTTGATGGCCTGCGCTTCATCCAAAAACACGTAGTTGAAGCCGTACTCCTTCAGCCACCGGATGTCCGATACCATTGTGTTATAGGTTGTCAGCACGATGTCCGCGGCGTCGAAGGTCTGGGTGTGGAGGCGGCGGCCGGCGCCGTGCAGCACGTGTACTCGCAAGGAAGGCGCGAACTTCTCCACTTCGGCCTGCCAGTTGAAGACCAGTGAAGTAGGCACTACCACCAGATTGGCGCCCGGACGGTTTTGCTCACGCTGACGCAGAATGAAAGCCAGCACCTGCAAGGTTTTGCCCAAGCCCATATCATCGGCCAGGCAACCGCCAAAGTTGAACGTGTCGAGGAAGTTCAGCCAGCTCAGGCCCTGCCGTTGGTACTCGCGCAGAGTTGCCTGGAGGCCAGCGGGCAACTCCACGGCCTCAATGCCCGCAAAGTCCGCCACGGCGGCTTGGTAGCGGGCCAGCTGGGCGTGGGTTTCGGGCGTCAGCGCCTCCGGGTCGTAGAGTTCCGCCAGGGTCGTGAAGTTGCTGCTGGGCGTGCGGATGGTGTCTACTACTACCTCGCCCGCCGCGAAGTAGGCCGCAAACTTGTCCATCCATTCCTGGGGCAAGATGCCGCGGCTGCCGTCGTCGAGCTGCACGTAGCGGGTTTTGTTGCGGATGGCTTTGTGCAGGTTCCACAGCGAGGCTTCCTGCTGGCCGAAGCGCACGTGCAGCTTGGTGTCAAACCAATTGTTTTCGCCGGTCACGCGCACCGTCACGCGGGCTTTGTGGGGGTTGAGGAGGTTGTTCTTGAGTTGGTTGAAGCCCAGAATGGTGATGCCCGCGCCGCGCCAATCCTCAAAAGCTTCTAAAAACCACTCCTCCCGCAAAAACTGCTTCTTCGACACGTACAGCGCCTCTTGGCTGAACTGCTCCCAGAAATCGGGAAAGTGCCGGAGCAAAGCCGCCGTAAACAAGGTTTCCGCAGCCGCGTCGCGCTCCACTAAAAATTCCCGCCCCAGCGCATCCGTCCCATACAGCCGCCGCCTCGACAGCACGGAAATTTCCACCGGCCCGTAGCGCATCACCGGCAGCAACTCTACGTGTGCGCCGGCATCGGAGAGGTAAAGCAGCGGCTTTGGGGCCTCATCGAAGCCGCTTTCCCGGCGCTGCTCGGGCGTGGCGGGCCGCAGGTAGCCGTAGGTGATGTGCAGTCGGTCTTCCAGGTTAGCCAGCACATCACGCTTGAACTCCGCAAACTTGCTTTGGTGAATGAGTAGGGTATTGTTACGCTTCTGGAAAAAATCGACCACCCGCCATACGTCCAAGTCATCGAGCAAATACAGCGCGTCGTGCGCCGCCACGAAGTACTCGTACCGAATCGTGAGACCCTTCGAATCCAGCGGCTGATCGTGGATGAGCAGCTTGCCGCTCACCTCGTAGTATTCGCCCTGTTCGGTCACGAGCAGCCGCAGATCCAGCGGCGCCCGCCGCAGCCGCACCGGCACCAGCGACTGCGCCGTGAGGTTCTCAGATACTGACGCCTTGTGCGCGTACACCGGCAAGCCCGTAGGATTCTGCACCACCGCCCGCAGGGCTTCAATGGCCGCGCCGGAGCGGGTATCTTCGTAATTACGCTGGAAGCGGGAAATACCCGTGTAAAACTTGACTTCGTCCGGTTGCTGGAGCTGCCAAATGCCATCCAGCGGGTTGAGCACATTCACGGGGTTCTTCACCTTGCCCGTGGCCGTCGTAGCCGCTTCCGCCAAGTACAGAGTCAGGTGCCCATAGTAGCGGTGCCGACTCAGCACCAACAGCTGGGTCGTATTCTCAAGAGCGGCGGGCTCTTGTTTTGGGGCCAGCAATTGTGTCTTCAGCTCCTGTTTGGTGGCGGCCGTAACGGGGAACAAGTCGGCTCGTATGGGCGTCGCGGCTACGGCAGCCGGGCGGGTGTAGGTTAGGTTGAAGTGAGCGTCAAGGTCTTCGGATTGCTCTAGGCCATAGTCGCGGGCTATGGTGCGCAGGAAGGCGTGGCGGGCTGGTTTGTCGAAATACAGACGCAGCTCCTTGCGTTGCAAAATGGCAAGCAGCACCTGCGCCTGGTGCTCGCACAGATTGTTTTTCGGAGTGGTGCAGGCACAAGACAGTACCAAGTCCGGCCCGCGCTGCTGCACCACCACCGTCGGAAACTGCCCTTCATTCGCCGCGGCTTGCGTGCTGCCAAACGTGCCATGATTCAACATCAGCGCCTCCGGCTGAATAGCCGCCAGCGTTCGAATATCAGCTAGCGGCTTCCCCAAGCAGTGCTGCTCAACAAGAGCCGTGGTTAGCACACTTACCGTCTGCCCCGCCAGCACATACTTATGCGAATATGGCTCGTCGGCGGGGTGCAAATGTTGTTCCGGGGTTTCTAACATGCAGTAAGCATCACAATGCGCGCCTTCTGGCCAAAGGTAGGTCAGCAGCTTTGCAGGGAATAGCAGCGCGCAGGTAGAAGTGCGAGAAGATGGTCTATTCCTATGGTATGCACTGGGCTGAGAACCGCTCTAGTTGTCCTGGTTGATCAGGTTTACTACCAGCGTCACCATAGTATCCTTGTCTTCTGGCTTGCTCTCGGCGATGAGCAGCGTGAGAGCAACCAAGGCGTTGTCAGCAAGCCGGCGAGACCCATCAGGCTTGTAGAGGCAGCGGTTTTGGTCGAGAAACCACACGAACAGAAAGGCCGCGATACGCTTATTTCCGTCGGAAAAGGAATGGTTTTTAACCACGAAGTAGAGCAGGTTGGCGGCCTTCTCTTCCACGCTCGGATACAAATCCTCACCACCAAAGCTCTGGTAGATGCTGCGCACAGAGCTTTGAAAAGAGGCGTCTTTCTCCCGGCCAAACAAGACACTGCCCCCAAACTGCTGACGCAGCCCTTCCACCGCTCGCAGGCCTGCTTCATAGGTCAGCAAGAAAGGCTCGTCCGCTGCCGTGCCACGCACTCGTAACCGTTGGTGGTCGTATTGGTCGAGCACATCGAGGGCGCGGGCATAGTCGCCTAGCACTCGCAGCAGCGCATCCGACTGGTCGGTGGTTAATTCTTGGCTGGCCGCTACTTCCCCTTGCAATTGTACCAGGCGTTTAAGGTCGGCCAACTGCCGGGTGCTTTCCCGCAAACGATGCTCATTCAGTGCATAACCTTCTACCAAGTACTGCCGCAGTATCTGCGTCGCCCACTGTCGGAAGTGGGTACCCCGCAAAGACTTTACACGGTACCCAATCGAAATAATCACGTCCAGATTATAGTGCTTAACGCGGTAGCTTTTCCCGTCGACGGCAGTTGTCAAGGATTCCTTGACAACTGATTGCTCATCCAGTTCTTTCTCTTTAAACGCGTTGCGGGTATGTAAGCTGATGTTTTGCTTGGTAGTCGCAAACAGCTCCGCCATCTGTGCCTGCGTCAGCCACACAGTTTCGTCTTGCAGCTGAACCTGGAGCTGGGTCTGTCCGTCGGGCGACTGGTAAATCAGGATGTCGTTGTTGATAGTCATCAAGAATTCACTTCAAAGTGGAATCATTAGGATAGTTGCTGAGGCTTTCTGAGCTAGCAGCATACTTCACATTCTTTCGAGCAGCTCATCAAACGTGCGCAGCAACTCGGCGCGGCTTTCTTCCGGCTCGCCTTCGAGGCGCTGCTCGAATACTTCGCGCTCTGTGTAGTCGTGGAGGCTGCGCGTAAGGATGGCTTCGGCTTCTTCCGCTTCGCCGAGGGCCCGTAGCTTCACGAGGCGGAAGTGGCGGCGAGCCAGCACTTCCAGCTGTTGGCGGTCTAGTTCCTGAATTACTTTCAGCAGGGCGTCGGCTACTTCCAGCTGCGTCAGCTCGGAGTGAATCTGCACGTCGGCCCAGGCGGGTAGGGGGTAGCCGGTGTTGTCGTAGGCGGTGAGGCCCTGGCTTACTTCGTCCAGCGTACCGTGGAAGCGCACTAGCCGCCGCGCACCCGGCACCGGTAGACTTTGCAGCTCCGCCAGCCGGCCCGCCCGGAAATCCAGCAGCAGCACTTCTTTGGGGTGGTCAATCTCCGAAAACGATAGGGGAATAGGAGAGCCGCAGTAGCGAATATGCTCCCGGCCGCCCACACGCTGCGGCCGGTGCAAGTGCCCCAGCGCTACATAATCGAACACCGTCGGAAAATGGTCGGCCGTAATCTGCCCCAGGTTGCCGACGTGAATGGTCCGCTCCGAGTCGGAAGGTGCGGCGCCGGCGGCGTACAAGTGGCCGGTGGCCAGCACAGGCAGGCCCAGATCTTTCAGCTGCCACACGCGCTCCACTTCTGCCAGGCGGGTATAATGGTCGGCAATGCCTTGCTTGATGCGGGTTTCGCGCTCCTCGGCCGTTTCGCCTGGTACGGAGAGCCGCACGTCCCGGTCGCGCAGGAAAGGCACAGCGCACACCACCAGGCCGGGCTTACCGGCGGCATCGTCCAGCACCAGAACCTGGTCCTCAAAACAGTCGGGCACGCAGCCAACTACGTGCACGCGCAAATGGCGCAGCAGGCGGGCGGGGGCGTTGAGCGTGGCGGGCGAGTCGTGGTTGCCGCCCACCACTACCACGTCGCGGCAGCAAGTGCCACGCATGTTCAGCAGGAAAGAGTAGTAGAGCTCCAGCGCCTGGTTGGAAGGCGAGCCGGTATCAAAAATGTCGCCGGCTACCACCAGCACTTCCACCTGTTGTTCTTTGACCGTGCTCACCAGCCAGTCGAGAAAGTGGCGGTGCTCATCGGTTCGTTCGTGGCCGCTGATGAAGCGCTGGCCCAGGTGCCAGTCGGCGGTGTGTAGTACGCGCATAATCTTCAAAGATAAAGCACCAGCTTCCAGTTCCCGCAGCTAGTCGTCCAAGCAAAACGCGGAAGCCCGCGGAGCACAGCCCCCACGAACTTCCGCGTTTTGCTTTGTCAGAATCTATTCTAATGCACCGGCTGCGACTGGAACGTTGAAATTGCTTCGCCCAAATCATACACCGACACCTCGCTGGGCAGAGCGGCGTTCAGAATGCTAGCCCCGGCCGCCGAGCGGTAGCCGCCGGCGCAGTGTACTAGTATCGGTTTGTCGGTTGGAACTTCCAACGCCCGTTCGCGCAACTCCGGCAACGGAATCAGCAGGGCGTTGTCGAAGATGGGCTGCTGGGCCTCGGTGCGGTTGCGAATGTCCACGATGGTGAAATCCTGCGGCTGGTGGCGCACGTGCTCCACGTCCGTTTCGGGGTTAGTGGCCGGCAATTCGCGGGGTGTGAGAAGGGCTCCTTTAATGTTGCCCTCGTAGCCAATCTTCGCTGTTTTGCGAATTACTACGTCCAGCGCAATCTGGGTGTCAGCAATGAGGTAGAACGGTTCTTGCGGCCCCACTACTGAACCCAGCCAGGTTTCGAACTTGCCGCCATCCATCAGGTTGATGGCGCCCGGCAAGTGACCCGCCCGGAACTGCGCCGCCGGCCGCGTATCAATAATGAGCACGCCGGATTCCAACGTCGCATCGGGCGACAAACGCGGCACGGCCCGCACGCTATCCTCGAAGGGCAGCGCGCCCTGCTTGTTCAGCATCACATCGTGCCCGAAGTATTTGGGCATGAAGGGCTGGTCTTCGAGCAATACCTTGACAAACTCTTCCCGCGACATTGGTTGCAGGGCGTAGTTGGTCTTTATTTCCTTGCCAATGGTGCTGTCGAGGTCGGTGCTGGTGGTTTTGCCGCAGAGTGAGCCGGGACCGTGAGCCGGATACACTTTGGTAGTAGCAGGCAGCGTCATGAGCTTCTGGCGGATGCTTTGGTAGAGCTGAGCCGCCAGGTCTTCGCGGCTGTGGCCGCCTACATTGTCATCTTCGCGCAAGTCGGGCCGGCCCACGTCGCCCACAAACAGCGTGTCGCCGGTGAATACGGCGCGGTGGTGAGCAAATTCGTCGATGAGCAGCACGCTAATGGAGTCCGGGGAGTGGCCGGGGGTATTAAGGGCGTGCAGCTCTACAGTCCCGATGGTGATTCGGTCGCCGTCGTCGAAGGGCTCGTGGGGGTAGCTGGCCTGCACCAGCTTGCTGCAATAGATAGTGGCGCCGGTTTCCTCCGCTATTTCGAGGTGGCTGCTCACAAAGTCGGCGTGGGGGTGGGTTTCGATGACGGCAATAATGCGGGCGTCGTGCTCGTCGGCGAAATCGTAGTAGGGTTGGGGGTCGCGGGCCGGGTCGATGATAGCCACTTGGCGGCCGCTGCGGATGGCGTAGCTCGCGTGGGCTAGGCCTTTGTCGTAAAACTGCTGAATTTGTACCGACGCGGTACTACTGGGCAGAGGACTCATGGGGTGTTGGATGTGGTGGAGGCACCGCCGGGTGGGGCGGTCTTATCAAATGTATTACCTGAAGCTAATTGTAACAAGCAGAAGATTGCCGGTAGTGCAAAAGCTAACATTGGCTCGTAAGGTTTCGCTCTAGGCCACGTGGCGGCTCGTGGGAGCAGCGGAGCACGGTTGTGCTCGGGCACCATCCCCGCACTATAGCAAGCCGAGTAGCACTATCAAGAAAAATTATGAGAGTGTACTACAATCTTGTAGTACACTCTCATAATTTTTCTTGATAGTGCTACTCGGTCAACTCTAAGCTATTACTTATGCGTACGCTTCATTCCCTAGAATTCGGCCGTCTCCATTCCATTCCTCATTGGGTTTAAGTCTCGCATTGTTAGACGCTAAAGGAAACCAACATGCATAAATAAAGCCCCAACCAAAACTGGTTGGGGCTTTTCGAATTTGAAGAAACTTAGCTCTTCGCTTTCATTCTATTGTCCTTCATCTTCTCCCGGCGCTTCTCCATCTTGTCGTCGCGGAGTTGGTCGTACTTGGCGTACTGCTCGGCGCTGAGCACGCCTTTGAGCTGCGTATCATACTTTTCTTGCACGGCCTTCACTTCTGGGCCCGCGCCTTTACGAGTGTCGGCGGCAGCATATTTGTCGCGTAGCGTCTGCATTTCCTGGTGGTGGGCCAGCACGATTTCCCGGACTTTGGCGGTCTGGTCGGCGGAGAGGCCGAGTTGCTGGGTGAGGCGCTTGGTCTGCATGTCAGCGCGTTGTTCGGGCGTACGGGCGTCGCCTTTCATGTGGCCCTTGTCCATGCGGGTAGCGGGAGCGGTTTGGGCGGTGGTAGTTTGAGCAGCGGCAGCCCCAACTGTCAGGGTAAAGGCGGCGAGCAATACAAGCATCTTTTTCATGGGAAGACAGTCTATGTAAGGAGTTATGACCGGTTAGAGCAGCTAGTCACGGCTGGGTTTAATCTGCTCCTAGGAGTTTTTCAGGGAGCCGGTGGCGCCCTACGCAACGCAGAAACGCCTATATTGGGGGCCGCACACGGGCTTGCAGGCTGTCGTGCTAGTTTGTCTTTCCACCTTCACCTTTCCTTTTTCTTCTCTCACTACATCTGTATGGCAAGTATTTTCGCCAAAAAACCGCTGTCCCAGCTGCTGGGTGAGGCCAACTCCTCGGGGGAAGGCTCGCTGAAGCGCACGTTGGGCGCGGCCAATCTTGTGGCGCTTGGCGTCGGGGCCATCATTGGGGCCGGTTTGTTTGTGCGTACGGCTGCGGCTGCGGCTCAAGCTTCCGGGCCAGGCGTAACGCTCGCCTTCATCGTGGCCGCCATTGGCTGCGCTTTCGCCGGGCTCTGCTACGCCGAATTCGCCGCCATGATTCCGATTGCCGGCTCGGCCTACACCTACGCCTACACCACCATGGGCGAGTTTGTAGCCTGGGTAATCGGTTGGGCTCTGATTATGGAATACGCGTTGGGGGCCGCCACCGTGGCCATTGCCTGGAGCGAATACCTCAATAAGCTCTTACAGGTCTTTGGGACGCAGATACCCTTCAATCTGAGTCACTCTCCCTTCGAAGGCGGTATCATCAACTTACCAGCACTTGTTATCATTGTTGCACTTAGTTTGCTGCTCATCAAAGGCACGCAGGAATCGGCTACGTTCAACGCGATTATTGTGGTGGTGAAAGTGGCCATTGTATTGATTTTCATCGCCGTGGGTTGGCAGTTCATCAACCCCGCCAACCATACGCCTTATCTCATTCCCGAAAACGCCGAGCCGGTAAAAAATGCCGCCGGTGAGATAGTGCGCGAGTATACAGCTTGGAACAAACATGGCTGGGGCGGCATTCTGGGTGGGGCGGCCATCGTATTTTTTGCCTTCATTGGGTTCGACGCCGTGAGTACGGCCGCGCAGGAAGCTAAAAACCCCAAGCGTGACATGCCCATTGGTATTCTAGGCTCATTGGCGGTTTGCACCTTCCTCTACATCCTGTTCGGCCACGTGCTGACGGGCGTAGCCAACTGGCGCGAATTCGCTGACCCGGCTAAGGGCGGCGAAGCTTCCGTAGCCTACGCCATCCGGGAACACATGCCCGGCTTCGAGTGGCTTTCCACGGCCGTGACTGTGGCCATTCTAGCCGGCTTCTCGTCGGTTATTCTCGTGATGCTCATGGGCCAAAGCCGCGTGTTTTTTTCAATGGCCAACGACGGCCTGATGCCCAAGGCTTTTTCCGAATTGCACCCCAAATTCCGTACTCCTTACAAGTCAAATTTGGTGCTGTTGGTGTTTGTGGGCGCTTTTGCGGCCTTCGTGCCTGGCTCCTTAGCTGGCGACCTTACCTCCTTTGGTACACTGCTGGCTTTCGTGCTGGTGAGCGTAGGCGTGTGGTTGATGCGCCGGTCCGATCCGGAGCAGCCGCGGCCGTTCCGCTCGCCGCTTTCCACGGCGAGCTTCCCACTGGTACCTTTCCTAGGAGCTGCTATTTGCTTGCTGATGATTGTGGCCCTGGACGCGAATACGCTTAAACTGGCTCTGGTATGGATGCTACTGGGCTTTGTGGTGTACTTCCTCTACGGTAAGAACAATTCCAAGCTCCAACAAGGCATTGTGGTAGTGCCCACTGAGATGGAAGAGCAAGCCTTCATCGAACCCGTCGATAAGAAATAGCTTGTGCTAACAAGCTTTAAAAAGCCCTACTGGAAATTCCAGCGGGGCTTTTTTCTTTGTCCCTCCATAGAATCATCAGTTGTGAGTGCCTTAAGAAAGCTGCGTTTTCAGGCTTAGGCACTCTTTATCTCGCTTTTCAACTTAAGTACCCGGTCGCCATTGGCCTGCACAATCAAGAAAGCAGGGTTTTCGGGGGTACCGTGGCGGGTGATGTCGGCGCCTTGCAGCTTGCGAGAAACGGTTTCTTTGTGCGTTTCTTCGATTTTGCCGGTGGCCGTACCGGTGCCGTATTTCCAGGTGACTGTGGTGCCTTTGCGCATGGTGGGAAAAATTGAAACGAGAAAAAATGAGTGTTCAGAGCTTAGATGCTCGTCTTTTTACTACTTCCACTCGCGGGGTGTTGCCGAGATGTAACAAGCTTTTCCAAACACGGCAGCCAACAAACCATTCGGTAGTCTCTTGTGCCCTGTCATAGTGAGATATAAGCTTCCACACCAGCCAGCAAGCAGCGTGCAATAGCAGGAAAATCAGCAGCGTTAGAGAATTATCTGGAGCTTACTACCAACAAACCAAGAGGGCCTCTGCTGAATACGCTCAACGCTATATGCTGAGATGTACATGGTATTCTACTAACTTTCTCCTCTGAACGAAGAAGATGTGAGGGCGCAGTTACCTGCGGAACGCCTTACCAATGTGCCGACCTGCCTGATTGTGATGAGTATAGAAGAATCGTTGCCTACTGTCAAACGCATTTACGTGCTGCTGGTTGATGACCACCAAGTGGTTATCGAGGGAATTAAAACCTTGCTTCGGCAGGAAACGGATATTCGTATTGTGACGCAGGCAGGTTCCGGCCCGGAAGCCTTAAGCCGCCTCCACGACCATCCCGAAATCAGCGTAGCCATCGTAGATCTTGATATGCTGCGAATGACAGGCATTGAATTGGTACACACCATCCATGCCACCCGGCCCGATGTGCGTCTCGTGGCTCTGAGCATGCTGCACGATCATAATTCAGTGCGAGAAGTATTGGAAGCGGGCGGCTCTGGTTATTTGCTGAAGAATGCCACGAAAAACGAGCTAAGTGAGGCTATCCGGCAAGTAGCCATCGGCCACACGTTTTTCAGCCCTGAAGTGGGCGCAACCCTCCTGCAGAATATGCAGGTAGCAACTCCCAAACGCCGAAATACAGGAGAAGAACACCCCGTTGAACTGACGGCGCGGGAGAAGGAGATCCTTCAACTCATTGCCCGCGAATACTCCAACTTCCACATTGCTGAGCAACTGTTTATTAGCGAGCGGACGGTGGAAACGCACCGCAAAAACATTCTAGCTAAAACGAATTCCAAGTCGGTGGTAGGGCTTATTCAGTATGCCTTGCGCCACAAGCTTATCAGCTAGAGTATAAAGAGGACGACTATTCATGACCTAGCGGCAGCGTTTTAGGGCGTGGCTGCCTAGTTCTTGCCTTTTAATAGCTCATAGAAGGGCGAGAATCCGACGTCCGAAAACGAGAGCTGGCACAAGTTAAATCAAGCCACGGGAAGCGTTAGACGCTTGTGCCCGCCAAAAGTGCACGTGCTAACACGTACAGTATAGTAAGTGCTAGTACGGATAAGGAATTACGCATTAGCACGTATTTACATTAATTTAAGAAAAATTATACCTTGGCATCGTTCAATGAAATGATAATATCATTATACAGTACCTCGCCGCTCGCCTTCCATTTCCACACCTAAGTCAACGCACATTCTTTGTTAACTGCTTAAAAACAGACCACACCCTATGGCCTCGAAAATCCTTTCCTTCATTTGTCATGTCCCCGGCATCATGCCCGGTTCTTACCCAGCGGTACCGATGAGCGGCACTGCAAAGTCTGAACGCAAAGCCCAGCGTAAAACTCAAAATGGTGGGCATTTCACTGCTATCTACGAAAACGACCGTTTCGTGCGCTTCAAGTACATCAGTAACGCGTAGTAGCAGCAGTAAGCACCTTGGAAAGTAATGGCGCGCCGGGTTCCTTCGTTGGGAGCCCGGCGCGTTGCTTTCTGTTACCGGTTGGTTTTGGATTAACTTGCGGCCCTTACTTTCCGTTCTGTTGCCCATGATTCAGCCGCCGTTTCGCCTTCTTCTATTTGTTCTTTTGCTTTCCTTGCTGGCTCCAGGCTCACTCCAGGCGCAGTACGCAGAAGCCGCTCCCGAAGAAAACGCTTGGTACGGCATCGTTGCTCGCAGTAGTGGCCGCGCCCTCGACATCAGCAAAGCCTCACAAGAAGCTGGGGCCGCCGTGGTGCAATGGGAGTTTGCACACCCGGCCAACCAGCAATGGCGCTTTGTGCGCGTAGCACCAGGCAGCGAATATTATCGGATCGAGGCTCGCCATAGCAACAAGTGTCTCACCGTAGATAAGCCCGACGAGGACGCGCCACTGGTACAGCGGCCGTGGTCGGGCAGCCTGTATCAGCAGTGGAAGCTGGTGCCTAGCGGCCCCATTGGGAGCGTGCTGCTGGTAGTACGCGGCAACGAAAAGTGCGCGTCCGTGGTGAGTGCCGACAAGTTTAATGGTACGCCGGTGGTAGTGCAGCGGCCCCAAAATCGCGGCACTCAGCAGTGGCGACTGTTTCGGCTGCGGCTGAACGTGGATGCTACGCAGCCAGGTTTTGGCCAGCCCGAACCCTTGACAGCCCTCAACAGCAATGGCAACGAGCTGCAACCCGTACTGACGCCCGACGGCAACATGCTTTACTTCTCCCGCACCCGGTTTGCGGGCAACACGGAAGGCAATACTGAGTCGGGGGATATTTGGGTGAGTACTTCTCCCAACCAGGGGCATAGCTGGGAACCACCCCGGCGCCTCGACGCTCTTAACACGCGGCGAAACAACGGCGTGATGTCCATAATTGGGCCGCAAGGCAACACGTTGCTAGTGCGCGGCATCTACGAGCGCGACGGCAGCTTCCGCGACGAAAACGCTTCGACGATAGCGCGCAGCCCACAAAAGAGTGAGCGCCCCGTCCCGCTGGATATAGCCAACTACTATTCGACTGGGCCAGCCACCAACTTCTTCATGACGCCCAACCAGAAGGTATTGCTTCTCTCGCTGGAGCGTAGCGACTCGCAAGGCGCCAACGACTTGTACGTAAGCCTGCCCACACCCACGGGTACCTGGGGCGAGCCGCTTAGTTTAGGCAGCCTCATCAACTCGCCGGGGTTCGACTTCGCGCCCTGGCTGGACCCGGATGGCAAAACGCTCTACTTTAGTTCCTACGGCCATGCGGGCTACGGCAGCGCCGACATTTTCGTGACCACTCGCCTCGACGACACCTGGATTCGGTGGACCGAGCCGCGTAACCTGGGCACCTCCATCAATGGGCCGGGCTTCGACGCGTATTTCACGTTGGCCCCCAACGGCAAACAAGCCTATTACGCCTCCTCGCGCACCCCCAACGGCCTGGCCGATTTATTCCGCACGGCAACGGGCGTCCTGACGGCGGTAGTGCCGCCCGACTCGACTGCTCCAGCTGCGCCAGTAACGGCGGCGCCGGCGGTAGTGCCGCGTACCTTGCTCACGGGCCGCGTCCTGAATGCCAAAACCCGCGAGGTGCTAGCCGCCGAAGTAAAAGTGACCCGCCTCAATAACGATATCGTTTTCAATGCTACGGCTCGGAGCGTGCCCGGCAGCGGAGCTTTCCAGGTGACCATACCAGCGGGCCGCTACCGGTTGGCCGCCACCAGCCCCGGTTTCCTCACGGCTACCGATACAGTGAACATGACTGGCTCCCGCACTGTGGAACTGCTACTGGTGCCGGCAGCGGTAGGTTCCAGCCTGGAATTGCCCACCCTGATTTTTGCGCAAGGCAAGTTTACGCTGCTGCCCGCTTCGTACGCCGAACTGAACCGCCTGGCCCGGACTCTCTCGGATAACCCAACGGTAAATATTCGTCTGGAAGGCCACACCGACAACCAAGGCAACGCCGACCTTAACCAAAAACTGTCGGAGGACCGAGTGGCAGAAGTGCGCCGCTACCTTGTTACGCGCGGCGTGGACGAGAAACGCATTACGGCCATTGGGTACGGTGGCTCCCGCCCGCGAGCCAACAACGACAAAGAAGAAACTCGCCGCCTCAACCGGCGCGTGGAATTTACAATTGTGAAGTAAAACTGTGGTTGAATGGCTTAATTGTTACATGGTTAAATGGTTGGCTGTTCTGATAAATCGTTGAACAATCAACCATTTAACCATGTAACAATTAAGCCATTCAACCCATGCGCGCCACTATCCTTCGTCAGCTGGACCTGCCCAACCTACCTTCCGCTTCGGGAGTGGAAATACTGGGCGACACCGTCTACATCATCGGCGACGACTCGCCCTACCTATACCGGTTTGGAGCCGCGGAGCTACAGCCGGGGCAGGCCATTACGCTCTTCGATACGGCGCATTTCAGTTCGGGCCGCATCCCGAAGTCACTCAAGCCGGACTTGGAATGTCTGACTGCGCTGACGGATGCTGCCACGGGAGAAACCGGATTGTTGGTGTGCGGTTCGGGGGCTACTCCGGCACGGGAAACTGGCTTTTGGGTGCCCATCGGCAAGGGCGAGCAACCAGCCGCGACGGTGTATCCGGTGGGGCTAGGGCCGCTTTACGCTCGGCTGCGGGAATCTTTGCCGGCGGGCGTTACGCTTAATTTGGAGGCCGCTGCCACTACGGACACCGAACTGGTACTTTTTCAGCGGACGGTGGGCTCTACGGCGGGCAACTTGCTGTTTCGGCTCCAGTTGCCTGCTTTTTTGAATTTCCTGCACCATCGTACCCCGCAACTACCCGAAGTACGCACGCAGCATTACGAGCTACCGACCATCAACGGCAAGCCGGCCGGGTTTTCGGGGGCTTGCTTCTTTGATGGACACTTGTTCGTTACGGCATCCGTGGAAGACACTCTGGACGCCATAGCGGACGGGGAAGTGCTCGGCAGTTTCGTAGGGATTCTAAATGCCAAACAGCCTGATGCTTATGGAATCTTTGCGCGGCTAGAATCGCCTGGCCAGCAGCCTTACCAAGGCAAAGTGGAAAGCGTAGCCGTGCGGCGGACCTTGGGGAACGGGCGTTACGAATTGCTACTAGTAACCGACGATGACCAAGGCGGCTCGACGGCAGTGGTAGTAGAAGTGCAGCTCGGATAAAATTAGGCTTCACTTACATTCTGGCGGCTGGTATTTCCACGCCAGCAACCTAAAGTATTCACCTAGAAGTTGACCTTCGTGCCCTGATTTCTGTTGTGTTCCGTACACAATCTTCCCACCAACTGAACTATAGGACATGCAAACCACCCGGATTGAACACGATTTCCTTGGCGAGCGGGCCATTCCTGAAAACGTTTACTATGGTATCCAGACGCTGCGGGCCATTGAGAACTTCCAGATTACGGGCATTCCGTTGCGGGTGGAGCCGCTGTTCGTGCAGGCCCTAGCCTACGTGAAAAAGGCCGCCGCACTAGCCAACCGCGACCTAGGCGTGCTCGATCCGGCTATTGCCGACTGCATCGTGCGGGCCTGCGACCGGGTGGCAGCTGGGGAGTTCAACGACCAGTTTCTGACCGATATGATTCAGGGTGGAGCGGGCACATCGGTGAACATGAATGCCAATGAGGTGATTGCCAACGTGGCGCTGGAGCTGATGGGTAAGGCGAAAGGCCAGTACGAGTTTTGCCATCCCAACAACCACGTCAATTGCTCGCAATCCACCAACGATGCCTACCCAACGGCCTTTCGCATCGCGCTAAGCAACAAGCTGGTGGGTTACAGCCAAGCGCTGGGAGAACTAGCCGATGCGTTTGCCGCCAAAGGCCAGGAGTTTCGAAACGTACTGAAAATGGGCCGCACTCAGCTCCAAGATGCCGTGCCCATGAGCATGGGCGACGAGTTTCGGGCCTTTGCTACCAACCTGCGCGAGGAACTGTTGCGCATCGAGGACAGTCGCCGCCTCATCAGCGAAATCAACATGGGTGCCACGGCCATCGGTACGGGCGTAAACGCGCCCCACGGCTACGCCGAGCTGGTTACCGACTATCTGCGCACCATCACCGGCCTCGACTTGAGTTTGGCCGGCGACCTCATTGAAGCCACTTACGATACCGGCGCTTACGTGCAGCTTTCGGGTGTACTGAAGCGCACGGCCGTGAAGCTCTCCAAGATCTGTAACGACCTGCGCTTGTTGTCATCGGGGCCGCGCTGTGGTTTCAACGAAATCAACCTGCCGCCCTTGCAGCCCGGCTCTAGCATCATGCCAGGCAAGGTGAATCCGGTGGTGCCGGAGGTCGTCAATCAAACCGCCTTCTACGTCATCGGGGCTGACCTAACGGTGACGATGGCGGCCGAGGCAGGGCAGTTGCAACTCAACGTGATGGAGCCAGTAATTTCCTTTGCCTTATTCACGTCCATTTCTTACATGACCAACGCCTGCCACACTTTGCGCGAAAAGTGCGTGCTAGGTATTACGGCCAACGTGGAGCACGCCGAAAATCTAGTGCACAATAGCATCGGCATCGTAACGCAACTGAACCCAGTGCTAGGCTACGAAACCTCGGCGGAAATTGCGAAAGAGGCGCTGAAAAGCGGGGCGTCCGTGCACGACATCGCCGTAACGAAACGCCAGCTGCTCACCCAGGCCAAGTGGGACGAAATCTTCACTTTCGAAAACCTGATCCGGCCCGACTTCATTCAGTAAGAAGCCAGAAAGGATGGAAAGTCGAAGTGGTTGCGTGCAGTAAGCCAGTCGAGTTATGCGGAGCGAAGCATAACTCGACCGGCTTACTGCCGACTATTCACATTCCACTAGGCAGGATGTCTCGCTTCTTATGTCTCAGAGCCTCACATCTCGGCTGCCAGCTGCTGACATTCGGCGTGGCGGGGGCAGGTGGTGAGGTGGTCATTTACGAGTCCGGCCGTCTGCATGATGTTGTAGCACGTGACGGGCCCCGTCATCACGAAGCCTCGGCGTTTCAGCTCTTTGCTCATGGCCTCACTGGCTGGTGTTGAGAGGGGAACCGGGTTTTCAGTACTGCGTCGATTATCAAGCGGCTGGCCGCCCACGAAAGCGTAGAAAAACGGCAGCAATTGCTCCTCGCCACCCACGTCTTGGCGCAGCTGTTGCCAAGCGCGGGCGTTTTGCACGGTGGCTTCCAGCTTGCGACGGTTGCGCAAGATGCGCGGGTTGAGCAGCAGTTCCGCTATTTCTTCTTCTCCGAACCGGGCCAAGCGGCCAGCATCGAAACCGGCCAAATATTCCCGAAAAGCCTCCCGGCGCCGCAGTACCATCGGGAAATCGAAGCCAATCTGGAACGTGTGCAGTACTAGGTATTCAAACAGAATGTCGGGTTCTGCCACCGACTCGCCCCACTCATGGTCGTGAAACTCCCGCAATTGCTCACCCTGGGCCGCCCAGGGGCAAGAAGAAATGGTGCTCATCAGACGAATAGCCAAGTGTAGTAGGGTCTGCGAAGAACGGTATTGCCTACCAGACTGTTCAGGATACTGATGCCAGAGGGAGCAAAGTCTTTGTAATAAGGTTCTTACTTGGGCGCGGATTAGAATGTATTCAGAAGATATCAAGCCTTCTGCTGATCCAGTAATGAGCTTTTCCCCAGGCTATAATGCGGTATTAGAAGAGCTAAATAGGAATGCAAATGCTATTGAATGGTTAAGCTTGATGCGTTGCTATACTCTGAGCAAATCTTTTCTAATGCTGTTCAACTCGTCGTGTAAATTATGAGCCGTTTTCCAGCCGCGAGCCAGGCGGCAAGGTGCTGGTAGGCAGGCTCCTGACGTTACGGTGCTGGCGAGCTTCGTCTGGTTAGTTGGGGTGGTAACGGGGTGAAATCCTAGGTTAGTCGAAACCAACGTTTTGGTTAGTACGCTATATGCTTTACTTAGCACATCGTTTTTGCTAGGTTTGGCTACTGCCGACCTAAGTCCTGCTGATTTGGTGGCGCCCGGCTGCTCTGCTACGCGGAGCCGGTCCTGCGCTGCCACCCACCGTTGCAATCCGAGTTTTTTTATGGACAACATGCCCACGCAAGAGTTGGAGGCCCTGCGCTTTATCCGCTACGAGGCCACCGACGCCATTGGCTATATCACGCTCAATCGTCCCGACAAACGCAATGCCCTCAGCGCCGAAATGGTGACGGAGCTGAAAATGGCCTTTGAATTTGCGGAAGACGACGAAGCGTGCAAGGTAATTGTGCTGCGCGCCGAAGGTCCGGCCTTCTGCGCCGGTGCCGACTTAGCCTACATTCAGGAGTTGCAAAGCTTCGGCTACACCGATAACCTGGCCGATTCTACGCACCTCATGCAGCTCTTTCACCAGATCTACACGCTCAAGAAAGTCGTCATTGGCCAAGTGCAGGGCCACGCGCTGGCCGGCGGCTGCGGGCTGGCCACCATCTGCGACTTTGCCTTTGCTGTGCCGGAGGCGAAGTTCGGCTATACCGAAGTGAAAATCGGCTTCCTGCCCGCCATTGTGAGCGTGTTTTTGCTGCGCAAAATAGGGGAGGCCCGTACCAAAGAGCTGCTGCTGACTGGCGACGTACTGCCGGCCCAGCGCGCCCTGGAACTAGGCCTCATCAACGGCGTAGTGCCCGCCGATGACTTAGCCGCTCACGTCTACAAGTTTGCGCGACGTCTGTGCACCGAGAACTCCAGCCAGAGCATGGAGGTCACCAAGGAGATGCTGGCCCGTATTCCTGAAATGCCCTTGGAAGAAAGCTTACGCTACGCGGCTCAAATGAATGCTGAAGCCCGCGGCTCGCACGATTGCCGCCGGGGCATAGAGGCCTTTCTGGCCAAGGAGAAAATCACCTGGGAAAACTGACTTGTTTCTTTCGTTTCCTCAGCTTTTGGCCTTCTCTCGCTCCCCGGTGGTGGCGAAAGAAGGCCTTCGCTTTTTCATACCCAGGCGGAATCGTGTAACTTTCCAGCTCGGGCGTTTCAAACTTCTGTCCTTCTTTCGCGGTTAGCTCCACATGACGATTTCGGCAGCCCTGGGAATTTCTATGGCTACTTTTCTGGGAATGGAATTCGTAGCGTGGTTCATGCATCGGTTTGTGCTGCATGGGCCCCTGTGGTTTTTGCACCGCTCGCACCACGTGCGGCACCCCCACCACTTCGAGCGCAACGACTTTTTTTTCCTGTTCTACGGTTCTTTATCGGCCTTGCTCATCGTGTATGGGTCGCCGCAGAAAGACTGGCGCTTCTGGGTGGGAGTGGGAATTGCCGCCTACGGCACGCTCTACTTCTTCGTCCACGACGTGCTGATTCATGGTCGGCTCCGGTTCTGGCGCAAGTCGCGCAACACTTACTTGCGAGCCTTGAACATGGCGCACAAGATGCATCATAAGGTTACTACCCGCCACGGGTCCGAGGAATTTGGCTTGCTGTGGGTGTCGCCGAAATATTTCGCGTTGGCCCTGCGGCGGCCCGCCCCAACCCGGATCTTGCGGCCTAGAGCCGTATCTCTGGAAAAAAGTGAAGGAGGCCAATAATTGTGGGACATTACTCAATCAGTGACCTGGAGCAGCTCTCGGGCATCAAGGCACACACCATTCGCATTTGGGAGCAGCGCTACGGTATCTTGCGCCCCATTCGCACCGCCACCAACATCCGCACTTACTGCGACGATGACCTGCGGCGTTTGCTGAATGTGGCCACTCTTTGCGGCCGGGGGTATCGTATTTCCAAAATCGCGCAACTCAGCGAGCAGGAAATTTCCAATGCCGTAGTTTCCTGCCACGACGACTCCAACGATTACTGCCAGCAAGTGCACGCGTTGATGTCGGCGATGCTAGTACTCGACGAGCCGCAAATGAACAGATTGCTCGACCGTGCCATCCGTAGGGTTGGCTTTGAGCAAGCCATGATGCACGTGGTGTATCCCTTCTTGCAGCGAATTGGAGTAATGTGGCAAACTGGTAGTGTAACCCCGGCGCAGGAGCATCTTTTCACGCATCTGCTGCGGCAGAAGATGATGACTGCCACCGACGCTCTGCCCGCCGTAACTACTACCGCCGCCCGCCGTTGGGTGTTGTTCCTGCCTTCGGGGGAGTTGCACGAGCTGGCACTGCTGTTTATGAATTATGCGCTGCGGGCCCGAGGCCACCACGTACTTTACCTCGGCCAGAACCTGCCGGTAACGGAACTGAAGTCGATCTGCAAGATCTACCAGCCGCACGTAGTAGGCACCGTCCTGACAGCTTCCCCGGAACGAGACCGGCTGCAAGAATTCGTAGACGACTTGCGGCAGCTTTGCGAAGGTGCCAAACTGTTGTTGTACGGACCACTCGCGCATACCGAAACACTGGTGCTTCCTCCCAACACTGTGCGTCCGCGTCTGATGACCGACTTCCTAATGCTAGCTGACGAGCTACGCCTAGCTACGGTTGAGTCGGCGGCAGAGCCCGCTTAACAAAAAAATAACTTGGCTTGGGTAGCGGCTGCGCCAGTTAGTGTTGATACACTCAAACAGAGCTCTACTTGGTCTAAAGCCTCCTTATCAGGTCGTTGAGGAGTCCCTTCAGTGGGGCTTGCAAAAGACTTCCCCGAATCTTGCACGAATAAGGAAGCCCTGACAATCAGCTGGTTCGTACTTTGCCGGCAGGCGTTAAACAAGCGCGGTAAATGCCTTGGAAAATAGTTGGCTAGTCAGTGCCCTACTTTCGATTTGCCTCGTATATTTGTTTAACTTTTTGCCACGAAAAGCTAAACAGCATGACCTCTTTGGAATTCACCAATCAAGTACAGAAGATTTCCTACTCGCTGAAGCCCGTGGCGATGAACCTGACCCGCGACGCTGACGATGCCAAGGATTTGGTGCAGGAAACCCTGCTCAAAGCGCTGCTCAACAAGGACAAGTTCAAAGCCGGCACCAACCTGAAGGCATGGTTGTACACCATCATGCGCAACACGTTTATCAACAATTACAACAAGATAACGAAGCGCAACAGTAACATTGACAGTACCGAGTACTTCCAGTACTTCAACACCGACGAAAACTACATTACGCACAACGGTGCCACCTCCGACTTCGTAGTAACTGATATCAACCAGGCTATTGCCAGCCTGTCGGCCGACTACCGGACACCGTTCATGATGTACTACATCGGCTATAAGTACCTGGAAATTGCGGAGAAGCTGCAAATCCCCATTGGAACCGTCAAAAACCGCATTCACATTGCTCGTAAGGAGCTGAAGGATGCGCTGAAGGTATACGCCCCCGGCGTGTAGGGAATAGGGAGAGAGTATACCCCGCCCCGGGCGTATCACGGGCCGCGAACGACGCCAATTGGCGCTGTTCGCGGCCCGTTTGTGTTGGGGCATTTGAGCAACAAGCCAACAATTGCGGCTAAACGGCAGTTGAGCTTAGTATCCGCCCGAAACGAGCGTTGAACGTCGGTTGCTTCGGGCGGTATTATGAGCACCTTTGTAAGTGCAGGGCGGCAGGAGCTGGTCCGTAGTTGTGTAATCAGCGAGTTTCTGTGAGTAAACACGTCATTGTCATTGGGGCCGGCTTCGCGGGCTTGTCGGCGGCCACTTCGCTTGCCCAGCGCGGTTACCGCGTCACGATTCTAGAGAAAAATGAAGGCCCCGGCGGCCGGGCGCGCGTGTTTCAGGCCCAGGGCTTCACCTTCGATATGGGGCCGAGCTGGTACTGGATGCCCGATATCTTCGAGCAGTACTTCGCCCGCTTCGGCAAAAAAGTAGCAGACTACTACGAGCTGACGCGGCTCGACCCTTCGTACCAGGTGATTTTCAAGGGGTCGGAAGCGGTGGATATTCCGGCGGCAATGGACGAGCTGCGCGCGTTGTTCGAACGATATGAGCCCGGCAGCGCCGCCCGGCTCGATGAGTTTCTGCGGCAGGCAGCCTATAAATACCAGGTGGGCATTGGCAAGTTCGTGCACATGCCCGGCCGCTCCCTACTCGAATTTGCCGACCCGCGCCTGCTCGTGGATGCCCTGCGCCTCGATTTGCTGCAAAGCATGCACAAGCACGTGCGCAAGTTTTTCCGCGACCCCCGCCTGCTGGAGTTAGTGGAGTTTCCGATTCTGTTTCTTGGAGCTACCTCCGAAAACACGCCCGCGCTCTACTCACTCATGAACTACGCCGACCTGGCGCTGGGCACTTGGTACCCAATGGGCGGCATGCACAAGATTGTGGAAGGCATGGTGGCGCTGGCCCAGGAGCGCGGCGTGACCTTAGAATACAACCAGGAAGTGCGCGAAATAGTAGTGGAAAAGGGCCGCGCCACCGGCGTCCAAACCGCCACCGGCTTCCGGCCCGCCGATGTAGTGATAGCCGGCGCCGACTACCACCACGTCGAGCAGCATCTGCTGGCCCCGCAGTGGCGGCAATACGACAAGGCGTACTGGGATTCCCGGACTATGGCGCCGTCGTCGTTGCTGTTCTACTTGGGCGTGAACCGACGCGTAGACAAACTGCGCCACCACAATCTGTTTTTCGATGAGGACTTCGCGTTGCACGCCGAGGAAATCTATGAGCAACCGAAATGGCCCAGCCGCCCGTTGTTCTACGTGTCGGCGCCCAGCCAAACGGACCCGAGCGTAGCGCCAGCGGGTTGCGAAAACCTGTTTCTGCTCGTTCCGGTGGCGCCTGATCTACCCGACCCGGAAGAGACGCGGGAGCACTACTATAACCTCATCATGGATAGGCTGGAGAGCCACTGCGGCCACAGCATCCGCGACGCGGTAGTGTACAAGCGCAGCTACGCCCACCAGGATTTCATGCAGGACTATCATAGCTTCAAAGGCAATGCCTACGGCCTGGCCAACACCTTGCGCCAGACAGCCGTGCTCAAGCCAGCCCTGAAAAGCAAAAAAGTCAGTAATCTGTATTTTACGGGTCAACTTACCGTGCCCGGTCCCGGCGTGCCGCCTTCGCTCATCTCGGGCCAAGTAGTGGCGCAGGAAGTGGAAAAGGAGCAGAGAATTAGTAAGTAATAATTGAGAATTAAGAATTAGTAAAGAGGAAGGCGACTTTCGGCAATTCAAGCCGCAGTAAGCAAATTCTTAATTACTAATTCCTAATTATTAATTCAAACACATGGACCACGTTGCCCTTTTCACCGAAACCAGCCGGGCCTGTAGCAAGCTTATTACTCAGCGCTATAGCACCTCGTTTACGCTCGGCATTCGCACGCTCGACGCACGGTTTCACTTACCGGTATATGCTGTGTATGGCTTCGTGCGCTGGGCCGACGAAATAGTGGACACGTTTCATGATCACGATAAGGCCGCGCTGTTCGAAGATTTCAAGCGCCAGACTCACGAGGCTTTGGAGCTAGGCCTGAGCTTAAACCCGGTACTGCACGCTTTCCAGGACGTAGTCCGGGAGTATGGCATCGACCGCGAGTTCATCGACGCCTTTTTGTACAGCATGGAAATGGACCTCGACGACCGCAGCTACAATCAGTCGCTCTATGAGCGCTACATCTACGGCTCGGCGGAAGTGGTAGGGCTGATGTGTCTGCGCATTTTCTGCGAGGGCGACGACGCCTTGTTTACGCGTCTGCGCGAGCCCGCTCGGCGGCTCGGTTCGGCGTTTCAGAAGGTGAATTTCCTGCGTGATATTCGTTCCGATTACGAAGAGCGCGGGCGCGTTTACTTCCCTGGCGTGCAGTACGAGCGGTTCAACGACCAGGTGAAGCAGGAAATCGAGGCTGATATCCGGGCCGATTTCGATGCCGCTTACATCGGGATTATGCAGCTGCCTACTTCCGCCAAGTTAGGCGTGTACTTGGCCTACGTATACTACCTCAAGCTGTTCCATAAAATTCGCCAGTTGCCGGCGGCTCGCATCCTGGGCGAGCGGGTGCGCGTACCAGATAATACCAAGCTGCTTTTGCTGATGGGTTCGTACTTTCGCTACCGCCTGCGGGCCATTTAGCCACGAATCTGCTGCCCAGTGAAGCTGCTTTTGTTTGTTCTCACCTTCCTCCTGACTCTTTTCCCGTTCGTGTCCGACGCCACTTCCTACTCGCTTCCCAACTTACGCCGCCAATACCAGCAAGCCGCCACCAGCAAAGAAGCCGGCGAGCAGTTCCATAAGCTAATGGCTGCCTACGACCAGCGCAACGCGGTAGTGCTGGCCTACAAAGCCGCTGCTGAGGCCATCCGGGCCCGCGACGCGTCCATGTTCAACAAACTAACTTACGTACAAAGCGCCGCCAAGCAATTTGACGAGGCCGTGAAGCTGGATACCAACAACGCCGAAATTCGTTTTCTGCGCCTGAGTGTGGAAAGCAACTTGCCCAGTTTCCTAGGACTTAGCACGCACGTGGAAGAAGACCGGCAGTTCCTTGTCGAAACGCTGTTGCAGCACCCACGCTCCGGCCTCGATGCGGAGTCGTTCGGCTTGGTGCGGGAGTTTCTGGTAGGGCGAGGCCATGTTTCGGCAGAAGATGCCCAAAAGCTGGGCCGCATTTCATCGTAGCATTTTGTATGTTCCAAGCATGAAAAGCGGAGCGCCTGCCAACGGCGCTCCGCTTTTTTGTGTCTGTGAGGAAGGCAGTTTTTCTTTATTTAACTTCATTATGCGCGCTACAATCCTGGTGCTAATAATGCTGAACTTAGCCAGTCTGTCGGCTTCGGCGCAAAACATACTGCTTACGGGGCGAGTGGTGGACGAGCAGCAGCGGCCCATACCGTACGCCAGCGTGGGGCTCGTCGATGGCTCCAATGGCACAGCAACCAATGAGATAGGGGAGTTCAGCCTACGCGCCGGGGCCTTGCCACAGCGGCTGGTGGTACTCAGCATGGGCTACAGCCGAACCGAAGTGGAAGCGCGGGAGAAAGATGTTCCGCTGATAATCACGCTGAAAGCTAGTGCAGTGGCTTTGCCCGAAGTGACAGTGCGCAACCCTGAGAAAGTGGCGGAAGAACTGGTGCAACGAGCTAGTGCCAAACTGTTGCGTCATGCCCGGGACCAGCAATACGGTAAAGCTTTCTACCGCCAGAAAACCCGTCAGGGCGGGCAGTACCGAGAGTTTTTCGATGCTTTCTACGATGTCAAGTTTTCCAACCGCCTCATCGAAGGCTGGGACTTGGGCGAGTCACGTTATGCTTTTACGCCGGGCGGCTTCACCTTCACCAACTTTTCGTCGCTCATTCGCCGCATACCGGTGTTCCGCCAGCATGCTTTGCGTGAGAAACTCTTGGTGCCGCTCGGGCGGGATGCTGCCAAGAAGTTTCATTTCACGCTACGCCACATTCTCACGGAGCAAGGCCGCGAAACCGCCGTTATAAAATTCGAGCCGCGCCCAGAAGTGCGCCAGCCAGCTACGGCCGGCATGCTTTACATCGATGTGCAAACCGCCGTGCTGCGCCGCCAGGAACAGTTCTTACCGCTCAGCAACATGCTCACCTTCAAGATGGGGCCGGAATATCAGCGCGTGACGGACAGTTTTCGGCTGGTATCGGATTTTGCGCCGCTCACTGATTCCCTGACGCGGCTGGCCAGCACGCGGGCGGAGGGCACCATCGTAATCCGAGCCGCTAATGGCCGCTCCGATAGCACGCAGGTGTCAGCCTACTTGTTTTTTTACCAGTATACTGGCCGTCAGCCTGGCCACACCTACGAAGATGTTGGCCGTCACTCGCGCGATTTGGAGCAGGTGATGAAGAAGCCATATAACGCGCAATTTTGGCAGGAAAATGAGGTGCTAAAGGCTAGCCCAATCGAGCAGGAGGTAATTCGGGATTTTGAGGGCCGGAAAGTATTTGGGAGATTCTAAAAACCCGAATCATCCAAATGTGGTAGTATCATCCTAAACGGTAATCTACTGTTGTGTTGAATTACGTAACTTTTGCAGCCCCAGGTCCCGGAACAATAACCTTCTTCCCGTTTTGGTGGTTAATTCGTCAGCTATGCCGTACCATCTGAGCGTCCGTATCGACCCCAACTCCGGCTTTTGCTTTGGCGTCATCTATGCCATTCAAATGGCGGAAGACCTGCTTAAGGAGCAGGGTTATCTGTATTGCCTTGGCGATATCGTGCACAACGATGAAGAAGTGCAGCGGCTGGAGCAACGGGGCCTGCGCATCATCGACTACGAGCAACTAGAGCAACTTCGCAACGAAGCCGTCCTGATTCGGGCGCACGGTGAACCGCCGAGCACCTACCAAATGGCGCTGCAAAACAACCTCACGCTCGTCGATGCCTCCTGCCCGGTGGTGCTCAAACTGCAAAACCGTATCAAAACTTCCTACGACAAGCAGGACCAAATCTTCATCTACGGCAAGCACGGCCACGCTGAAGTGCGCGGCCTGCTAGGCCAGACTAGTGGCAACGCCGTCGTATTTGAGAGCCTGGACGAATTGCTCAGCCATGAGCTACCAAGCAACATCACGCTCTACAGCCAAACCACGAAGAGCACCGATTCCTTCTACCGTATCAAAGGCGAGTTAGAGCAGCGCGGCTACCAGGTGAATGCCAACGACACCATCTGCCGGCAGGTAAGCAACCGCGACAAAGACTTGCGGAAATTTGCCGCTCAGTTCGATCAAATCGTGTTCGTATCGGGCACGAAAAGCTCCAACGGCAAAGTGCTCTACCAAGTCTGCAAAGACACCAACCCGCGTACCCACTTCATTTCCAAAGTGGAGGAATTATGCTCTGAATGGTTCCAGCCAGGCCAATCGGTAGGTATTTGCGGTGCCACCAGCACGCCCATGTGGCTTATGGAGCAAGTACGCGACGCACTGCTGGCACTGTAGAGTAGCGCGCCAAGTAAGTAGGATAAAGTGGCGTCTGCGCCATGTAGAAGCAAGCCGATGTAGATTTGCAAGTTGCCGACTAATTCAGCGTGTTGTCGCACCTTCTCACGGCCATTTTCGTCTGTAGCCTATGGCTTTCACTACCCAGCAACTCAGTAATTCAGCGGCTCCTCCGAGGGTAAAGCCTATGCCGTTAGGCGCCAAGGGCGTGCTAGTTGCTGTAGCCGTAATAATTACCTGGGTGGCGCTGTTGACGTACTTACTGGCGTTTTATCACCCCGACTGGACGACGCCTTGGCCCTACCTGCTGGGGCTGCTGCAAACTCACCTTTATACTGGCCTGTTTATCACGGCTCATGATGCCATGCACGGAGTGGTGAGTCCTAATAAGCGCTTGAACAATGCTTTAGGAACCTTGGCGGCAGGCTTGTTCGCCTTCAATTGGTTTCCGCGGATGCTGCCCAAACACCACGCTCACCACCGCCACGTTGCCACCGAACAGGACCCTGATTTCCACGATGGATACCACGCGAGCTTTTTAGCCTGGTTTGCTCGCTTTGCCTGGAATTATGTGACTTGGTGGCAAGTGCTGCTGATGGCAGCTACCTACAATGTGCTGAAGCTTTTCTTCCCACAAGCCAACGTTATTGCCTTTTGGATGCTACCGGCTGTGCTAGCAACGCTACAACTGTTCTTTTTCGGCACCTATTTACCGCACCGTGGTAACCACGCTCCCGATAACGCCCACAAGTCGCGCAGCCAATTTCAACATCATCTGTGGGCCTTCGTAAGCTGCTACTTTTTCGGTTACCATTACGAACACCACGACCAACCTTACTTGCCGTGGTGGCGACTATGGCAAGCCAAGGAAGGCAGATGATTTGCGGTTCCAGAGTAGGGTGTAAGCAGCCGGAGTAAAAAATATTCTGGCATTATTTTGCTTTTATTCGAACTCGGCATCTCCTTTTATAAGTCAATCATTTATAGTAAGATAATGATTTGTTGCGGGGGCTTTACGTAGCTAATAATACTCTTCGCTTATAGCTTTTCTAAGGAATCAGTTGTGCGATGGGGCACGGATTATGCAGCATATTCTTAACTTTCTTAAGGCGGTAGTGCAACACTGCTACCAACGAATGGAAGCTTTTTAGTTCTTCTTGCAAAAATGCTATTCGTCTTCTCATACAAACCGCGTTACTGGTGCCGGCAATGGCTGCTTGGCGGACTGTTGTGGCTGGTAGCAGGGCAGGCACTGGGGCAGGCTAAAAATACGCAAGCAGAACTCACAACCGTGGCGCAGTATCTGCGGCGTAGCGAGCAATTATTGCCGCTTAACCCAGCTGCCGCCTTGCTGCAAGGCGAGCAAGCATTGCATCTAGCTAGTGTGAGCGGGTATGCTGCCGATATAGGAGCAGCGTACCTGGCCATCGGGCAGGCGTATCAGGCGCAGCAGCAGTACGACCAAGCTTTGCGCTATTTCAAGCGAGCTCTGCGGTTGTACCAACAAGCCTACAACGAGCATGGCCGGGCCCAGGCTCTCCGCCTGTTGGGGCGGGCCCAGTACATAGAAGGGGATACGGGCCAAGCCTATAATACCTACATGCAGGCGATGCGGCTCACTCAATCTTTGCGCAACCCAACGGCTATGGCGCAGTTGTATGAGCAATTGGGCGAGCTGTACGGCGCACAAGGAAAATGGCAACGAGCCCTCACCAGCCACGAACGAGCATACACGGAATGGCAGCAGGCCGAAAGCCCTTCTGGCAAAACGGCTGCTCTCAACGCCATCGGGCTAGCGCACCATCAATTGCGCAACTACAGCCGTGCCTTGTACTATCTGCGTCGCTCTCTAGAAGATGCCCGGCAGACAGGCGACAGCATCCGGACTGGTGAAGCCTTGGCCAGCACGGGTCGGGTGTACGAGGATGTCGGTAATTACGAACTGGCAATGGTTTTCTACACCCGAGCCTTGGGCCAGTTGCCTTATCTGACAACGCCGCCCGCGCGTCGGGCCGCCGCATTTCAGTCTTTAGCTGTGGTGCAAGATTCGCTCCTGGACCAAGCAGGAGCCATAAAGACGCTACGGCAGGCGTTGCCGCTAGCCCGGCGCGGCGGTTCCGAAATTCAGGTGAGCGACTTGTACCAGAAGTTGGCGGACTTGTATCAGCGGACAAACAACTATCCAGCCGCTTTAGAAGCCCAACGGCGCTATTCGGCTCTGCAGGACAGCGTATTTGTGGAACGCCGCGCTGCGCAGATTGCGGAGCTACAGACCCGTTACGAAACCGAGAAAAAGGAACGGGAAATCCAGTTGCTTACCAAAGACCGCCAAATTCAGGATGCCAACCTGCGCCGGCAGAAGATGATGCGCAACATGCTCGGAGTCGGGGCCACGCTGTTGATGTTGGCCGTAGCGGCGCTGTACAGGGGGCGGCGGGAGCAAACACGTGTCAATCGGTTGCTGCAGCAGAAAAACCGCGCTATCAATCAGCAAAAGGAAGAACTCGGGCGCCTCAACCGCACGAAGGACACACTCTTCTCCATTATCTCACACGATCTGCG
The DNA here is from genome assembly GCF_057808495.1 of Hymenobacter sp. M1-2. Lineage (NCBI taxonomy): Bacteria > Pseudomonadati > Bacteroidota > Cytophagia > Cytophagales > Hymenobacteraceae > Hymenobacter > Hymenobacter sp. M1-2. The sequence goes on from NZ_JBTYZO010000011.1 coordinate 181,127, forward strand.
CAGTCCACTCAGCTCGTTGTATTCCATGTTCTCGTTGCTGAATATGGGCGTGCTGCCACCCGAGCGAATGGCCGCGCATTCGGAACGCCTCAGCCACACACTCGACGTCACCCTACGTTTGCTCGATAATCTGCTAAACTGGTCGGCCTCTCAAATGCAGGGCGACAAGGTGCGGCCCGAAAAGATTCAGTTGGCCGTTATGATTGAGGAAGCCTTGGCGTTGCTGCTAGCCGATGCTGAGCGCAAGAGCATACTGTTGCTCACGGAACTGCCCGACCCCTGTTTGGTGCGCGCCGACCCTAATATGGTGCGGCTAGTGCTGCGCAACCTCATCGGCAACGCCATCAAGTTTACTCCCCAGGAGGGCACCATTACGGTAGCGGCGCGGCAACTCAACGAGTTGTGGGAGGTTTCCGTGGTGGACACGGGTGTTGGCATTGTGCCAGAGGATTACGCAAAAATATTCGGCAACGCGACGCTGTACACCACTCTTGGCACAGCGCGCGAAAGAGGAACCGGACTAGGCTTGCGGTTATGCAAAGAGTTTGTGGAGCGCAACGGAGGCCAAATCTCCTTCGACAGCGTGCCCGGACAAGGTACTACATTTCGCTTCACGCTGCCCGTTGCTGAGCCCGATACGCTGCCCCTGCTACCCGACACTCCGGTCCAGATAACTGCTACTGTTGCTGCCGCCGGATAAGCGTCCGGTTAACCACCCGTTCCGTAACTCGGTCCCGGTACGTTTGGCCTAGGGGCAAGGCGTGGCCCCCCACACGCACCTCTAGGTTACTCACCGAATCTATCTGTGAGGCATTGACGAGGTAGGACCGATGAGTGCGTACAAACAAGCCCGCTGGTAGCTGCTCCTCTAAATTTTTCAGATTCACGAGCGTAAGGTGCGTGCGCCCATCAGCCGTATTAATCTTCGTGAAATCCTTGAGGGCTTCTATGTAAAGCACGTCCCGGTAGTGTAGGCGCACAAACTGCGCATCGGTGCGAATGAAAAAAGAACCCCAGCCCGACAGCAAATCCTGCTTTGGGTCCGTTTCGGGCGAGTTGGTGCGAAGAATACTAGCTACTTTGTTTACCGCCTTCAAAAACCGGTCGAGCGAAATAGGCTTGAGCAGAAAGTCGATGACATCTAGATTGAAGCCCTCCATAGCGTATTGCGGGTGAGCAGTCATGAGCACCACTAAGGGGGGCTGACGCAGAGAGCGAACCAAATCTAGGCCGCTGAGGTGCGGCATGGTGACGTCAGAAAACAGCACCTGCACATCGTTCGTAGTCAGATATTTGTGGGCTTCCAGCGGGTCGGTGAAAGTTGCCTTCACGTCCAAAATATCCGTCATTGCCACGTAGGCCTGCAAGAGGTCCAACACCAGCGGGTCATCATCAAGCAGCAAGCAAGTTATCTTCATGAAAAGCAAAGTTGCGGGTAGCCGGGTGAATATAAAGAGAATCGTAAATAATTTGCCTTCAATCTAAAAGCATAAATCAATCTTAACCGAAAATATTGCCATGTACATCTACCTGTAAACCGCTTTGCTCTACTTTATCAAACTCAACCGACGTAATTGAGTAGCTTCTGTTTACTTTCATTTGTTGTCTGCAAATTCCGCAGAAGAAGCGTAATTCAACTGACAGCACTGAAATCTTCGGCACTACTTAGCTTTCTTGTACTACACCCCGGACTTTTGACGGGCCCCAATATTGAATACCCAAAGAAGGCGGCTACAAAAGTAGTGTAGCCGCCCAAAAGATTAGGCCCTCTCATGCAAGATTTGCGTGGGAGGGCCTAACGCTTTCCTGATCTAGCGGCCGTCGCCGGAGTGGACGGCGTTGGTTTTTTTGCAGCAGTCCGGCAGCCGTTCGTAGGCGCGGGCTTCCGCTGGCTGGGCATCGGCATCGTAGCCAGTGCGCTGGACGGCGCCGCGTAAGTTGGCCGGGGTGGTCTTATCAGGCCGGTAGGTAACCGTGAGCACCTGGGTTGGCACATCGAGTACCGCCGCCTGCACACCTTTTTCGTAGGCCATAGCCTTTTCGAGGCGGCTCTTGCACATGTCGCACACGGCAGACGTTTTGAGCTGCACTTGTTCCGTGGCTGGACCTTTGGCTTTAGCAGCAGTCTGGGCGGAAGTGGTGTGTGCGAGTAGTAGGGCAAACACCGGAAGCAGAAGAACTTTCATACGGTTCATGAGGCAGAAAATAACGTGCTCAAGCACGAAAAAAGAAGACGAAAGAAGTTGTACGATGACGAAAACTGTGCCACTTGTTGGCTAAAAGCAGGTTTGACCACACACCTAATCGAGGCGGAAACGCAGGCCGGCGTAGGTGAGCCGGCCGTAGGTGGGCCCCCATACCATCGCCGCATCAAAGCTTTGGTTGAAAGGCTGGCTGGCACTGTAAATGGGGTCGGATTGGCGATAGTTGGTTAGATTTTCTACGCCAGCATACACCTCGAACCGTTTGAAAGCCCGCGTAACCTGCATATTAAGTAGCGCAAACCGCGGGGCATACGGCAACTCCATCTCGCCAGCTCCGTGCTGGTGGCCTTCGGAACCCGGATTGTGCGCCAGGGGGCGCCGTCCGAAACCCTGCACGGTCAGGTCGGCCCGCCACTTGTCGAAAGCTGTGGCGTAGCCCACGTTGAAAAACAGCCGGTGCGGTGCCGTGAGCGGTTTGGGCAGCAACTCCCCGGTGTAAGTGGTGCGCACATCAAGGTACTTGTAAGCCGCTTTCGCGGTAAGTCCTTTCACGGGCTCTACCTGCACCTCGGTTTGAAAACTACGCGAGAAGGACCGTCCACCGCGTTCCAAATTACCAATTACCAGCAAGGTGGGAGACGTGTACATATCGGCTACTACTTGGTTTTGGAACTTGGTGTGGTAGTAATCGGCGATGAATGTGGCCGGGTGGCCAGCGAAGGTGAAATACTGCGTGAAACTGCCCCCCACATTCCACGCCTTTTCGGGCCGCAGATTAGGCAGGATGATGAACTCCCGCGAACTGAGTAACACGCCGCTGTTTTCGGCAATGGGATTGGCTACCCGGAACCCCGTGCCCGCCGCGAAGCGCAACACGGTATTCTTGGCTGCATCGTACTTCACGTTGAAGCGGGGCGTAAGCTGCCAGCCGTAGAGGTTGTGGCGGTCTAGTCGCAACCCGCCTACCAGCGTCAGATTGCGCGAGTTCTGGTAGGTGTACTCCGCAAAAGCGCCCGGCACGTTTTCGCGGCGGTTGCGGTGCTCCCGGGCGTACCGCTGCTCCGGGGTCTCGGTGGAGTAGTTGATGCCCGTACCGAAAAACTCCTGGTAGTCATCGTAGAGATAACTCAGGCCCAGACGGTAGGTGTGCGCCGTGGTGCCCAGCACGCTTTGGAATAGCAACGTGGCTAAGCCTGTACGTTGTGTCCCATCGTAAAAGCGCATGGTGCGCCGGCTGCTGTCGGGCGTTATGGGCAGCCCGTAGGAATAGGTGGACGCGAAGTCGTGGTGGGTGCCGCTTAGCAGCAGGCCCAGACTTTGGTAGGGGCGGCCCGGCCAAGTGTAAGAAGTTTTGGCGAAGCCCGTGTAGCGGTTCGTACGGCTCGTGAAACCGTAGTTGCGCTCATACGCATCACCTTCCCCAGCCCGAAAACCCAGTTGGCCGCCTTCCCGCGTTTCGCGCAGAGCACCCAAGCCCACCTCACTCACAATACCGTTGCCGGACTTGTATTTCCACTTACTGAACACGTTGTACTGCGTGGCTAGTGGCAGGTCCATAAACCCGTCCTTGTTCCGGTCGACGCGGCGGCCGAGATGGTCGGAGTGGAGCAGGAAGGCGGTGCTGAGCTTTTTGTTGACGGGTGCGGCCAGGTTCAGGTTGAGGTCGAATTTGCCGAGGTCGTTGCCGTAGGCGTTGAACAGCAGCCGCTCGGCTTTCTCAGGTTCCTTGAGGCGCACGTTCACCTGGCCCGCAATGCTTTCGTAGCCATTCACCACCGAGCCCATGCCTTTGATGATGTCGATGCTTTCGATCCAAGTACCGGAAAGATAGCCTAGCCGATAAGGCGTGGCCAAGCCGCGCAGAGCGGGCAGGTTGTCGACGGTCAGCAGGGAGTAGGCACCATCAAGCCCAAGTAACTGAATTTGCTTGGCTCCCGACACGGCATCGGTGGTCGAAACTTCCACGGCCGCGTTGGTTTCGAAGCTCTCGGCCAGGTTGCAGCACGCCGATTTGGTAAGGTCGCGGCTGGTAATCACTTGCGTGTTGGTGGGCGTGAGCGAAGAGTAAGAGGGCGCGCGGCCTTCCACTTTCACCTCGCCAAGCTCCGCGCCTGCCCGCAATGCCACCCGCACGTAGGGCGAACCAGTAGCGGCCACGGCTACGGTATCGGCGCGGTAGCCAAGGGCGTTTATAATGAGACGGCCGGCCTCGGCTCGGGCCGGGCGAGCCAACGAGAAGCTACCCGTATTGTCGGTGGTAGCGGCTTCGATGGGAGCGCCGAGCCAGCGCACCACGGCTCCTGGCAGTGGAGTAGCAGCGGCGGCATCAGTAATCTGGCCGCGCACGGGCGCAATGACATCGGTAGCGGATTGGGCCATAGCCGTGACGGCGGTGCTTAGCGCGAGGCTGAAAGCAGCTGCCATACGAGGCCCGAAGACAGGGTGCATATAGTCAGTAAGTTAGCATTCATTCCGGAGAAACAATAACCTGCGCAGTTGCGCATGGCTTCTCGATGCCAGCCCCATAGGGCCAGGCGGAAAGAATGCTAGACGACTAGCACTCTGATGAAAGTAAGTAACTCGCGGCCCGCTCGCGGCGGCGAACTGTCGGAGGCGTACCAAGTGGCGGCGCGGGCTACTACCGGAGCCGGCGGCAACGTAGGCCACTGCCAAGTGGAGAGCCAGTCGGCTACGAAAGGAGGCGTCAGCAGCTTGGCCCAGGCCAACTCCGGCGCGGGCACATCTAGCTTGTGAAAATGGGCTTGAAAGTCGCAGCACGCACTTTTCAGCTTATTCTGCGTGAAGGGCTGATGCTCCACTGGCTTTGTGGGCTTGGGAGCCGGGCAGCGGTGCTTGGGCGTGCTGAACACGATGGCCGCCGTCGTTCGGCCGCTCTCCCGGCAAGTATGCCGCTGCACCGTCAGCCCCACCGAGGCGGAGAGGACGAGCAGAGCTAGTAGCGCGCTGAATAGCCGGTGGTAGAGAGGACGCTTCACAGCCACAAAGATACAACGCGAGCCGCTGAAATACAGGTGCAGAATACTGATGGAGTGGTGTACTATTTCGGTTGGCCGCGAGCGGCAGTACCTGGCGGCAGTTTTAAGGCGCACCGCGCCGTGACTGTTCGCCTCCCAAGCCGAGCCAGTCTTCAGGCGTGCTGGAAAAGCTATGAGCTATGTTGGCTACCTCGCTCAGATGGCGCGGGGCCGCATGGCCGCTGCGCGTCCGCCGGTTAAAAAACCGGCTCGGTTGGGTGGCTGACGGTCTGGGCGGCTGTGCCGCTTAGACCGTCGCCAGCGGCGTAGGCCCGGCAACTCGCGGACTGAAAGTCCACCCTACCAGACAGCGACTCCAAAATTGCTTCAGGAAAGTGCTGGTATCTTCGCCAGATAGTGTTGGTGCACCCTGCGAGTCGCGCTCGATGGGGGCAAGGCGGTCTACATGGCATCTCGCCCCCCAACTTACCCGGCTGCTGGAGTGATACTGCCAAGCCCGCACCGCAATGGTCTCAACTGCCCGCCTTCTTCACTTGCGTTTCTTCGGCCGCGACCTGCGGCTTTATCCTTCGGGCTACTGCCCGTAGCCAAGCCAGAAACGCCGGCTGATTCTTATCAATGGCCAAGCCGATGGGAATCGGCAGCTCTTGGCTATTAAGATAGTCTTTGGGCAAGGCCACGAGCCCCGGGTTTTTTTTGGCCAGGCCGGCGAAGAAAAATTTATCAATGGTCGTCACGTCGGCACGTCGGGCCAGGATTTCGGCTACCGGCACTTCGGCCAGAGTGCCAGCAATGGGACGGCGGGCGGCCAGGGGCAGCCGCTTTTGCAGCCAAGCGCCCTGCGGCGAGCCGGCGATATAGGCGATGGTGATGTCGGGCCGGTTTAGGTCGCTAATGTCTTGGGCCCGCGCCAGTTTCGGATTGTCGGCCCGGCCAAACAGTGCCTGGGCCGACATGGAGTAAGGGATGAGGTCCACAATTTTCGCGCGTGCCGGCGTCATCAACAGCGGCGCGATAGTGATGTCGGCCCGCCCGCTCGCCAGGATAGACATCTTGTTATCGAAGCTGACCGGCACCGTCTCAAGCCGCACCCCGAGACGGCGGGCGTATTCCTCGGCCAGCCGCCACGCTGGCCCCTTAAATGGCCGTGCCGCGCCGGCCGGGTTCTGCACCAGCCAAGGATACTCATCAAGCACCGCGACCCGCAGCGCCCCACGCTGCTTGATTTCATCGATCCGGCGGCTAACTCCCGGCGCCGGCACGGCCGTATCGGGCCCTGGCTTTTGTAGAAGCGTGGCCGTGGCCGGGTCTTGCTGGCTCATCACTACGGCCGGCAGCAAGGCCACCGCGACGGCCCAGGCCAGGAAAAAACGACAGTTAGCCATAGGAAAGCTGACAACAGAGAGGAACTGTTTTCACGCAGCACCCGGGTCTGGCCCAGGCACCGCCGGGCCGCTAGGGGCGGCGCGTGTAGACGTATGTGTGCGAGGAAATGGTGCCTTTGCCGTCAGCAACCACGAAGGATTGTTCTTTGCGGTCGTGGTTGGCATCTTGCAGCAGCACCGCCTGGCTCATTTGCAGCAACTGGCCCGAATTAGGGTCAGTCAGGGGCTCGAAGGTGAGGTCAATCCGACCCGGCTTGCCCGTGCCGAAGCTCGCGGCCGACATAATGCCCACGGGCGCGCGCATGTCCATCGACACGTATTTCCAGCGCCCCTCGCCTTGGTGAAAGCTCAGGTAGTCGATGCGCAGCACCTGCGTCGAGGTGAGAGAAGGCCGGATGGTTTCTTGTAGAAACGCGCCTACCATTTTGCGCTCCGCCACTAGCTTGAGCACAGTGGGAGTTGCCGCCAAGTCGCTGCCCACTGTCTCCACCACGTCCCAGATACCCACGCGCTGCGCCAGCAGACTGTTTTCGGGCCCTATGCCCTGCTGGCGCGTGAAGGTGAGGGGCACTTGCTGGGCCAGCGCGGCGGCCGGCAACAGCACGACCATGAGAGCCAGGACGAAAAAATCAGCACGATTAATCATGACGAGTTTAAGTGAAATGAACAGGGTGTAAAAGTCAATTGTCTGACTACCAAAGCTTTTTAGATTGAAGTTCCTCCAGGCTAAAAGCTAGAATTTCAACCGTTCTCATACCGGCCCCTCGCGTTTGGCTGCTTGGTAAACCAAAGATACCTTTGCCGGTATCCCGCGGTCAAGTATGCACTTTTAAGTGCACTAGGTACTGATTAGGTACCAATGCTGATCATCAGACGATTTAATTTTAGTCATGAGTCAGAAAAAGCACCCCGAAGCCGTTTGCGCCATTGACTATGCCTTTCAACGCATTGGCGGCAAGCACAAGGGGCGCATCCTGTATCACTTGCAGGCCGACGTGCTGCGCTACGGACAGTTGCGCCGCGTCATTACCGGCGTCACGCCCAAAATGCTGACCCAGGCCCTGCGTGAGCTGGAAGACGATGGCCTGCTCACCCGCACCGTATACTTGGAAGTGCCCCCTCGGGTGGAGTACCAGCTCACCGCCACCGGCCGGGAGCTGCTGCCCTTCATTGCCCTGCTCGAAAGCTGGGGCCTACGACAAATGGCGGAGCAGGGCATTGCGAACATAGCCGGCTGTGAGTTGCAGGAAGTATTGAAGGAAGCTGCTGCAAGCACCACGGTTGCCTGAAAAGGCGCCATCATTACGCCGCCGGTTCGACTGAAGATTAAAAGACTCCCAAGCCGAGCCAGTCCCCAAACTGGCGTGCTGGAAAATCCATGAGCTATGTTGGCTACCTCGTCCGGGCGGCACGGGGCCGCATGGCCGCTGCGCGTCCGCCGGTTAAGAAACCGGCTCGGTTAGGTGGCTGACGGTCTGGGCAGCTGCGCCGCTTAGACCGTCGCCAGCGGCGTGTTATTGAGACTGCCATTCTGTCAATATAAGTCTGCTGACTTGCTGCAGAAATCCCTGCGAGCGTGGCTAATCTCAAAAAATGGCCTCTATAGCCTTAGGAAGGCAGTTTCAGGAAGTGGTAGAAAATGGTAAATGGTGGTTGCCTTTTCTGAGGCATTGTGTACTTTTGCTATCAACCCTCTCCTGTGTCCACTCCATGAACCTGCTCTCCGGCGAATACGAATGCAAGCTCGACCCGAAAGGGCGGCTCGTGCTGCCGGCCAAGGTGAAGGGCAACCTGCCGGAAGCTTCCGGCAACCAACTGGTGTTGGTACGCGGGTTCGAGCCGTGCCTCGTGCTGTACCCGCGCGAGTCGTGGCGCGTGATTCACGATAAGGTGATGGCGCTGGATGAGTTCAATGAGGAATACCGGCAGTTTCAGCGCAACTTTTTCCGGGGCATGACCGAGGTGGAACTCGATACTATTGGGCGCTTCATGCTGCCGGGCTCCATGCGACGCTACGCAGGCCTGGAGAAAGAGGCCATCATTGTAGGTCTTGGCAATCGTTGCGAGATCTGGGATACCGCGCGCTACGACGAGTTCCTCATCAAAGACCAGCAAAGCTTCTCCAAGCTGGCCCAGAAATTCCTGACCACCGAAACCGGGCCCAGCGGCTCTCTGGCCGCATGAGCAACACACCCAACAATTACCTAAACGACACCGCCTACCACCGGCCCGTGATGCTGCGTGAGTGCCTAGAGGCGCTAGACCTGCGACCTGATGGCCGCTACGTGGACGTTACGTTTGGGGGTGGGGGCCACTCGGCGCGCATATTGGAGCACCTCACGACGGGCCACCTCTACAGCTTCGACCAGGATGCCGATGCCGAGCAGGAAGCCGCCAAGCTGGCCCGGCCGCAATTCACCTTCATCCGCAGCAACTTCCGCGACTTGCACGCCGAGTTGTTGCGCCACGACGCGCTGCCGGTGGATGGGCTGCTGGCCGATCTGGGCGTATCGTCGCATCAGTTTGATACGCCGGAGCGGGGCTTCTCTACTCGCTTCGATGGGCCGCTCGACATGCGTATGAACGCCGAAGACGGACCTACAGCCGCTGACATTATCAATGAGTACCCGGAAGCCGACTTGCACCGCATTTTTGGGATGTACGGCGAAGTGACCAATGCTCGCACGCTGGCGCAAACGGTAGCTATGGCACGGCGGGGGCATTCTATCGATACCATAGCTGGGCTGAAGAAGGCTATTGCTTCTTGCACGCCGCGCGGCAAGGAAAACAAGTACCTGGCGCAGGTATTCCAGGCGTTGCGCATCGAGGCCAACGACGAAATGAAGGCGCTACAGGAAATGCTGGAGCAAACGGCGCAGGTGCTGCGTCTCGGTGGGCGGCTGGTGGTGATGAGCTACCATTCGCTGGAAGACCGGCTAGTCAAGAACTTCATGGCCAAAGGAAAATTCTTCGGCGAAGCCGAGAAAGACCTCTTCGGCCATACGCACACCCCTTTCGAAGTCCTGACCCGCAAGCCAATCGAAGCTTCCGCCGACGAAGTAGCCCTAAACAGTCGGGCTCGGAGCGCGAAGCTGCGGGTAGGAGTTAAGAATTAGTAATTGATAATTAGTAATGAAAAATTCTCCGTCGTTGAGCGCACAATTGCTGCTACCATGCTTAATGGAAGCTGTGCTCATGTGCTCTTTGGGGCCAAGTACGGTGGGCCACTCATTGCTTATTATTAATTACTAATTGCTAATTATTAATTCTCAACAAAGTGGCTCTTAATACCATAAAACCCGTCGCTAGCCAGCCCCGCGCCAACGTGCCCCGTCCGGTGGCGGAGCCGGAGTATGTACCTGCGCCGGTGCTCGTGGAGCCGGAACCAGAGCCCGCGCCGAAGCCCCCCAAAGCACCAAAAGCGCCGCGGCCCGAACGCACGACTCCGCGCAGCTCGTGGAGCGTGTTTTCGCTGTTGGAGCGGCTCACGCGCATGGATGGGCTGTTTCGAGAAGGGCTGCCGGTGCGCTACCTGCCGCACGTGCTGTTCGTGATGTTTCTGATTCTGGTCTACATCGGCAACACGCACTACGCCACCCGCATGAACCGCAGCATTCAGCGGCTCAAGCTGGAGACGGAAGACCTGCGCGCCGACTACACCACGCTCAAATCGGACTACATGGAGGCCAGCAAGCAAAGCGAAGTGGCGCGCAAAGTAGCTGCCTACGGCTTGGTGGAAAGCTCCTCGCCGCCGTTCCGCATCGAGGTGCCGGCTGGCCGCCTTGATGAGGCCGCGCTGGACCTGGTGCCCGTGCTTACGGCCGACTCACTAGCCGCTCGGGCTCTGCGGGACTCGCTACGCCGCGCCGGCCCGGTGGGTCCGCTCGATTCGATGAACATTGAAGTTGGCGCGCCGCCCGTGCCTATCGGGACGGATGCAACAGGCGAGCCGGCTGAAGCCACCCAAGAACCCGCTGCTCCCCGCGCGAAAAAGCCTGTGAAGCATGAAAGGAAGCGTTAAAAAATCCATCGTTACGCGCGTACGGCTGGCGTTTTTGGGCGTCTGCCTGTTTTCGTGCGCCGTGGTCTGGAAGATTTCCAGTATTCAGTTCAAGGAAGGGGAGAAGTGGCGGGCTTTGGAACAAGAGCGTCGGGTGGTGTACCAGCCGGTGTTTGCCACCCGCGGCACCATCCTCGCCGACGACGGCCGAAGCATTATGGCTACCTCGCTGCCCTTCTTCCGGGTGGCCTGGGACCCGAGCGTGGTCGATACAGAAGTGTTTGATAAGGACGTGGATTCGCTCGCCATTCAGCTAGCGCATTTTTTCGGCGACCGAAGCGTATCGGAATATAAGCGTAAGCTCAAGAACGCCAAGCTGGCCAAGCCTTCCGTACGCTACATCCGGCTGAACTCGCGGCAGATCAACTATCAGGAGAAGAAAGAGCTGGCGCAGTGGCCTATCTTCCGGGAAGGCAAAAACAAAGGCGGCGTAATCTTCGAGAAGGTCGATAAACGGTTTCGGCCTTTTGGCGGGCTGGCGCAGCGCACCATTGGCTTCGTGAATGAAGACAAAAACGGAGCGGGACTGGAATTTACTTTCAACCGCCACCTGGCCGGCAAAGACGGCGAGGCGCTGTTTGAGCGCCTGCCCGGCGGCAACAAACCCATCTACGACGGCACTGAAGTAAAGCCCATTCCGGGCTACGACGTGCAAACCACGCTCGACATCAACCTGCAAGACGTGGCCGAAAATGCGCTTTACAAGTCGCTAGTTGATAATAATGCCCAATACGGCTGCGTGATATTGATGGAAGTGCAGACCGGCGCTATCAAAGCCGTGGCTAACCTGGGCAAGGTGGCCGAGGGTGTGTACCGCGAAGACTACAACTACGCCATTGCCGACCAGGGCCGTACCGAGCCCGGTTCCACGTTCAAGCTGGCTTCCATGATGGCGCTGTTCGAGGAAAACCCCGACATCAGCCTTGATGATATGGTAGACACCGGCAACGGCCGCATGTACATTGGCGGGGCCGTGAAAACCGACTCGCACGGCTACGGCAAAATTACGGTGAAGCAGGTTTTCGAGAAGTCGAGCAACATTGGCGTGGCGGTGCTTGTGGACCGGCAGTTCAGCAAGAACCCGCAGAAGTACGCCGACCACCTGAAGCGTTTTGGCCTGCACAAGCCGCTCGGCTTCCAGATGGCGGGCGAGGCACGACCCTACGTGAAAGACCCGCAGGACCGGTCCTGGAGCCGCACTTCGCTCACCACCATGAGCATTGGCTACGAATTGAAGCTGGCCCCGCTCCAGACGCTGGCCTTTTATAATGCCGTGGCCAACAACGGCGTGAAGGTGCAGCCGATAATAGTGCGCGAAATCAAGCAGGCCGACAAGGTGCTGGAGCGTTTCGAGCCCACGGTGCTCAACCCCAAAATCTGCTCCGACGAGACGCTGGCGAAGGTGAAAGCCATGATGGAAGGCGTCGTGACGGAAGGCACCGCCCGCAGTATTCGGTCCGAGGATTTTGGTATTGCGGGCAAAACCGGCACGGCCTGGAAGTTCAAGAACGGCGCGTATACCAAGGTGTATTCCACCAGCTTCTGCGGCTATTTCCCCGCCGATAAGCCCAAGTACAGCTGCATCGTAGTAGTCGATTCACCCAAGAAAGGCCGCATCTACGGGGCCGATGTGGCCGCGCCGGTGTTCCGCGAAGTAGCCGACAAAGTAATGGCCCGCGACGACGCCAGCCAGCGCCCCTTGCTGGCGCGCGGTGCCATGCAGAAAGCCAAAGTGCCCTACGTGCAGGCCGGAATGCAGGACGAGCTGCGGCTGGTGTGCGAGCAAATCGGGGTGAAGAGCGAAGGCGCTGCGCCCGAAGAGGACTGGGTGCGCATCCAGCCTAAAACCGACAGCGACGCCGATGCTTTGGCGTTGCAGCCGCTACCCGTACGCCCCGGCCGCGTGCCCAGCGTAACTGGTCTAACCCTGCGCGACGCGCTGTTTCTGCTCGAAAATCGTGGCCTGCGCGTGCGCACCCAGGGTACCGGCCGCGTGAAGGCACAGTCGGTGGTGGCGGGCACGGCCGTGAAGCGCGGCACCGTCGTGGCGTTAGTGCTGGCGCCGATTGGGCAACGCTCGGCTGGGCCCGGCCCAGCACCGGTGGTAGCTCCCGCCCCAAGTCAGCTAGCCGAGAACAAGCTGCTCACGCCCATCGATACCGACCTCACGGCCAAAGCCCGCGAACTGGCCGCTAAAGCCAAAGCGCGCCTTACGGCCACCAACGCAGCTTCGGTCCCAGATCAACCCAAGAAGAAACCAGAGTCGAAACCTGCGGCCAAGCCGGCCAAGCAGGTAACTCAGCAGTCCGCGCCGGCCAAAGCCAAGAAAGCCTAGGCAACTCAGCAAAACTCTCTGCGCCTTCTAGTAGGGCCTCAATCAGAACGAAGCCAGCCAAATTTGGCAATCAAATTTGGCAATCAAATTTGGCAATCAAATTTGGCAATCAAACCAGCTCAAAGCCCTTGTCGAACCCGAAAGAAATAACGCCCCCGCTCTTCTCCTTGCTCGCCGACGTGAACGTGACGGCGCAGCACGGCCCTACTGATGTACCCGTGCAGGGTCTCACGCTCGACTCGCGGCAAGCGGCGCCCGGCTTCGTGTTTTTCGCCTTGCGCGGCGTGGCTACCGATGGGCATCAGTTCATTGCGAAAGCCGTGGAGCAGGGGGCGGCCGTTATTGTTTGCGAGGAGCTGCCCGCGGAGCTTAATTCAGCCACGGCGTACGTGCAGGTGAAGGATTCGGCGGAGGCCATGGCGCACATGGCGGCGGCTTTCTACGGGCATCCATCGCGGAGCTTGCAACTGCTAGGCGTAACGGGCACCAACGGCAAAACCACCTGCGCCACGCTGCTGCACAAGATGCTCCGGGAACTGGGCTACCACACCGGCCTGCTCAGCACCGTGCAGAATCAGATAGACGAAGAGGTAATTCCGGCCACGCATACCACCCCGGACGCCATCCGGCTGAACGAGTTGCTGGCGCGCATGGTGGCCGCCGGCTGCACGCACGCCTGCATGGAAGTAAGCAGCCACGCCGTCGTGCAGCACCGCGTGACGGGGCTACGCTTCGCGGGCGGCATTTTCACCAATCTCACCCACGACCACCTCGACTACCACGGCACTTTCGAGAACTATCTGAAGGCCAAAAAAGGCTTCTTCGACCAACTGCCCAAAACGGCCTTCGCTCTCACCAACGCCGACGACAAGCGCGGCCTGGTGATGCTACAAAACACCGCTGCTCGTCGCGAAACTTATTCCCTGCGCGGAGCCGCCACGTTCCGGGCCAAGCTGCTCGAAAACGCCGTGCACGGCCTGCACCTGGAAGTAGATGGCCACGACGCGCAGTTTCGCCTCATCGGGGTGTTCAATGCCTACAATCTGCTGGCCGTGTACGGGGCGGCGGTGCTGCTAGGGGAGGAGCCGCTGGAAGTGCTGACGGTGCTCTCGGGCCTGCTCTCGGCGCCGGGTCGCTTCGAGCCTATCGTGTCCGGTAAGACCCGCGTAACGGGCATCGTGGACTACGCGCACACGCCCGACGCGCTGGAAAACGTGCTCCAAACCATTGCCGACATTCGCCAGCCCACGCAGCAGGTGATTACGGTGGTGGGCTGCGGCGGTAACCGCGACGGCGCCAAGCGCCCCATCATGGCAAACTTGGCCTGCCAAGGTTCGAGTAGAGTAGTGCTGACTTCCGACAATCCCCGCTTCGAGGACCCCAACGATATTCTGGCCCAGATGCAGGCCGGCGTGAAAGCGCAGGACCTGGCCAAAGTCCTCACCATCCCGGACCGGCGCGAGGCCATCAAAACCGCCGTCACGCTTGCCGGCCCCGGCGACATCGTGCTGGTGGCGGGCAAGGGCCACGAAACCTACCAGGAAGTGAAAGGCGTCCGCACCGATTTCGACGATAAAAAGGTATTGCAGGAGATGTTTGAGCTATTGGGTAAATAATTCTCTGTCATTGCGAGGCGCAGCCGTGGCAATCCTTCCTCTCTAGGCAGAAAACCTCACTTGTAAGCCAAACCTCTGGCATTAGTATGGTAACCAATGATAAAGACTTGTCGCTTCAGTAGGCTTCGCGCAGAGAGAGGAAGGATTGCTTCGCGCTGCTCGCAATGACAGTTAAAATTTCCTTGCCAGAACCTGCCTTTACCAGAATTCCGCACAAACACAACGCTTGCCGAACCCCGAAAAACCCGAACCTTTGCAGCTTGCTGAAACCCTGACCGCAACCTGCTGACCTCGCGCCCATGCTGTATTACCTCTTCAACTACCTCTACAAAGTACACCATGTGCCGGGCACGGGCGTGATGCAATACAGCTCGTTTCGGGCGGCTTTGGCCATCGTTACTTCGCTCATCATTGCGCAGTTTTTTGGCGCCCCGCTTATCCGGCTGTTGCAGCGCCAACAGATCGGCGAAACCATCCGTGACCTGGGCTTGCAGGGGCAAATGGAGAAAAAGGGTACTCCTACGATGGGCGGCCTCATCATTCTGCTGGCCATTCTGCTGCCGGTGCTGCTCTTCGCCAAGCTCGATAATATCTACATCGTGCTCATGCTGCTGAGCACCGTGTGGCTGGGCCTCATCGGCTTCATCGACGACTATATCAAAGTGGTGAAAAAGGACAAGGAAGGGCTGGCCGGGCGCTTCAAGATTATGGGCCAGGTAGGCCTGGGGTT
Source organism: Hymenobacter sp. M1-2 (assembly GCF_057808495.1). Lineage (NCBI taxonomy): Bacteria > Pseudomonadati > Bacteroidota > Cytophagia > Cytophagales > Hymenobacteraceae > Hymenobacter > Hymenobacter sp. M1-2. The sequence continues at coordinate 196,453 of NZ_JBTYZO010000011.1, forward strand.
GACGGTGGGCTGGGTCCTGTTCTTTTCCAACGACGTGACGGTGCGCCAATACTTGCTGAACAACGGCCTCACTTCGGCCGTGGATGCCAGCACTGTGTACCAGGATGTGAAGCTGATGATTACGACGGTGCCGTTCCTGAAAAACAACGAGCTGAACTACGGCGACCTGTTCGCCACGGCCGGCGACTTTTTCAACGAGTACTACGCCTTCTTCTACATTCCCATCGTCATCCTCATCATCACGGCCGTTAGCAACGGCGCCAACATTACGGATGGTCTCGACGGGCTGGCGGCGGGGACTTCGGCCATCATCGGCACCACGCTGGCCATCTTCGCTTTCGTGAGCGGCAACGCGCTGCTGGCCGACTACCTGGACATCATGTTTATCCCAAACTCGGGTGAACTGGTCATTTTTTGTGCTGCTTTCGTGGGGGCCTGCGTGGGTTTTCTGTGGTACAATAGCTACCCGGCGCAGGTGTTCATGGGCGACACCGGCTCGTTGGCTATTGGCGGCATCATTGCGGTGCTGGCCCTCATCGTGCGCAAAGAGCTGCTGATTCCGGTGCTCTGCGGGGTTTTTCTGATTGAGAACCTGTCGGTGATGGTGCAGGTAAGCTACTTCAAATACACCCGCCGCAAGTACGGTGAGGGCCGCCGCCTGCTCCGCATGTCGCCGCTGCACCACCACTACCAAAAGCTTGGCTACCACGAATCCAAAATCGTGTCGCGCTTCTGGATTGTGGGCATCATGTTGGCAGTATTGACTTTGGTAACGCTGAAATTGAGATAGATGAGTGGCACAAGCGTTGGTTCCCGCAGAGGGCGCAGAGGAGTACGCAGAAGTCGCAGAACGTTCTGCGACTTCTG
>NZ_JBTYZO010000012.1:0-195673 GCF_057808495.1 Hymenobacter sp. M1-2
TGGCTTTCTGTTGCAAGCACTCCGCCTTGCCTGATTTTGGTGCGGGAGCCCTACCCCGACGGGGCTTTAGTGGTTTTTTACCGGTTGGTTGCTACCGACATACCGCCCCTCCGGGGCTTCCCATAGGCCGCCGTGCGTAAGTCCTATTAATAAAGCAACTCACCCAGCCCCGCCAGCGCGGCGCTTCTCGTCTTCGGCCCCACCAGAGCGGCGCTTAGTTTGCGCCACCTTATCGTTGCCGAAACGGTAGCTGAACGAGAGCGTAGCCACCCGCGAATCCTGGCGCTGGTAGAAGCGCTCCACGTAGTTCTCGTAGGTGGAAGTGGCGCGTACCACGCTGGTGTAGAAGATGTCCGTTACGTTTAGCTTGAGCGTACCTTTCCGGTCCCAGACCTGCTTTTGCACGCCGGCCGTCACCTGGCCCTGGGGCCGCACCAGGAAGAAGCCGTACACCTCCCGCGACTGGTAGCGGGCACTCAGGTCGGCAGTCCAGCCCTTGCCGAGCGGGAAGGTGCTGTTGCTCGTGACGTTGTAGGCCGCGCGGCCCGTATTGAGGCTGGTGCCGGCCAGGTTGCCCTCGAAATGGTTGTAATAGAGCACGGCGCTGTTGTTCATGGTCCACCATTTGGCCAGCTCCACCGGCGCGTCCAGCGTGAGAGCCACGTACTGCTGCTGCCCCAGGTTCTGGCTCGTCGATACCACCGCGCGGCCGCCCTCCGGCGCCGGCTGCACCGTCCCGATAATGGGGTCCGTGGTGACGCTGTAGCTCACGCCCAGGTTGTATTTCTGGCGGAAAGTGTGCGTCAGCTCGAAATTGTAGCTGGTCTGCGGGAGCAAGTCGGGGTTGCCGGCGCCGTAGGTGGTGGCGTCGATGTAGGAGCGGAAGGGGTTGAGCTGCCCGTACGAAGGCCGGTCGATACGGCGGCTCAAGGACAGAGATAGGGCGTGGTTTTTAGAGAAATCCCGCTTCAGGGAGGCACTCGGAAACAGCTGGAAGTAGTTGCGGTCAAAACCCTGGCTGGGGTCTTCGGGCACGCCGGTGGCCTTGGTTTGCTCGCCGCGCAGGCCCGCCTGTAGCGTCCAGCCAGGCCGCGTGTAATTGAGGTTGACGTAGCCGGCGTTGATGTTCTCATCGTACAAAAAGCGGTTGGAGCGGCGCGCGTCGCGCACCAACCCCACGCCATCGGGCCCCGGAATGCGAAATAGCAGGTCGTTGTCCGATTTCACCCAGCTCACCTTGCCGCCGGCTTCCAGCGTCAGCTGCTTGCTCAGCAGGTGCGTGTAGTCCGCCTTCACCGACCAGATATCGAGCCGGCCCCGCTGGTTGCCATCGAGCAGGTCGAGCGAGTCGTTGGGGAAGGTGTACACCGTGCTCAGTTGCTGCAAGCGGCGGCTGTCATAGCGGGCTACGTCGGCATCAGCGGTTAGCTCGCGCGGCCCCACCGAATCCTGCGCGAAGGTGTGGCGGAAGTTGAGGTTGCCGGTTACATTGGGCACGTCCAAATCCCGGGTATTCAGGGAACCGTAGCGGCGCTGCAATTCCCCGTCGGGGGCCAGTTGGTTGGTGGCGTTGGAGCCGGTCTGGGCCAATTGAAAATCCACTCCGCTCACCACCGCACCCAGTACCGTATGTTCGCCTAGGTCGTAGTCGAGGCCGCCTTTCCAGGTGTGGGAGCGGCCCCGGCCGGTGCTAAAGTTCTCTTGGTCGGTGCTGCCGGTGAAGGTGCGCGTGCCATCGGGGTAGGTGTAAAAATCCCGGTGAATGCTCAGCGCCCCAAAGTTCTGCCGGTCGGCGTAGGTGTAGCTCCCAAACAGATTGAGACCCTTGCGGCGGTGGTTGAGCGAGAGGCCAGCCGTGTACTTGTCGTTGCCGTAGCGTCCCAGGCCATAGCTGGCATTGATGGTGCCATTGGTGCCCAGGCGCTGGTCTTTTTTGAGGTTGATAGCAATGATGCCTGCCCCGCCCTGCGCGTCGTATTTAGCCGGTGGGTTGGTGATCAGCTCGATGTTCTTCACTTGGTCGGCGGGCAGGGCGCGCAAGTAATCGGCCAGCTCGGTGCCCGTCATGGGCTGCCGTTTGCCGTCGATGAGCACCAGTACGCCTTGTTTACCGCGCAAGGCCAGGTTGTCGTTGCCATCCACAGTTACGCCCGGCGAGCGGCCCAGCACTTCCAGCGACGTAGCACCCGCCGCCAGCGTAGTGCCTTCCACGTTCACCACAGTGCGGTCGGCGAGGCGCTCAAACTGTGGTTTCTGGCCCACTACGGTCACTTCTTTCAGGTTGGTAGCCCCACTGGCCGCCAGCGCCAGCGTGGGCATCTTCACCTCGCTACTAGCCACCTCCACCGGCGCACTCCAGCGCCGCACAAACCCCACCTGCGACGCCGATACTAGGTAGCGCCCGGCGGCCACTGGCCCTAGTCGGTAAGCTCCCTTCTCATCACTGAATTCCGACTTCACCACCACCGAGTCCTGGGCGCGGTGTAGCGTGAGCGTGGCAAATTCCACCGGCTTGCCAGCCGCGTCCTGCACGGTGCCATTTACGGTACCAGTGGTCTGAGCAGTAACGTTTTGCGTGGAAACCAGGCTTGAAAAAACGGCCACAGCAAGGTAAGCCGGCCGCCGCAGCCACCGGGAATAAAGAGTTTTCATGAGCAATACAGAGTGTCGCTGTTGAAAAAAGAAGAAGAAGGAATGGTGCGCCCGCCCGGAGGTAGCGACGTGACGCGGAAGAAGAAAAAAAGCTGCGTGGCCTCTTCAGCAAGGAGCAGCAACTGGCAAGGACGGCCCGCTTTCTGTCGACGGAAAACGGAGCCAGGCAATGACTACGAATTTGTTCGTACAATTATATACGAAGTATTTCGTAGGTGCAAGAGGTTTGGCAATATTTTCTTTAAAAAGGCGGATTTCGTCTCAGAATCATGATTTCTGTGCCTGTGCAGGGCTAATTGTTAGGGGAGGAGCAATTCGTGTAAATCCGTTCTAGCAGGCCGCGCAGTACGGTGAGGTCGTCTTCGCTGAGGCCGCGCAGGGCCAGGGCGCGGTTGTTGAGCACCACGGGCTGCACGGCTTCCAGCACCCGCTCACCTTCTTCGGTCACGCGGAGCTGGCTGCGGCGGCCGTCGGAAGGCAAGGGCACGGCGGCCAGCAGCCCGCGCCCCGCCAGCAGACTGATAATGCGCGCCACCGAAGCCTGGTCCTTGAAAACCCGATCGGCAATGTCGGTTTGCGTTAGGTCGTCGTGCTCCTGAATCACGCGCAGCACCAGCCACTGGTCGATGGTGATGGCAATGCCCGCCCGGTCGATGTTGGCCTGCGCCATTTTTCGGTACTGCCGAATGGCTTTGTCGAGCGAATAAAAGATGACGTTGGAGAGCATGCAGGCTGTTTCGGGGTTCTGAGTGAATAGATGTATGACATATCATAGAAGTTGCCTGCGTTGAAAAATATTTTTCAGAAGCGCGTATTCCGACTGGGCGTTTTGAGTGTGTTGGCAACAGCATTTTGCTCGCAACCGGCTCAGCGGCGCGGGGTATGGGGTAGGGCGGAGCAAGAGAAGCGCCGCGCCGTTGGGGAGGCAAGGATTGCACCGGGCGAAATGCTTTTCGCGGAAAGAACTGGAAAATGCAGGGCGACGAAACGGGTTTCGGAGGCACCGGCCTCAATTGGCTGGAAACGGCCTTGGCATAGCTGGCATTGGGTTTGGAAAAAGAAGGACAGACACTTCTTTCATCCTAACCACTTGTACGTCATGCACAACATTGATCGAACCTTGCAGGAACTGGAATCTGGCTCGCTACTGACCGGAGAATTTGAGAACACCTACGAGTACGGCTCCCAGGGCGAATATGGCTCGCAGGGCGAGTACGGCCAGGAGTTTGGGCAGGAATTCAGCGGCGAATTTGGACAAGAGTACAGCAACGAATACGAAACCAGCCAGGGTGAGAATCTGGAGCTGGAAATGGCCTATCAGCTGCTCGAAGTCAGCAACGAGCAGGAGTTGAATCAGTTTCTGGGCGGGCTCATGAGCAAAGCGGCAAATGCCGTCCGGGGTGCCGCATCGAGTTTCGTGACGTCGCCGGCGGGCAAGTCGGTGGGCTCGTACCTAGTGAAAGTAGGCAAGGAAACACTGCCGGGATTAGGCCTGAAGTACGGCGACCAGTTTGGTACGCAGCTCGGCAAAAAGTACGGTGGCGCGGCGGGAGGAGCGGTGGCGGGGGCGCTTGGCGGGGCCGCGGGCAAATGGGCGGCCACCAAGGCGGGCAACTATCTGGCCAGCAACGCCCAGCGCATCTTCAACCTGGAGCTGGAAACTCTGAGCCCCGAAAACCAGGAACTGGAAATAGCGCGCTCCTTCGTGCGTTTCGCCACCGACGTGACCCGCCGCGCCAACCAGGCCGTGCGCCAAAACCCCAGCATTGGTCTGGCCGACCTAGGCCGGCAGGTAATCGGGGCCTCGGCTCAGCAGTACGCCCCCGGCTTGCTACCCACCAACGGCAATGGCAACGGTGCGCAGCTCTCACAACGCCGCTCGCGCGGTGCCAAAGGCACCTGGGAGCGGCGCGGCAACTCCATCGTGCTCTACGGGGCCTAAGCCGCCAGCGGCACTACACTCATTTTCATTCACAGGAAGCCTAACTGCTTACCATCATGTACAACAACGAATTTGAACTGGAATTTGAGCAAGGTCTCGGCCAGGAGTTTGAGTATCAGGAATCGTCTTTCGATGGCGCAAGCTCGCGGGAGTCGTACGAGTTCAACCAGGAATTTATGGGCGAAGCCGACCACGAGTTCAGCGGTGAGATGTTCGAAATGGGCGACGAGCTGAGCGAAACGCAGGAAATGGAGCTGGCGCACGAGCTGCTGAGCGTTCAGAACGAAGAAGAGCTGAACATGTTCCTGGGCAAGCTCATCAAGGGGGCCGGCAAAGCCATTGGCGGCATCGTGAAGTCGCCGATTTTCCGCGGCATTGGCAACGCCCTCAAAACCGTCGCCAAAAAGGCACTGCCTATTGCGGGCGGGGCGCTGGGCTCGTTTTTCGGCGGCCCGCTGGGCGGTATGGTGGGCGGCAAGCTCGGCTCGATGGCCAGCAACTTGTTTGAGTTGGAGCTAGAAGGCCTCAGCCCCGAAGACCAGGAATTTGAAATGGCCCGCGCCTACGTACGCTTCGCCGACTCGGCGGTGCGCAACGCGGCCAACCTGCACCGCCGTCAGCCGGGCTCACAAGCCCCCGCGTTGGTGCGTTCGGCCCTGACGCAGGCCGCCCAGCAGCACGCACCCGGCTTGCTGCGTCCGCGCAACGCCAACGGCACGTTCCGCTCGGCCAATGGCAACGGCCAGCAGAGCCAACACGGCCAACATGGTCAGCAGAGCCAGCACGGACAGCAAGGCCAGAATTTCTACCCGCAACGCGGCGGGTCGGGCCACCGCGCCAGCAGCGGCACCTGGACGCGCCAGGGCCGTACGCTGGTTATTCAGCTCTAGGGGCATGAAACGCCCCGCCGACACCCAGTTTTTGATTAACGAGGCGCTGTCGTTGCTGAGCCGGCTGCAAACGGTACGGTCCTTTGCCCTGAACACGCCCATGGTGCTGGCCGCTTCCGTGTCGGCCGCGGCCAACGTCGCCATTAACGAGCACCTGGCCCGCGTGGCGTTCGATTTGCGTCGCCGCTTGCAGGAGTTCATTCAGTGGGCCCAAAGTCCGGCCGCGGCAGACGTTAGCGCCGCCGAAAGCCAGGCTAAGTACGTGCTGCTGAAGCTGCGCTTCAACAACCTGCTCGACCAAGTCGACATCTTCGCCGACGTGCTCAGCCAGCGCGGCGAGCATGTGACGGGCACCTGGATGGCGGGCCTCGATGTGCTGGCCGAAGATGCGCTGGCGCTGCCCGGCAACTACTACGACGCGCCGCCGCTCATCTGCTTTCTGGAGCGGGGGCACGGGGCGGCCATCCGGCGGGCCCGCACCCGGTTGCCGGGCGGCGACGACAACCCGGTGGGCGTGATTCAGATTCCGCGCGAGCGAATGGTGGGCAGCGGCATTGCCTCGTCGCTCATTCACGAGGTGGGCCACCAGGGCTCGGAGCTGCTGGGGCTCACGCAAACCATCAAGGACGAAATCAGCCGCACCCAGCTCGGCGGCGACGCGGCGGCCGACTTACCGTGGCTGCTGCTCAGCCGCTGGCTCAACGAAATCCTGTCCGATTTCTGGGCGGTGGCGCACCTGGGCATTTCGGCTACTTACGGGCTGATGAGCGTGGTGAGCCTGCCGAGCTACTTCGTCTTTCGCATCGGCACCGACGGACCCCACCCGTTTCCCTGGATTCGGGTCAAGATCAGTCTGGCGCTGGGGGAGGCCCTGTTTCCGCACCCGCAGTGGGCCGCTCTGGACCAGCAGTGGGAGGCCTTGTACCCCACAACGGAGCTGCCCGCCAACAAGCAGCGCATCATCGAAAGCCTGGAGCAAGTGCTGCCGGCCTTCGCCGGGCTGGTGCTCAACCACCAGTCGAAGGCTTTGCGGGGGCAGCGGCTGGCGGACCTGTTTCCGGTGGCCGAGCGGCAGCCGGCTCGTTTGCAGCAGCTCTACCAGGAGTGGCAAGCCCAGCCTGCCCAGCGCGAGCAGTGCGCCCCCACGCTGGTATTTGCGGTGGTGGGCCAAGCCAAAGCCGATGGCAAGATTACGGCCCCGCAGGAATATCAGCTCCTCACCCAACTCCTGACGCGCTGGGCCCTGAACCGGGCCAAAAACTACGGCCAGCGGCCCATGCCGACGTCAACAGCCATATCCAAGCTGGCGGCCAACCGCTCTCACCTTCACTCTCTAACTGCCTAATTTCATGGAACGCGAATTAATCATTGACTCCAACCAGGTGTACATAGGGGACAACTCGACCCTATCGCTGCGTCTGAGCCCCACGGACAATATACCGTTGAGCACGGCTCTGAGCGGCAAGTACATCCACCTCATTTTCGACAACCTGACCTGGGACGAAAATTTCGTTGCGTTCATCTATAGGTGCGACGTTACTGCTGGCAAGCTCACGCTTGTAAATACGCGCACTCAAACCAAGGACCTGTTCAGAAGCATCACCCAAAATCTCAACAAGCCCATTCCGCTGAAGGATGCTCAAAGTATTATCATCGACTGGGAAATTGAAGGATGGGATACGCCGGGTACTTACACGGTTGGAGGCTTCATTGGAACACTGAATTCTGAGTTGAGTGCTGAGAATTGGCTGGAGGCCAGTACTAGTATTCGCGACGAAGTGAGAAATGAAGACTTCTCGCCCACGCTCAAGCTGCGGGTAATCGAAGAGGGTGACTCCCAACCGGTGAAAGTTTCGCTAAACGAAGCGAAGCGCGAGGAAACGTCCGACCAGCCACTATGGTCCCTGATCCGGAACCGGACTGTCGATTTCAGCCAGTACCGGGCATTTATTGACCGGGTGATGTGCTCTACCGACGAGTCGGACGCGCGGGCGTACGTCACGCAACGCTATTTGCCTTTCAACCGGGCAGCCTCCTACAGCATGCTCAAGCATGCCACAGAATACTATTTGATGCAGGAAATAGGGCTGGCCATAGTAAAGGACACTAATCCGGAGTCAGAAACTGATTTTCAGGGGAGTGTTACGTCGAGAAACAGAGGGGTAATAATGGATACCCGGACGCCACGGCTAGCCAGAACCGATCGGCTCAGTAGAGGTGGTCTTCAGGAAGAAAGGCGACGGACAAGCGGCGCACCTTTCAGCCCCGCCGCTTACAAGGCGGATTATCTGGAGCAGCTGGAAAACAATGAAGGCAAAGTGCTGCCCTACTTCAAGATCATCCGCGAGAAGCTGTCGGAAGTACCACTGAAAAAGATGGAAGACCTGCCCGGCTTCAACGGAGGTATGGTTCCTGGCCCGGACGTGTGCTATGGCATTCTGCGCTCCAAGCTGCAAGCGCCGCCTTTGATGGAGCTGATCTGGTCGTACTGGATGGAGGAAGGCGGGCTGGTGCAAACCATGAACGCGCTCTGCCTGCGCTTCCAGAACGTGCGCCGCGGCGGGCCCGGCAACGACCCCCTGGCCAACCTCAACCTCGACCCACTGCGCCCGCTCAACAATCTGCTGTGGGGCTACATCGAAGACGAGCGCAACCGCCTCACCCTGAACCGCCGCAACCTGGAGTACCAGTACGAGTACGGTATTTCGCTCATTGGCAAGGCGGTGCAGAGCATTGCGGTGGCCGAACACCGCAGCAACTTCCTGCGCGGCTTCCATAGCCTGCTGCGGGCCGCGGTGGAGTTCTACCAGCAAGCCAACTTCACTACCGTCATTCCCGACGGCTTCCCAATTCTCAACCACCTGCGGGAAGTGCACCTGAGTCTGGCCGAGGGCGCTCACAACCAGTACGGCGACCTGCCCTGGACCTCGCGGGCCGAAATGCTAAGCCAGCAGTGGCTGCTGGCCCGGCCCGAAATGCGCGAGTTCCTCGGGGGCCGCATCATGGTGCCCTACACCGAGCCCTGGATGGACCGCGTCGACAACATGAAGAGCTTGCAGGGCTGGAACCCCACCAACATCACCCACTTCCGCGACCTGGCTACTTTCGGCGAGCAACTGTTGCTTTCCGTGCGCTACGGCAGCTGGAACGACCCAACCATTGGGGCCCAGAACGCGGCCAACTGGGCCCACTACTGGCGGACCGAAATCCAGCGCTACCTGCACGCCTACAAAGCCGTGACCGGCGTAGACCTGGCTTCCGACATCGTGGACGCCCGCATTACGGTGCCGGCCAGCGAAGACCGGTACCTGCAGCCCTCCCAACTGATTGAGCGGCAGGTGGCGCTGCAAAGCCCGGCGGCCCAGCAACAGCGCCACCGCCAGCTAAACGGTGGCGGCGCCCTGCCCTCGACTCCGCCCCGGCCGGTAGGGGCCCCGGCTCTGCGGCGCGGCCCGTTCAATGAGTGATTTCACCTCGGCGCTCTATCTAGGCCGGCCGGAAGTCCCGGTGGGGCTTCCGGCCGGCTTACCGCTGAGCACCGGCCAGCCGGCCGCGCTGGCCGAGCCGGAACTGGCCCGCTGGGTGGGGCAGGAAGTGGCTCGTCGCCAAGGGCTGGAAGATGGGTTGCTGGCTCCCTCGTCGTTGCATTTGTTCTGGGACGTATTTCGGCTGGTGCCGCGCCGGGGCGTGGTTTTCGTGGACCAAGCCCTGTACCCGGTAGGCCGCTGGGGCGCCGAGCGCATCTTGCTGCGGGGCTTACCCGTGGTGCAGTTCCGTACCGGCGACGAAGACCAACTGCGGCGCTTGCTGCACGTCTACGGCCAGCAGGGCCACACACCCTGGCTCGTGACGGACGGCTGGCTCGTAGCTGCTGGTCGCCCGGCCCCGCTGGCCCGCTACCTCGCCTTGCTCCAGCCGTATCCCGATGCCGTGCTGCTCGTGGATGATGCTCAGGCTTTCGGGGTGCTTGGGGCTGGCGCCACTGCCGCGCGGCCTTGGGGCCAGGGCGGGGGCGGCAGCACGGCGTATGCTGGCCTGCACAGTCCGCAGTTGCTCACTATCACGTCGTTGGCTAAGGGCTTGGGCGTGCCGGTGGCGGTGCTGGCCGGCAGCGCGGCCCGAGTAGCGCAGTTCCGGCAACGCAGCGAAACGCGAGTGCACACCAGTCCGGCTTCCACCGTGCACACTTGGTTGGCGGCCCAGGCTTTGTGCCAGGATGCCGCCCACGGCGAGGCTCGGCGCCAGCGCCTGCTCCGCAACGTACGGCAGTTTCGGCTGGCAATGGAATGGACCGGCTTGCCGCTCCAAGGCGGCTTGTTTCCAGTGCAAAAGTTGCAACTGCCCGATGCCCGGGTCGCCTTCGACTTGTACCGGGGCTTGCAGCAACAAGGCATCCGGGCCCTGCTGCTCGCCAACCCAGCCCGGCCTACGGTGCCCGACGTGGCTTTCTGCCTGCGCGCCGACCACACGACGGCCCAGCTGCGGCACGCCAGCCACTGCATACGAGAACTACTTGGCTTACCCTCGGCCGCCTCAGCTGCCGCTTCACCTTCTGTCTTCTTTCATTTTTTCTGTTATGAACACTACGCTACACGCTGAATCTGCCCCGGCTGCCGGGGTGTTGGCCACTGTCTACACCCGCCTGGGGCGGACTCTGCGGGTGCCGCTGCGCGGCGCTTCGGCAGCTCGCGGGGCGGGCTGCGTGCGTCATCCGGAGCAGCAATTTATGCGCTGGTTCAACCGGCAAGTAGCGGCCAATCCGGGCTTTGCGGGACAAGTCAAGAGCATTTTGCTGGTCGTGAACCGGGAGCAGTGCGTGAGCTGCCAGCAGGCCCTGGTGCGGTTTCTGAGCCGGTTCAATCTCGGCAACCGACTCCGCCTGCTGGCCACTGACCCCGCGCCGGGCTGCGGCTGCACCAACTGCCAGAAGCAAAATGAAATGGGGCACGAGCACGAAGAAGAAACTATGAGCGACGAAATGAGCCGTTGGCGAGTGCCAGCGCGCACGGCAGCCCTCCGGCGAGCCCCCGTGCGTGGTGCCCGGCCCACGGTAGCCAACGTGGGCCGCGCCATTCGGCCGTTGCGACGCTTCCCGTTGGTGCGCACCTTGGTCCGGCCGAGGCTGCTGGGCTACCAACCCGATGCCTTAATAGCGGCCGCTGCGGCGCCGGCTCCGCCACAACCCGCGGCTACCTGTGCCGCCCCGGGCGGAACTCGGCCCACGTTGCGCTTCGGGGCCCGCGGCGAGTATGTGAAATACCTACAATGCCGCCTGAATTTTCATCAGGTGAGCTTAAGCCAACCGCTCGTGGAAGATGGCGTGTGGGGCGCGAAAACGCAGGCCGCCGTGCGCAGCTTCCAGCAAGGCAAAGGTTTGATGGTAGACGCAGTGGTTGGCCCCAAAACCTGGGCCCAGCTTGATGCCGGGACTTCGGTGACGCCAAATATCCCGCCCATAACCCCACCCCAACCCACGCCCAGCGGTACCACCGACGTAGATAAGGTGCGTTTCCGCAACGCCACCGACATCAACGCCTTCTTCGTGGCCCGAACCGGCCAGGATTTCGTCGACTGGTTCCGGGGCAAGGTGGGCGGACGCGGGGCCTGGGTGCGCACTTGGCAGGGCAAAACATCGGCCGTGAGCATGCCTGGTACTGCTGATGCCAAAGCGGGCTTCCAGCAGTTCTGGGACGGTATTCCGCTGGTGTTCAATACGGCCGAAATCAACTTCGCGCAGTTTGCGGCCCTGCAAAGCATCCTCATCAACGAAACGGGCGGCACCATGCGGCCCATTGCCGAGCGCGTGGGCATGGCTGGCCATCCCGGCATAGCGTATGCCTTCGATAAGATTGCGGGCCTGAAATCGTCGTACAACGTGGCGCCCAACAAAACGGCCCTCGCACTTTTCAACGACCCTAATTTCGTGCAGGCGCACGGCCACAAGCCCTTGGGCCAGCAGCTGGCCAACACGCAGGATGCGCGCTGGGGCAGTGTTACGTATCCCACTAACGACTACCCGACTAGCACCGATCCGGCCGTGGCGGGCTTTGTGCAGGAGGCCGACTTCTACAAGTTTCGGGGCCGCGGCTACATCCAAATCACCTGGCGCAACGCCTACCAATGGCTTATTCCGTCGGTGCAGAACTACACCGGCGCGGACCCCATCATCCAGCGCTACCAAAAACAATGGCAGGGCCTGAGCCTCGACGCCGTTGCTACGCGCTCCAGCAACGCCGATTGGGACGCCCTGTTCATGCAAAGCCCCACCTTCGCGCTGGGAGCCCTCAAAATATTCTTCAGCCATAAGTCCGACAGCATCAACCGCGTACAAGTGGGCAACTGGCTCAGTGTACGTCAGGTGGCCTGCGACGTGATGTGTACCCCCGGCTACAAAGACCTGTTTGAGCAGCGCGTAAAACAGATTTTCAACACGCTAGGTACGGCGCCCGTACCGGCTGGGCCAGCACCAGGTTCGGTGCCGGGTGGTGGGGGAGTACAGCCTCTCGTACCAGTCACTGGCGGTGCCGAAAACGAGTTACGCGAGGCTATCATTGCTAACGCCTTGGCCATGATGTCCGAACCTGTGATTAGGGCCAGTGAGTTTGGCGAAGATGGTTTCCGCAGGGGGTGGCAAAAGCTGCTGGCCATGTTCAAGCTAGCAGCGCCGAGCTATATCGTGCCTGGATGGGAAGAGCATTCATTGAAGCGCAGCAAGAAAGTAGGAGCAGCGGGCTTTCCGCATTGGTGCGGCATTTTCGCCTTGTGGGCGGTGAAAGCAGCAGGCTTGAACGTGGGTACCTGGCAGATAGAAAAAGGCCTCAATAAAACATTTGGAATTCGGCATATCAAGCCAAACCAGTTGAAAAAAGGCGACATCGGCTACATCGCAGAGAAGTCTCACCACTTCCTGATTCGCGAAGTGTATCCCGATGGCTCGGTCGATACCATTGAAGGCAATTCACTGTACAGCTCGATTAGAACGGGCAAGCGCACCATCCATAACGCTAAAAGTATTCTAGGAGGCTTCACCGCTTTCTAACACTCAGCTGTCACGTTGGTGGCCGTCACCAACGTGACAGCTGAGTGTCCAAGCCGCCGTTTGTAGCACCAAATGGATGCTTGCTATTGGGAGCCTCTATATTTTCTTATCATGAACGCCCAGTTCCTGCGCGAGCTGCAACAGCTCGTCCGCTTCCCCAGCATCAGCACAGATCCGCAGTACACCGGGGCCGTGCAAGACTGCGCGGCGTGGCTGGCCAAGCACTTGCGAGGCATCGGGCTCGATGGAGTGCGGCTATTCGAAACGCCGCGCCACCCTGTTGTGTACGCTCAGAAGCTGGTGGGCCCGCACAAGCCCACGTTGCTCATCTATGGCCACTACGATGTGCAGCCCGTGGCGCCCGCTGCAGCTTGGACGGTGCTGCCCTTCGGCGCCGTAGTCCGGGGCAACAAGCTCTACGGCCGCGGCGCCTCCGACGACAAAGGCCAGTTTTTCACCCACGTCAAAGCCCTACAATTGTTGCTGGCTAGCGGGCAGCCGTTGCCACTGAATGTGAAGCTGTTGCTGGAAGGCGAGGAGGAAATCGGTAGCCCCAATCTTGGCGCCTTTGTGCGCCAGCACCGCCGCTTGCTACGCGCCGATTGGGCCGTACTGTCGGATACCAACCTGATTTCGGCCGAACAGCCTTCGCTCACTTATGGCTTGCGTGGCGCATTGGCGGCGGAGCTCACCGTACAAGGCCCTCAGGATGAACTCCATTCCGGTGTGTTTGGCGGAGCGGTGCTGAATCCATTGCAAGCGTTGAGCGAAATACTGGCGGCCCTGCACGACAAAGAGGGCCGGGTAACAATTCCCGATTTTTACGAAGCTGTAACTCCTGCTTCCGCCACCGAGCGAACCTACCTGCGCCGCCACGGCCCGCCTGATGCGCAACTGCTGCACGAGGCCCAGGTGAGGCAGGGCTGGGGCGAGCCAGGCTACAGTCTCTACGAGCGCACCACGCTCCGGCCTTCGCTCAGCATCACAGGTCTGAGCGGGGGCTACCAGGGCGAGGGCGTGAAGTCGGTGGTGCCGCCGCGGGCCAGTGCCAAGCTGAGCTTCCGGCTGGCCCCCGGCCAGGACCCGCATCAAGTGGAACGGCAGTTGCGCGCTCACGTGCAACGCCTTACGCCGCCGCAGGTGCAAGCCACGCTCCGTAGCCAGCTGCACGCGCCGCCCTATACGGTGTCGCCCCGGCATCCGGTGATGCAAGCTGCCGCGCAGGCTTACGCGGAGGGTTTCGGGCGGGCCCCGGTGCTGCAACGCTCCGGCGGCACCATTCCGGTGGTGAGCATCTTCGAGCAAGACCTCGGCATCCCGACCGTACTCATGGGTTTCGGCCTGCCCGACGACCGGAAACACGGCCCCGATGAGTTTATGTACCTGCCCAATTTCTGGCGCGGCATCCATACCAGTCTGGCGTTTTTGCGCCGGCTAGGCCAGTTTTCTGCCACTTCACCTGCATAGCCATGCTCATCATCGACTGCCACTGCCACGCCGGCAAAGGCGACGGCCTCACCGGCCCCTGGGACACCGATGCGCCGCTCGGCCCCTATCTGGAGTGGGCCCAGGAAGCGGGCATCCACAAAACCGTGCTCTTCGCCGCTTTTCACTCTGATTACGCGGCGGCCAACCGCCAAGTGGCCCAGCTGGTGCGCCAAGACCCTCAACGGTTCTACGGTTTCGCCTTCGTGCACGCCCAGCGCGACCGGGGCCGGGTGTTGGAAATGGTGGGCACTGCGGTGCAGCAGTACGGTTTCGTCGGTATTAAGTGCCACCGTTACGACGCCCGTATCAGCCGCGAAATCTGCGACGTGGCCCGCGCCTTCCGGCTGCCGGTGCTCTACGATGTGGTGGGCGAAATCTCGGTGGTGGAACTGCTTGGCGAGCAATATCCCGACGTCAACTTCATCATCCCGCACTTGGGCTCTTTCTCCGACGACTGGCGGGCCCAGGCCGGCCTCATCGACCAGCTCGTACGCTTCCCCAATATCCACACCGACACCTCGGGCGTGCGCCGCTTCGACATTCTGCAACGCGCCCTGGACCGCGCCGGACCTCGTAAGTTCCTCTTCGGCTCCGATGGTCCCTGGCTGCATCCCGGCGTGGAGCTAGCCAAGGTTGCCGCTCTACATCTACCGCCAGAAGACGCCAAACTCGTGCTAGCCGGCAACCTGCTGCGCCTCATCAGTCAAGTGCGCCCCGAACCTGCCCAGCCGCCCCGCGTTGCCGTAGCTGCCGAAACAACCAACGAGTGGCGCGACCCGTGGTTGGTGAGGTGATTATGTTATTGGGTGACAGGTAACAGGTTTTGGGTGACAAGTGATGGGTGAGAAGGAGGGAGTAACAAGGGGAAGAGGGAGGTACGAAGGAAAAGCCGTAATTAGCCCCGGAGGGGCGATATATCGGTAGAAAGAAGGACTATAACGTTGAGTAAAGCCCCGGCGGGGCGACACCTTGCCTGCGCGGTCGAGGTGCCGTCTCGCTAGGGCTCTTCTATTGCAGATGCATTCATTTTCAATCTATAGGCCGCTCCGCTGAAACTGCCCGTTCATTACCTCCCCTCCAGTCCTTGTCACGTGTTACCTGTCACTTATCACCTCCTCCCGACGGTGCATTTGCAGGATTCTTTCGCTACAGCCGAGGCGGTGGGCGGCTAGCTTCAGGTTGCCGTTTTCGTGGTGAATGGCCACTTTCTTGGCTATTTCGGTCACTTGGTCTTTGATTTCTTTGAGGCCCAGGCCCTGGTAAAGCAGGCCAGTAACGCCGGCTTCCAGCTCGCCGCTGGGTGGGGCAGCGGGGCCAAGTCGGGCGAAATCGGGCCAGTCGGAGCGCGGAATGTCGCCGATGGTGATGGGGCCTTCGCCGAGGTGCTTGTTGGCGATGCGGTTGATAAGCTGCTGCAACTCGCGCACGTTACCGGGGTAGTCGCGTAAGAGAAGGAAGTCGTACACCTGCCGATCTACGGGCTGCTGAATGTGGTGCTGCCGAAAAAAATGCTCGGCTAGCAGCACGATATCCTCTTTTCTGTCCCGCAAGGGCGGGAGGTGGCAGGTCCAGCCCGAAATGCGGTAGTACAAATCCTGCCGGAACGTACCCTTCCGCACTTCCTCGGCCAAGTCGCGGTTGGTGGCACTTACCAGCCGAAACCGCGCCTGCCGCCAGGTGTTGCTGCCCACCCGTTTATAAGTGCCTTCCTGCAAGGCCCGCAGCAATTCAGCCTGCAAAGGCAGCGGCAACTCGCCCAGCTCATCCAGAAACAGCGTGCCTTCGTGGGCCAAGGCCAGGGCGCCGTCGCGGGTGCTGATGGCGTTGGTAAAAGCGCCCTTCTCGTGCCCAAACAGCTCCGAGCCCGACAAACCGGGAATAAGATTGGTGCAGTCCACCACCACGCAGTCGCGCTTGCTGGGCCGGGCATCGAGGCGGTGAATTTCCTGGGCTACAAGCTCCTTACCGGTGCCGCTTTCGCCCATAATGAGCACCTGGCAGTTGGAAAGCGCCATGTCCACGAGCTGCCGCAACGTATTCACCCAGCATTTGCTGCGGCCCACGAGGCGTTGTTGCAAGTCAGCTACTTTTTCTTCCAGCAACTCCCAGTACGTGAGCCGCGAAGCCACAATCTGCACGGGCTTCGCCACTTCCGGCCAGGCAAATACCTCGGCCACGCCGCTCCGCAGCAGCGCCCAGGTGCTGGCACTGGATAGCCGCTCCACCGATACCGCGATAATGCGCGTCTCGGCGTAGAAATTGAAGGCATCTATGGCTTCCTGCACCTCCGCCAAAACGGATTGTTGGTCGAGAAAGATGATGCCCGCGCCGCTAGGCACGTCGTTCAGGTGCAAGGCCGCCAGCTCAATGCCGGCCGCCTCCAACTGCCCGATGATGTCGGCCAGCGGCCCGTGTTGCCGGGTGAAGGTTTGGAACCAGATGGTGTGTCCTGTGGCCATAACAGAGGACGGGTTAGCTGTGAATGGAATCCTAGCCAGCAGGACTGGTCTGTTTAGCCACCCTCTAACAATAGAGGGATATTTTACATCCGGTCAGGCACATGGCGGCTTCAACCTGTCCGTTGAAGAGACCTGCCGGATGACACACGTTCGTACTAACTAATTATTGATAGAGGCGAAGCTAGGGAATACAACAGCGCTAGAATATAGCATGATGATGTGATTGCGCTGAATAACGGGATCTTGGAACTGATGTAAGAGAAATAAAACCCGACAATGCTTACCAAAGCTTTATGAACCGCATGGGGGACGTTCACTTTGGGCCTTCTACCTGAGAGGCATCAATTTTACCCAAGCAAATCGCAAAGCAGGTGTTATCCAACCGGCCCAAACAGCCTCACAGCTACTTTAAAACTAGGCCTGTTGTAACGGTTGAAGACTTCAGAAAAATAGCAGCCTCAACAAGGTGGCGCAGCTTGTTATTCTTGGAATGGAGGCGAAACTGGCTCGGCAGTGCCGTTAGAATACGGCCGTCATGTATTGGCAGAAGAGCCGAAGTCTAGTTCAGCGTCTGACTGGCGGCGCGTCGCTTTTCCTCCTCGGCGCTGGTGCTGCGCTTGCGCGCGGGTGGTACCTCGTTGCTGCCAAAGCGGTACGTGAACGATAAAGTGCCCACGCGCGTGTCTTGCTTGGAGCGGAAGGTTTCTTCAAATGCCGCATAGCGCGAAGTCGCCCGGATTGGCGCCGTGTAGAGCAGGTCGGCGCCGCTGAGGCGTAGGGTGGCCCGGCCGTCGTAGAAACTCTTTTGCACGCCTGCGCCCAGCTGCCCAAACGCCCCAACTACCTGGAAGGCATACCGCTCGCGGGAATGGTAGCTGCCGTTGAGCTCGGCCGTCCAGCCCTTGCCCAGCGCGAAGGTATTATTGACGTTAGCAATAGCTCCTGGCTGTCCGGCTGGGGTAGTGGAGTCGCCGAACTTGCCTTCGAAATAAATGAAATACGCCTCCGCGTCGGCGTAGAGCTGCCACCATTTGGCGGGCGACATGGGAGCCGTGACTGTGAAGGCGTAGTAATGACGAGTTTGCAGGTTTACATCGGTGGCTGCCACCAATAGGTTGGAGCCGGGCTGGGCCAGGTACACGGGCACAATGGGCCGGTTGGAATACGAGTAGCTCACGCCGCTGATAAACTTTTGGCGGAAGGTGTGCGTCAGCTCCGCGTTGTAACTGGTATGGGGCTGCAAATAGGGGTTGCCAGCGCGGTAGGAAGTGGCGTCTACGTAGGAGCGGAAAGGGTTAAGCTGATTGTAGGTCGGCCGGTCGATGCGGCGGCTCAGCGAGAATCCGAGACTGTGCGTTTCAGAAAACGTACGATTCACACTCAGATTGGGAAAAAGCTGGAAGTAGTGCCGGTCGAAGTTTTGGTCGCCAACCTCCTGCCGACCCTCGGCGTTGGTTTGCTCCGCCCGTAGCCCCGCCACGAGAGTCAGCGCCGGCCGGGTGCGCGACAAACTCAAGTAAGCTGCGTTGATGTTTTCGTCGTAGCGGAAGCGGTTCGACTGGTCGGTATCCAGGGTAGTTTGCCCGTTCTGAGTTCTATAAAACACCACGTCGTTGTCGGAGTGCACCCAGCTGGCCTTCACCCCGGCTTCCAGGCGCATATCCTGGGGTAGTGGCCGCACGTAGTCGGCCTTCACCGACTGAATCCGCAGAGTACCATCCTGGGTGCCCATCAGGGCGATGGGCAAGCGAGTGGGCAGCGCGAATGTGGTAGCTAGGTCCAGCGTACGGTCGGTGCCGTAGCGCGCCATATCGGCATCAAGAGTTAGCTCCGGTGTGCCGGCCGAGTCGGGGCGGAAGGCGTGGCGGAGCGTCAGGTTGCCGGCCACATTGGGCGTGCGCAGATTACGGCGGTTGTCGGAAGTGTAATCGGCAGTAGGCTGCCCTTGTTCATCGAAAATAGCCGAGGCATTCGTGCCTTCCCACGGCGACCGGCTAGCTAGGCCACTGACCATCGCGCCGATAGTGGTGTGTTTGCTAACGTCGTAGTCGACGCCCGTTTTCCACGTGTGCGAAAGGGTTTGGTTGCGCATTTCATTGCGTTGGCGGCTGCCAGTCACCAGCAGGCCATCTTGCAAATAGGCGCGGTCGAAGGTTAGGTTCTGAAAATTCCGCCGGTCAGTGTAGGCGTAGGTGCCGTAGAGGTTGAGGCCTTTATGCCGGTGATTGAGCGAGAGGCCGGAAGTATACTTGCCGTACTTTCCCCGCCCATAGCTGGCATTGACGCTGCCGTTGGTTCCTTGGCGCTGGTCTTTGCGGAGGTTGATGGCAATGATGCCCGCCCCGCCCTGCGCATCGTATTTGGCCGGCGGGTTGGTGATGAGCTCAATATTTTTCACCTGCTCGGCGGGCAGAGCCCGTAGCAGAGCCGCCAAGTCCGCCCCGGTCATGGGCTGCCGCTTGCCATCGATGAGCACCAGCACGCCTTGTTTGCCGCGCAGGGCCAGGTTGTCGTTGCCATCCACGGTCACGCCTGGGGAGCGGCCCAGGATGTCGAGCGCGGTATTCCCCGCCGACAACACGCTGTTTTCCACGTTGACGATGGTACGGTCGGGCAAACGCTCAAACTGCGGCTTCTGGCCCGTAACCGTTACGCCCTGAAGCTGCTGCGCGCTACTCGGCGTGAGCGTGATAGTGAGCGGCGCGCCCACCACCGCCGACGTTTCCAGCGGGCCGGCCCAGGCCCGGACATAGCCCACATACAGCACCGAAATCAGATAGCGGCCCGGCGCGGTGGGTTCCAGCAGAAAACGTCCTTCAGGGTCGCTAAACTCGGTTTTCACCGCCACAGAATCCGCAGCCCGATGAAGCACCACAGTAGCATACTCCACAGCGGCTCCAGCGGCCGTGCGTACCACGCCAGGAATTGGCGCGGGCCGTACTTGAGCCAGCAGTGGCAACGTAAAGAATATTAACGCCAACGTCAGGCGCGAAACCCGGCGCAAAAAGCCGGTAAAAGAAAAACTCATGCGTGCACAATCCGGTGAGCAAAAAACGGAGCGTGCAATAGGTAGTGTGGCAAGCGAAGTCCTGTAGGGAGCCAGGACCTTCGTAGAATCATAGAGCGAATCAGAAACTCGGCCGTAGCTTCCACGGAAGCCAAAGCCGGGTTTCTGATGGGAAAGATAGACACAAAGCACGATAGTGCATCTGATACCTGCCGCAAATTTTGTGGAGCAGTATCAGATTGGGAATTTCTATCCTAACTCTCCTAAGTAAGATGCAAAAAGAGCTTCCTCCGCTCCGTAAAGCCAAGGAAGCTCTTTCCCAAGTAGAAAAATATAGGCTACTTGCTATGTTACCGGAGTGCCGACAATGCTGCTTGTAGGCGCGGTAAAGCGGCTTGGATACTCTCCAACGACGCCCCACCCACCGACATACGAAACCACGGCGCGGTATCGGCCGTGCCAAAGGCGCTAAAGGGCACCAGGGCCAGCCGCGCCTCACTAATGAGGTAGGACGTAAGTTCCTTGGTGGTGCTCAATACCTGCCCCGCCGCGGTGGTTTTGCCTAGCACGTCAAGCTTGGCCGTGAGGTAGATGGCGCCCATCGGCACAATGGAATCGACGGGGTAGCCTTGGGCTTTCAGTTGCTGCAAGCCCGAGTGCAGCGCCTCCAGGCTATTCTGAATGTCTTGCTTGAACTGCCCAACGAAGTCATCTACCGCCGCTTTCTGCGGAAGAAAACTAGCCGTAGCTACTTGCTCAGCTTTCGGCGCCCAGGCGCCCACGTGGCCCAGAATGGCCTTCATCTTATCGATAACGGTAGCCGGCCCGAAGGCGTAGCCCACCCGCACGCCCGTGGCAGCCAAGCTCTTGGAAATGCCGTCGATGTAGATGACGTAGTCGCGCAGTTCGGGCCGCAGGTTTACGGGGTCGAAGTGCTCGGTCTCGCCGAAGGTCAGCAGCCAGTAGATTTGGTCGTAGAGTAGGTAGAGTGGCTTCTCGTAAGGTTGGCGGCGCTGGTTTTCGGCTAGTACCAGGTCGCAGATTTCCAGCAGGTTTTCGCGGGAGAAGGCTGTGCCGGTGGGGTTCAGAGGCGAGCACAAAGCCAGCATCGTGGCGCCGGGCAGATGGGGTTCCAACTCGGCCGCGGTGGGCATAAAATTGTTTTCGGGCGAGGTTTCCAGCATCACGGGCTGGGCGCCGGAGAGGTGGCAGTAGTGGTTGTTGTTCCAACTCGGCACCGGAAACACCACCCGGTCGCCGGGGTCGATGAGGGCTAGGTAGGTGGCGTAGATGAGGGGCCGCGAGCCACCAGCTACCAGCACGTCGTTGGGCGAGTAGTCTAGGCCCAGGCGCTCCTTGGTGAAGGCAGTGGCGGCTTCGCGCAGGGCAGCCATGCCGTTGGCGGGCGGGTAGTTGGTGTGCCCGGCCTGGTAAGCAGCCGTGATTTCGGCTTGCAACTGCGTAGGAATAGGGTAGATAGACGAGTCGAAGTCGCCGATGGTGAGGTTGCAGATCTGCTCCCCCTTGCGAATCATGTCGTTTACTTCATTGCCAATCTTTATGATTTCGGAGCCGATGAGGCTGCCCGCCATTCGCGAAACTTGCATGAGGAAGGAGATGTTGGTCGGCCAAATATAGAAGCTGCCTGCCATTGTGGGCCGGCCCCGCTTGCCAAGAGCCCGGAAAACGTAGCCGTGGAAAATCAAAGCCACGAGGCTCATTAAGTGAGGCTAGCCGCGGTTTACGGTTTGCGTAAACTTGCGGTTTTAATTCACCACCCGATGGCAACTACCCTACTCAACCTGGATATTCCTTCGCTGGCGGCGCTGCCCGCCGCCGCCACGCAAGTCCGCGACGTGCTGGCCGGGCATTCCATCGTGTGTTTTGAGGGGGAAATGGGCGCCGGCAAAACCACCTTCATCAAGGAGCTTTGCCAGACCCTGGGTGTGCCCGCCGCCGATGTAAGCAGCCCCACCTTCTCGCTGGTCAATGAATACCGCGACGCGCACGACCGGCCCATCTACCACTTCGACTTCTACCGGCTCAACGAACCAGCCGAAGCTCTGGGCATCGGAGCTACAGAGTACTTCGATTCCGGCTATCTTTGCCTGATAGAGTGGCCCAGCCGCATTGAGGCGCTATTACCGCCTGAGCGGCTGCTCGTCACGCTCACCGTCACCGGACCCTCTTCGAGGGAATTAATAATTAGTAATTAATAATGAAAAATTGGCTGCCCCTGCGCGTAGGCATTTCGTGTTGCTTCCACAGGGTAAGCCGCTCATTTTTAATTATTAATTCTTAATTATTAATTAAAAAAAGATGCCCGAAGCAGTACCCCCCGGATTTGAGTCGTTGGCTACGAGCCGCGCCTACTTCACGCAGGAATCCATGCTGGCCGTGGAAACGCGGAAGCGTAAGCTGTTTATCGGGTTGCCCCGCGAAACGTCGCTGCAAGAAAACCGCATTTGCCTCACGCCCGAAGCCGTGAAGCACCTCGCAGAGGCGGGCCACGAAGTAGTGATGGAAAGTGGCGCTGGTGAGCCCAGCAAGTATTCCGACCACGACTATTCCGAGGCCGGCGCCACCATTGCCTACTCGCAAAAGGAAGTCTACGAGGCCGACCTCATCCTGAAAGTGGCCCCGCCCACCCACGACGAGATAGAGTTTCTCAAAGCCAACCAGACGCTTATTTCGGCCCTGCAATTTGGTACGCTCACGGCCGAGTACGTAATGGCCCTTACGCGCAAGAAAATCAACGCCATTAGCTTCGAGCTGATCAAGGACCCTTCGGGGGCCCGGCCCGTGGTGCGAGCCATGAGCGAAATAGCTGGCTCCACCGTCATGCTGATTGCGGCTGAGTATCTGGCTCGCTCCAACGAAGGCAAAGGCATTATTCTGGGGGGCATTACGGGCGTGCCTCCGTCGCAGGTCGTGATTCTGGGGGCGGGCACGGTGGCCGAGTACGCCGCCCGCGCCGCTACGGGCCTGGGAGCTGAGGTGAAGGTGTTTGATAATCACTTGTATAAGTTGCGCCGGCTCAAGCAGAATCTGGGAACCCAGCTCTACACCAGCACCCTCGATACCTTCGCCCTGAGCCAGCAGATTCGTCGCGCCGACGTGGTGATTGGCGCGCTCAACGCCGAAGAAGGCCGCATCCCGTTCATGGTGCCCGAAAGCATGGTGGCTAGCATGGCGCCCGGCTCCGTCATTATTGATGTGAGCATCGATCAGGGCGGCTGCTTCGAAACAAGTGAAATGACCAGCCACAGCAAGCCCGTCTTCCGCAAGTACGACGTCATTCACTACTGCGTGCCCAACATTGCTTCGCGGGTGCCGCGCACGGCAACCAACGCGCTGAGCAACATCTTCACGCCGATTCTACAGGAAATCAGCCAGCACGGCGGCATCAACGAGGTGCTCTTTACAAATGAGCATTTCCGTTCCGGAGTGTACGTCTACAAAGGCTCGCTCACCAATGCCACCATCGCCAAGCGCTTCAATATGCGCTATAAGGAGCTGGGCTTGATGATAGCCGTGCGCAACTAGGATCACGGATTAGCACGGATTTTAGCGGATTTCACGGATTTTGTGGACGATTTAGTAGGGAGAGCCTGCGCTTGGGCGCGGGCTTTTTGCTTTAGTTTACTCAATTCTAAAAATTTACGCCTGTCTTGTGCCTCACTTCTCCTAGCTCACATCTTACCACTTAGACATGGAACTCACGGCCCGACCAGCACTGGATTTCACTTCTAATGAGCTGAGCGAGGCGATGAACCGCTCGTTTGAGGATTACTTCGTGGTGTTTGATTTCGATGCGGAGCGTTTCGAGCGGCGCTTTCGGAGCGAGCATCTGGACCCGGCGGCTAGTCGGTTGTGGTTTCGGGAGGAGGAGTTGGTGGGCGTGGTGTTCCTGGCCCGGCGGGGCTGGACGTGCCGGGTGGCGGCGATGGGCCTCGTGAAAGAAGCGCGGAGCCACGGCTACGGCCGCTACATGCTCGAAACCGCCATTACAGAAGCCACCGCCCGCGGCGACCGAAGTATGCTGCTGGAAGTATTTACCGAAAATGAGCCCGCGCGCCGCCTGTACGAACGGCTGGGTTTCCAGAACACCCGGCTGTTAGCCACCTTCCGCCGCGTGCCTACTCTGGCGCCGGCGGCCGAGCCGCTTGCCGAGGTAGACCCGTTGGAAGTGGCGCGTTTGGTGGCGCAGGATGGCGACGCCGACGTGCCGTGGATGTTTTCGGCGGAAAGCCTGGCCGCTGCCGCGCCGCCCGCCCGGGCCGTGCACCTACACGAGCAAGCCTACGCCATCGTACGCCCGGAAGCCACGCGCACGCTGCTCCTGACGCTCATCGTACGTCCGGCCGCGCGGCGGCAGGGATGGGCCACCCGACTGTTGCAGACCTTGGAAACGGCGTTTCCCGAGCAGCCGTTGGTAGCGGCTTTGGTGCCCGAAGGAGCAACCCAGCAGGTGCTGCTAGCCGCCGGGTGGGAGCAGCAACCCCTGACGCTCTACGAAATGGTTCGGCCGCTAGAGTAGGCCGCGAAACGCGCCTACGCCGCCGAGTGGGCCAGCAGCAGCGTCTTCCAGGCGTCCAGTAGGCGGCCTTCTTCCAGTATCTTCTTGCCGAGTACCATCAATTCCTGGCGCTGCCGGGCGGGATTGGTGGCGTGCTTGCTGAGCGTGTAGCTCACCAGCGGATCGAGCCGGAACTCCTGCACCTGCTCGGGCGTGGGCAGGGCTTGCTGCTCGATGTTGGCGAGGCGGCCGAGGTTGTTGCCCGTGAGCAGGTCGGAAGTGCGGATGAACTCGGGGAGCTGGTCGAAGCCGATGCCCTTGTTGCGGTTGGGCTTGGGTACTTCGAAGAGGCTTTCGGGGATAATACGACTGTACCAGTCGCCGCCAAGGCGGGCTACGGCGTCGAACTTGTGCGGGTCGATGCCGGGGCCGGTAGTGAGGAGAATATCTTCCCGGAAATGGGCCCGAACCACCTGGCAAATCACGAGGTTGCCGCCACCGTTGGAGTCGCCGACCGGAATAATCTGCTCTACTATGCACTCCAGCGCCACTGGGCACTCAGCCACGCGGGGGGGACGCACCTTCTCAGAAGCCAGTTCCGTGAGGCCGGCTTTCACGAATTCATTTACACCCCGCTCGTACTCGGTGCTGGCCAACGACATCTGCTCCACCACGGCGTAGTCGCAGATATTGACCACGCACTCGGCCACCTCGCGCACGTTGTAGAGCGTGTGTTTCTGCGTGTTGTCGCGCACGCGGTTAGCGGGCGAGAAGATGAGCGTGGACGGGTTGGAGCTGAACACGTTGAAAAACGAGAACGGGCTCAGATTTACTTCCCCATCGGCCGAAATAGTGCTCACGAAGGCAATGGGCCGCGGCGCCACGGCTCCGAGCAGAAATTGGTGCCATTCAGCCCCCGGCAGCGTGCCCGGCGTGATAGTGCGAAAAGCGTGGGAGAGGTGCTGCGGCGTGGTGTTCATGCTAAATATTTAGAGTGGGTTGGCGCTAAATGAAAAGTAAGGGCCGTGCCTACGAATCAAATTGCCAGTTGGAAAATAGCGAGACGCTGGCGGCACGCCCAGAAACGCAAAGCCTACGAATACCGGCAATGGTCTGGGTGGCAAAAGTCCGCTTCTCCCGGCATTTCTTCACCAATCACACTCAACAATCTACAATCACCCCATCTCCATCAACTCATCAGCCCATTAACCCAGCAAAGAAGCAACACATCATTTAAGCCACTCGGCGGGAATGGCGGGTTTGCCTTGCAGTGGGAGCTGCACGATGAACTCCGTGAATTCGCCTTCCTGGCTTTCCACGCGCAAGCTGCCGCCGTGGCCTTTAGTGATGATGTCGTAGCTCACGGCTAGGCCCAGTGCTGCGCCTTCGTTGCCGGAGCTGGTCGTGAAAAGACGTTGGAAGAAAGTGGCGCGGGCCTGCTCAGAAGTTCCCAGCCCGTTGTCGCGCACCCGGATTTCGGCGCAGCAGTCTATGAGGTGGGTAGTGAGGGACACCTGCGGTACGTAGTCGTCTTCGAGCTGGCCCTGGCGCTGCTGCACGGCGTAGAAGGCGTGCATAAATAAACTCACCAGCGCCCGGCTGATGTCCTGGCGCACGACGGGCACCTGCGGCAGCGTCGGGTCGAGGTGGGGGAGAAGGGCCACGTTGAAGCGCTGGTTTTTGAGGCGCAGGTCGTGGTAGGTAAGGCGCATGTATTCGTTGGCCAGCACGTTGAGGTCGGTGAGCTGGCGTTGGGCGGGGCCGGTGCTCGAATACTCCAGCATGCTGCCCACAATACCCTGGGCCCGCTGGCTGTGCTTGGCGATTTTGGCCTGGTAGCGGCCCAAACTCTCGAACATTTCATCAAGAACCTGCTGCTCCTCCACGAGCAGCGGCATCTTGGCCAATTCCTCCCGGATTTCCTGGCACAGCGTCTCGCTAATGGCCGCGAAGTACTTCACGCTATTCATCGGGTTCTGAATTTCCTGCGCCACCCCAGCCATCAGCCCGCCCAATGAGGCCATCTTCTCGCGCAAAACCAGCTGGCCTTGCGCGGTGCGCAACTCTTGCAGCATCTGGGCCAGCCGGTCGCGCTGCTGGGTGAGTTGCTGCTTCTGCTGCGTTACCTGGGCGTTGAGTTGCTGCAATTGGCGGTTGGCGCGGCGCTGCTGCTGCGTGTAACGGCCCAGCACCAAGCCACCCAGAAAGAGTACCGCCACGCTGGCCCAAAGCGCATAGGTGCGTACTTCCGCCGCGAGACGGCGGTTTTCTTCTTCCAACTGCCGCAGCTGCAACTGCTCGGCAAAGCCAATAGCATCGAGCTGCTTGATGCGCTTCGGGTCGTGCAGGCTATTCTGGGCCGCGAGCATGATGCGCAGGTATTTCAAGGTACTGTCGCGCTGGTTGCGGGCCGTGAATGCCTCCGAAAGCAGGGCGCTGGTACGCAACACGCCCACCGTGAAGGGCAGCGTTTGGCCCACCGCTAAGGCTTTGCGGGCATAATACACGCTGGAATCAGTTTGTTGCTGGCTTTGGTAAAGCTCGGCCAAGTATTGATACGCCCGGCACCGACTGCGTCGGTCGTTTTCCGGCACGGCGGCCAAGGCGCTGCGGCGGTAATAGTTGCGAGCCAGCGCCACTTGCCCGCGCGAGGATTGCAGCAAACCCAATTCGCGCAGCACGTAGGGCGCCGGGTTGCCCCAGCAGCTCCAGGGCCGGTGGCGCGGGCGGATGGTGATTTGGTAAGCTTGGTTGAGGTAGAAAGCAGCCGAGTCTAGCAGCTGAAGCCCCTCGTAGCTGGCGCCAATATTGGTGAGGATGCTCACCAGCTGAGAATCATCATTGACGTGGGCTTGTGTATATAGCTTCCTAGCCCGGAAATAATACCGCAGCGAAGGCCGAAAATCGTCGAGGGCGTAGTAGAGCAGGCCGGTTTGGTTGAGCGTGCGAACCATGCCCAGCAAGTCGTGGCTTTCTTCGTGGAGTTGCAGGGCCTGTAGGTCGGTGCGCAACGCGGCGGGCAAGTTGCCACGCTCCCCCATCAAAATACCAATGCGGGACAGGCAGCGCCCTTCTCCTTTGCGGTAGCCGATGCGCCGGGCCAGTTCCAGCCCCCGCGCCGCATAGTGGTCCACCGAGTCGAGGCTGGAGTAACGGTAGGTGGCGCTCAGATCGGCGAGCAGCAGCACCCGACTGGTATCGGTGCGAGCCTGGGCCAACGCCTGCCGCAACGGCCGCGTTTGCGGACTCTGGCCGACCACGGGCACTACCCGCAACAGCAGCATGCATAGCAGCACCGAAAATGGTAATCTCATGAGTGAAAATAAGAATATATAGCCGTTCTATTCACTGCTTGTGCAGGCCGATTTTGGGATGCCCGTCCAGATATTTAGCTTGCGAAGTGGCTGCTACGGTTAAGCTACGGGTTACTCACAGCATAAAAAAATATGCCCTTGCTCCGCTGCTTGCTACAGAGTCTGTTTCTGCTACTTTCTGTTCCGGCTTTAGCGGGCGGCGCCGATACCACGCAGCTCCGGCGCCATTTGCTGGCTCTCGTCGGTACGCCCGAGCCGCGCAATTACCAACACTTAGCCAGCCTCAACCAAGCCGCCGACTACATCAACACCCAGCTGCGCGCCGCCGGTGCCCGCCCCACAGAACAAACCTACGAAGTGCAGGGCCAAACCTACCGCAACCTCATTGGCAGCTTCGGGCCCGAAGCCGCGCCGCGCCTCATTATTGGAGCGCATTACGATGTGTGCGGCGAGCAGCCCGGCGCCGACGACAACGGTACTGGCGTGGCGGCGCTGCTGGAATTGGCACACCTCCTGGGCCAACAGCCCAACCTGCCCTACCGCATCGATCTAGTGGCGTACACGCTGGAAGAGCCGCCCTTCTTTCGGACCAAGAACATGGGCAGTTACGTGCACGCGCAAAGCCTGCACGCGGCGGAAGTGCCGGTGCGCGGCATGGTGTCGTTGGAAATGCTGGGCTACTACGACGACCGGAAAGGCAGCCAGCACTACCCATTTGGGCCGCTGAAGTGGATATATGGCACGCGCGGCAACTACGTGACAGTGGCCCAGAAATTCGGTAATGGCCGTTTTGGGCGACAGTTCGCGCGGCGCTACAAAGCGGCGGCTCAGCTCCCGGTGAAACGCTTTAAGGCCCCCGCCTGGCTGCCCGGCATCGACTTCTCCGACCACCTCAACTACTGGCAGTTCGACTACTCTGCCATACTACTCACCGACACCTCCTTCTACCGCAACCAACACTACCACCAAACCACCGACACGCTCAACCGCCTCGACATGCGCCGCCTGGGCCTAGCCGTGGATGCCGTGCTGGCGACGTTGCTGGCATTGTAGACGCTGCGCGTTTTTGCTAAGGCCCTCAACAACGCGGACGAATTAGAGCGAGTTTGCGGTTGCAGGGTGTAGCGTGAAGCTCCGGCTTCGCGCATCGTTGCTGAGGTTGAACGAGAATCGTTGTTACGGTGCGGTTTCAGTCGTTCAACCTCAGCAACGATACGCGAAGCGGGAGCTTCGCGCTACTGCCCCACGCCAGTCAGTTCATTAACCAAAGAATTGCTCTAGGTCCTCTGGGTTGGCTGCCGGCCTACCCAGACTCGGCCGCGGCGGACCCAGTAGATAGTCTCGCCATCGGGAGTGGTTTCGGTGCGGAAAGAGCGGTGGCGCAAGAAACGCCGTAAGGAAAGATATTCTTGGTTATCAGGACCGAAGTCGACCAAGGGTTCCTCATAAGTATACGCTTGCCAACTTAAAGCCGCCACGCCCGGCAAGGTGCGAAAAGGCTCGGGCAGGGGAGAAGGAGTCGTAACAACAGGCCCAAAAACACCCTCGTAATGCGCAATTCGCTCCTGCACTGCCGCTACGAGCTGGCTGCGGTGAAACTCGGTTTCAAACACCCAAATGGCCAGATGACTTGGTTCGTTTAGCGCGCGTAGGGCAGTTTGCCAGCGAGTGAAGTTCGCTAGCAACCCAGCCAGCAACTCACGGCGCAGACCAGTAGGAGGTTGTGGGTGAAGCCACTGATGCCGCTTTACACGGTGGAGGTTCTGCCACGGACTTACCCACAGCTTCTGGTAGTCGTAGTGTTGTCGGCGGAGCAAGGCTACGTCAAGAGCAGGTTGTTCTTCTCGCTGCCATCGTTGCACCCGACGGGCATGGCGGCGTAATCCGCGCAATCGTTTCATGGTCGGGCAAAGACGGTTTTTGTTTTAATCCAGGAAGTAAGCCGTGGGAAGAAAGAGGCAGATTATGACCGCGTTACGTGTAACCCATTGTCCAGGTAAGGCTTACGCTAAGCGGTGAGGTTGGTCAAAAAAGACGAAGAAATAGACAAAAGAGGTTGCTTATTCGCTAAAGTAGTATAGATTTACTAATCAATTATAGCAATTTGTCTTTCACACCTACTTACCACTCCGATGGTTGCTCCTGCCTGCCCCAAATGCGAATCGAAAGAAGCCACCAAAAGCGGTGTGATAAGCGAAAGGCAACGGTTTAAGTGTAAGAACTGCGGCTACCATTACACCGTGGCCAAGGTAGGGCGGGAGGTCAATTCGTATTACGTTATCAAGGCTTTGCAGCTCTACATCGAAGGCGTGAGCTACCGCGAAATAGAGCGGCTGCTGGGCGTGAGCCACGTGAGCGTGATGAACTGGGTGAAGAAGTATGGCGTGCGCGCGCCCCGTCAAACCGACTACCATCCAACCTACAAAATATTGAATCAGAAAGAACTGGCGGAGTTTTTTCAAAACCCGCAGAACCTGAAAGGCACGGGCCTGGTGGTGACGGAGCTAGGCGATAAATACATGATGATTCGCTGGGAACGGTTTAAAGCGTAGCGGGACTATAGTCATTAGCGAAAGTATAGCAGAAACGTGACTTCGCCCTTGCGGTTTTGCTACTTGGTTGGGCCGAACCGGGAGAATCGCTTCCGGCCGTCGGGTAGTTGCTTCCCACCGCTCACCCAACCCAACCCCTTATGCGAAACGCTCGTTACGCACTCGCCTTCAGTGGCCTGCTTGCTAGTCTTGCGGCCACGGCCCAAGTAACGCCGGCGGTGCCGGACACAGCCCGGCGCACGCCCACGCAACCCACCACGCCCACGCCGACCACCGTGCCGCCGGTCAATCCGCAGGCCCCGTCCGTGTCGCAGTCGCCGCCGCCAGCCGCTACGCCCACCACGGGAACCGTGCCCTACGGCGCTGGTATGAAGGTCAATATCTCGCCCGACGGCTCCAAGTACCTGCGCTTTATCACTTGGCACCAGATCTGGACGCGCTACACCGAGAACAACTCTGGCACGTTGCGCGCACCGGGCAAGCCGCAGAGCGACCAGGTAGATTTTTCCATCCGCCGTTCCCGCCTCATTGTGTTGTCGCAGCTCAATCCGCGGTTTCTAATCTACACCCACATCGGCATCAACAACCAGACCGCCGTGAGTGGGGGCGTGAACCCTGCCACGGACGGGAAGAAGCCGCAGCTTTTCATTCACGAGGCCGTGGTGGAGTACAAGATCAATAAGTACCTGGACCTGGGCGCGGGTATGCACTACCAGAACGGCCTCTCGCGCCTGACTCGCTCCAGCACGCTCAACTTCCTGACCCTGGACGCGCCACTTACTAACTGGCCCATCATCGAAGCAGCCGACCAGTTTGCCCGGGGCATCGGTGCCTACGCCAAGGGCCGCGTGAGCAAGCTCGACTACGTTTTCTCGGTCAATGAATCTTTCCTGACTAACCAAGCCGGAGCCTTCAGCACGCCCCTGGGCCTGGGGTCGGTGAGCGGCACGGGCGCGAACCAGACCAATACGGGGACCAACGTGGCTCAGTACAACCCGCAGAGCACCAAGCATATTTATCAAGGGTACCTGAGCTGGGAGTTTCTGGATCAGGAGTCGAATCTGCTGCCCTTCAACGTGGGATCTTACCTGGGCACGAAGCGGGTATTTAATCTCGGCGGCGGGTTTCTTTACAACGCCGATGGCATGTACTCCCGGCCTTCGAGCAGCGTGCTGACTGCGGCCGACATTACGGCGGCCAACGCTCCCGGAGCCAATCAGTTTGACGTAGTGCCCACCGAAAAGCACGACATCGGCCTGTGGGCGCTGGACGCCTTCTTCGACACGCCGATCAACAAAGAGACGGGCACCGCCTTCACGGCGTACGCGGTCTACTACAACTACGACTTCGGTCCCAACCACGTGCGCTACATCGGGGCCGCCAACCCCGGTTACGGCGCCGCGGCTCTGCGGGGCAATGCCGTGCCGCACTCTGGCACTGGCCAGGTCGGCTTCGTGGAAACCGGCTACCTGCTGCCCAAAAGCCTGCTCGGCCCCAAAGTGCGCGTGCAGCCCTACGTTTCGGAACTGCTGGCGGCTTACGATGGACTGCGCAAGAGCGACGGCGACCGGCAAAACGTGTACATCACCGACGTGGGGGCGAACTTCTTTCTGGAAGGCCACAACGCCAAATTCACGCTCAACTACCGCGCCCGGCCCGATTTCACCAACGTGAACGACGTGCAGTACCGGCCGGAAGTCACCCTGCAAACCCAGATTTTCCTGTAGGCCGGGTGTGTTTCCTGACTCTGTGATTTTTCCCATTCCAACCAGCGCATACCCCACCATGGAACAAAGCATTCCCCGCGCAGGCGGCTACTCTGCCGCCGACGCTCCGGTAGAGCACGACAACAACGCGGTGTCCACCAGCAAGATCTGGCAGGTTATCACGGCCTCGTCGGTAGGCACCGTCATCGAGTGGTACGACTTTTACATTTTCGGCTCCCTGGCCGCCATCATCGGGCCGGTTCTGTTCGGCTCGACCGGCAAGATTGAAGACACGATTCTGGGCACGCTGGCCGTATTCGGGGCCGGCTTCGTGGTGCGACCGTTTGGAGCCCTAGTGTTTGGCCGCATCGGCGACTTGGTGGGCCGTAAATACACGTTCCTGCTCACGCTGCTCATCATGGGCGGCGCCACCTTCGTCACGGGCCTCATTCCGAGCTACGACAAAATCGGCATCGCCGCGCCCATCATCGTGACCATCCTGCGCCTGCTGCAAGGCCTGGCGCTAGGCGGCGAATACGGCGGCGCCACCACCTACGTAGCCGAACACTCGCCCGACAACCGCCGCGGCTACTTCACCTCCTTCATTCAGATCACGGCCACGGCGGGTCTGTTTATCAGCATTCTGGTGATTATCACCACCCGCAAAACCATGGGCGAAGACGCCTTTAAAGAGTGGGGATGGCGCATTCCGTTTCTGCTCTCGGGCCTGCTGGTAATTGCCTCGTACTACATCCGCCGCAAGCTGCACGAGTCGCCGCTGTTTGCCAAGGCTAAGGCCGAGGGCAAAACCAGCACCAACCCATTGAAGGAATCTTTCGTGAACCCCGTTAACCGTCGGCTGGTCTTGATTTCGCTGTTTGGCGCCACTATGGGCCAGGGCGTGGTATGGTACACCGGCCAGTTCTACGCCTACGCTTTCATGCAGAACACGCTCAAACTCGACCTCGTGGATGCCAGCGTGGTGCTCTGCGTGGCCCTGCTGCTGGCCACGCCATTCTTCGTGTACTTCGGCAGCCTTTCGGACCGGATTGGGCGCAAGAAAATCATCATGATGGGCCTGCTCTGCGGCGCCTTGTTCACCATTCCGATCTTCTACGGCCTCAAAGCCTTTGCCGGCCCGCTCACGGAAGTAACCGCCGCCACCGTGGATGCCACCGGCAAAGCCGTGCCCGCCGTGATGAAGGCCCTTTCGCCCAGCCTCGTGCCCATGACGGCGCTGGTGTTCTGCCTGGTGCTGTTCGTGACGATGGCCTACGGTCCCATTGCGGCCTACCTCGTAGAGCTATTCCCCACCAAAGTGCGCTACACCTCCCTTTCGCTGCCCTATCACATCGGAAATGGCGTGTTCGGGGGCTTCGTGCCCTTCATTGCCACGGCCCTCACCCTGCGCGCCGCCGCCCAGCCGGGAGGCACGCTGTTCAAGGAGTACAGCAGCTTCGCGGGCCTGCTCTACCCAGTTCTTATTGCGCTGATCTGCTGGTTTATCGGCACGGCGCTGATGAAAGACGTGCGCAACGTGCGCCTCATGGAAGACAATCCTGCGGCCTAGCCTACCGCCCGCTCGGTAGGATGATGCAAAGTCCGTCGGGCCGTTGGTTCGGCGGACTTTGTTATGTTGCCGAAGCACTACGCTACATTGCCTGGCCTACTTCATTGCTCTCGCACCATGCCACCCATTCCGCCCCAGGAGCGCCAGGAACAGCGTCGCGGCCAGCGGCTGCTGTTCGTCTCGTTGCTCTTCGGCGTGCTACTCAACTTCCCGCTCCTCGCCGTCTTCGACCACGACGGTCGGGTAGGGGGCGTGCCCGTGCTCTACCTCTACGTCCTGCTCACCTGGTCCGCGCTAGTCCTGCTCACCGGCTGGCTCGTGAAATCAATTAAGAATTAGGAATGAGTGAATGAGTGAATGAGTGAATGAGTGAATGAAGCTTCCTGAACACCTACCTCGGCAACTGTTCACTGCTCATTGTTAGTTGTTCATTGTCGTCCGTTCCGGTCTGCCCGCTTTTTCGGCGGGCTGACCGGTCGCCGCTAGCTGATGTTGTTCTGGCTGCTCGTTCGCCCCAATTCAGAATGAACGGATGGCGCGCCCTTCGACCGGTCAGCCCGCCGAAAAAGCGGGCAGACCGGAGCCACCGGCCAATTCTTAATTTTTAATTCTCAATTTTTAATTAAAAGATGTCCACCCTGCTCGTCATTGGCTTTTCGTTCGGCTACCTCGCCCTGCTGTTTGGGGTGGCGTATGCGGCGGAGCGTCGGTCGGCGGCGCGGCGGAGTTTGGTGAGCAACCCCTACGTGTACGCCCTGAGCATGGCCGTGTACTGCACGGCCTGGACGTACTACGGCTCGGTGGGGCGGGCCGCGCACTTCGGGCTGGAGTTCATCGGTATCTATCTGGGTCCCACGCTCATGGCCCCGATGGCCTGGCTGGTGCTGCGCAAAATCATTCGGGTGTGCCGCATGCAGCGCCTCACCTCCATTGCCGACTTCATCTCAGCCCGTTACGGCAAAAGCGCCTGGCTCGGCGCCCTCGTCACGGTGGTGTGCGTGCTGGGTGTGGTGCCCTACATTTCACTGCAAATCAAGGCCATTGCCGCTTCCTTCGACATCCTGACCCGGCCCGTTGGTGCCATCAACCTGCCCGTGACGGATGCGGCCGGCTCGGCGCTGTATACCACGGTGGCGCTGGCCTTCTTTACCATCATTTTCGGGGTGCGCAGCATCGAGGCCACCGAGCGGCACGAGGGCATGGTGCTGGCCGTGGCCCTGGAAAGCCTGGTGAAGCTGGTGGCGTTTCTGGCGGCGGGCCTGTTCGTCACCTACGGCCTGTTCGACGGGTTTGCGGATGTGTTTGAGCGCGCCGCCTCCGTGCCCGACCTGCGCCGGCTGTTCACGCTGGAAGGAGCCGGGACCAGCGGGGCGCAGTGGTTCACGCTGCTCGTGCTCAGTATGGCGGCCATTCTACTGCTGCCGCGCCAGTTCCAGGTGTCCGTCGTCGAAAACGTGAATGAGGACCACCTGCGCAAAGCCATGTGGCTGTTTCCGCTCTACCTCATCATCATCAACCTGTTCGTACTGCCGCTGGCTTTTGGGGGGCGCCTGCTCGATGGGGGCCGGCTGCTCGACGCCGATACGTTTGTGCTGGCGCTGCCCTTGCAGGCGGGGCACCCGTGGCTGGCCCTGCTCATCTACCTCGGCGGACTATCGGCGGCTTCGTCCATGATTATCGTCGAAACCATTGCCCTGAGCGTGATGATGAGCAACCACCTGCTCATGCCGCTGCTGGTGCGCATTCCGGCGGCGCGCACCGAAGAAGGAACGCGCTGGTTTGCCTACCTCAGCCAGGTAGCCCTGCACAGCCGCCGCCTGGCCGTGGTGCTGGTGCTGCTGCTGGCTTACGGCTACTACGCGGTGGTGGGTCATTTGCTGCCGCTCGTCAACATTGGACTGGTGTCGTTTGCGGCGGTGGCGCAGTTCGTGCCGGTGGTGCTGGGCGGGCTCTACTGGAAAGGCGGGACCCGCCAAGGCGCTACGGCGGGCATTCTGGCGGGTTTTCTGCTCTGGTTTTTCACGCTGGTGCTGCCCACCATGGTCGGGCCGGATATGCTGCCGCGGACGGTGCTCACGGAGGGCCTGTTCGGGCTGTCGTGGCTGCGGCCGTTTGCGCTGTTCGGGCTCGAAGGACTCGACTACCTGTCGCACGGCTTGTTCTGGAGCTGGTTTTTCAACGTGGGGCTCTACGTGGGCGTGTCGTTGCTGCGGACGCCCACGGCCCTGGAAGAACACCAGGCCGACGTGTTCGTGGACGTGTTTCGCTACGGCACCGTGTTCGAAGGACCCGCCGGCTGGCAAAGCGCCGCCCCACTGCCCGACGTGCGCGCCCTGCTCACCGGCTTTCTCGGGAAAAAACGCACCAACCAGGCCCTGCGCGCCTTCCAGGACCGCTTCCCCGAGGCGCACAGCACCGAAGACCTAGCCCCGCCCCAGGCCGACCCGCGCCTGCTGGCCTACGCCGAAAAGCTGCTCGCCGGCTCCATCGGCCCCGCTTCGGCTAGGCTGCTGCTGCGTTCCTCGGTGGGAGTGGAGGACATCAGCTTCGACAACGTGGTGGGCATTCTCAAGGAAAGCCAGCAGCTGCTCGAAGCCAACCGCCAGCTCCAAAAGCAGCAGCGCCAATTACAACGCCTCACCGACGAACTCCGCGCCGCCTACGACCAGCTCCGGGAGCTGGACCAGCACAAAGACGAGTTCCTCTACACCGTTACGCACGAGCTGCGCACCCCGCTCACTAGCATCCGGGCCCTGTCCGAAATCCTCTCCGACAACCCCGACATGGACGAGGAGGAGCGCCAACGCTTCCTGCTCACCATCACCCGCGAGTCGGAGCGCCTAAGCCGCCTCATCACGCTGGTCCTCGACCTCGAAAAGTACGAGTCCGGCAAGGCCACCCTCGACAAAACGCCCGTCGATGTGGCCGACGTCATCACCGACGCCCTCGATGCCGTGGGCCAGCTCCTGCGCGACAAGCACATCCACCTCGACGTGGCCGTGCCGCCCGGCCTGCCCCACCTGTCCGGCGACCGGGACCGGCTCATGCAAGTGCTCGTCAACCTACTCTCCAACGCCGTCAAATACTGCCGCCCCGACGGCTCCGGCCGCATCGGCGTGTTGGTCGAAACCGGCTCCGCCACCCTGCGCATCACGGTGCAGGACAACGGCAAGGGCATTGCGCCGGAGTTTCACCAGCTCATCTTCGACAAGTTTTTCCAGGCCCGCCACCAAACCATGCGCAAGCCCGAAGGCTCCGGCCTGGGCCTGGCCATCACCCGCAAAATCGTAGAGCTGCACGCCGGCCGCATCTGGGTCGAAAGCCAACCCGACCAAGGCGCCAAATTCTCCTTCGAACTACCCGTGGAAAAGAATGAAGAATTAGGAATGAAGAATTAAGAATTGAATACGCCCTCCGGTCTGCCCGCTTTTTTGCGGGCTGACCGGTCGAAGTACGCGCCGCCCGGCAGTTCTGCACAAGGAATGAAGAATCCCGCCAGCCACCCCACCACCCCGCCACTAAATCCTCGCCCTCGCTCGTCTAAAACCTCGCGCACTACCCAACAAAAAGCACCATCACCCCAACACGCCACCCCGCTATGTACGCCACTCATTACCCCACAATTTTTCATTTTTAATTCTCAATTTTTAATTGAAAAAAGATGCCTCACATTCTCATTGTTGATGACGAGCCCAACATTGTGATGTCGCTCGAATTCCTGATGCGCAAAAACGGCTACCAGGTCAGCATTGCCCGCAACGGTACCGAGGCTCTCGACGCCATCGACCATACCGCCGTGGACCTGGTGCTGCTCGATATCATGATGCCCGACGTGGACGGCTACCAGGTCTGCCGCCACATTCGCCAGCACCCCAACCGCGCCGGCACCCGCGTCATCATGCTCTCCGCCAAAAGCAAAGAAGCCGATATCCAGAAAGGCTACGAAGCCGGCGCCGACCTCTACCTCCCCAAACCCTTCAGCACCCGCCAGCTCATGGAAAAAGTAAAAGAGCTACTAGCCGTCCGCCAAACGCCCTAACCGTTGCCTCACCCCCTAGCCCCCTCTCCTAGGGGAGAGGGGGAACTAGCTCTAGAGCTAGTTTCTAACTCCCCTCCTTTTTTTCAAGGAGGGGTGGCCGCAGGCCGGGGTGGTAAAACTCGTTGAACGACTACTAGCTCTACTATCTAACTCTAAACCTCAACCACCCCCAACCCCTCCTTAACTAAGCAGGGGAGCTAGCTCTAAAAACTAAAAGCTAGTCCCCCCTCTCCCCGAGGAGAGGGGGCTAGGGGGTGAGGTCCACCACCCACCATGAACTACGCCACCACCCACGCCGCCAGCCTCGCCGACCCGCCTGCCTTCTGGGCCGAGCAGGCCCGGCAGCTCCATTGGTTTCAGCCCCCGCCCGCACCCGTACTGAGCCAGGACGAAGCCACCGGCTTCTTCCGCTGGTTCCGCGGCGGGCGACTCAACACCGCCTGGCTCTGCCTCGACTACCACGTTGAAAACGGCCGCGCCGAGCAAACCGCCCTGGTCTACGACTCGCCCGTGACCCATACCGTGCGCCGCTACACCTACCGCGAGCTGCTCGACCTCACGGCCCGCTTTGCCGGCGGCCTGCGCGGGCTGGGCGTCGCGCCAGGCGATAGAGTCATCATTTACATGCCCAACATGCCCGAAGCCGTGGTCGCCATGCTGGCCTGCGCCCGCCTCGGCGCGGTGCACTCGGTGGTGTTCGGGGGCTTCGCGCCGCCGGAGCTGGCCGTCCGTATTGATGACGCCCGTCCCAAGGTCATTGTCTGCGCCTCGGCGGGCATGGAGTTCGACAAAGCCGTGCCTTACAAGCCCCTCATTGATGCCGCCGTGGCGCAAGCCACGCACCAGCCCGCCTACATAGTGGTGCTCCAGCGCGACTTCTGCCCCGCCGAGCTACGGCCGAGTGCTGCCGAGACAGGGCAGGGGCTTCCGCAGCTCACCAGCGAGCACCCGCAACCGAACACTGACCTCCCGCAGCCCGCCAGCGAGCAGCCGCAACCGAACAGACATCACCCGCAGCCAGACAGACATCACCCGCAAGCAGACAGACATCACCCGCAGCCTGACATTGAGCAGCCGCAGCAGTACTCCAGCTTCGTACCACCGTCCAGTGCCGCCTTACCGCCCGCTCAGGCCGGCCCGGCCCACCCCGAGGACGTAGATTACCAGGAGCTGCTGCGCGCCGCGCCCGTGCCCGCCGTGCCGCTCGATGCCACCGATCCACTCTACATTCTCTACACCTCCGGCACCACCGGCAAGCCCAAAGGCGTGCTACGCGACAACGGTGGCCACGCCGTGGCCCTCAAATACAGCATGGCCGCCATCTACGGCGTGCAGCCCGGCGAAACCTTCTGGGCCGCTTCCGACATCGGCTGGGCCGTCGGCCACAGCTACATTGTGTATGGGCCGCTGCTGCACGGCTGCACCACGGTGCTCTTCGAGGGCAAGCCCGTGCGCACCCCCGATGCCGGTACGTTCTGGCGCGTGGTACAAGACCATCAGGTGCGAGTGCTGTTCACGGCGCCCACCGCCATCCGGGCCATCAAGAAGGAAGACCCCGAAGGCCAGCTCGCCCGCAAGTATGACCTCAGTAGCCTGCGCCACCTCTTCCTGGCCGGGGAGCGCTGCGACCCCGCCACCTACGACTGGGCCGGCCGCATCCTCGGCGTGCCGGTCGTAGACCACTGGTGGCAAACCGAATCGGGCTGGCCCATGCTGGCTACATTAGTGGGCCTGGCCGATATGCCCCCGCCCATACCCGGCAGCGCCGGCCACCCCGTACCCGGCTACGACGTGCGAATTCTGGACGAAGCCGGCCAGCCCGTACCCGCCGGCACCACCGGCCTCGTGGCCGTGCGCCTGCCGCTGCCGCCCGGCTGCCTGCCCACCCTCTGGCACGACGATGCCCGCTTCCACAGCTCCTACCTCGACACCTTCCCCGGCTACTACCTCTCCGGCGACGGCGGCTACCAGGACCCCGACGGCTACCTCTACATCATGGGCCGCGTCGATGACGTCATCAACGTGGCCGGCCACCGCCTCAGCACCGGCGAAATGGAGGAAATCCTGGCCGCCCACCCCGCCGTGGCCGAGTGCGCCGTGCTCGGCATTGCCTGCGAGCTGCGCGGCCAGCGCCCCGTGGGCCTCGTGGTGCTCAAAGACGGCCAAACAATAGGAGAGGAGCAGCTCGAACAAGAACTCGTGAGCCTTATCCGTCAGAAAATTGGAGCCGTAGCCAGCTTCCGCCAAGCCGCCACCGTCAAGCGCCTGCCCAAAACCCGCTCCGGCAAAATCCTCCGCAAAACCCTCCGCCAACTCGCCGATGGCGAAGACTTTCCCACCCCCTCCACCATCGACGACCCCCTGATTCTGGATGAAATCCGCACCGTGCTGAGTAAGCGCGGCATAGGGCAGGCGTTTGAAAAACCCAGCTCCGAAAGGAAGGGGCTCTAGTACTAGTTTTCGCTTCTAGCATTCCTACACTTTTCAATAAACTCTTTCTCACCCAACCTCCCACTTCTGCCTACTCGAAGCTGACCAACTGCTAGAGCTAGGAATGTTAGAACTAGAGCCCCTCCCTTTTGGATGTTCCGCATCAAGGAAGAGTGGGTTGGGGAGGGGTAACTCACACGCATCATGCCCGACACGTCCCCCAAACACGCCCGCATCCGCACTCTGGAAGAGTACCACGCCGCCTACCAGCGCAGCATCGAGCAGCCCGAAGAGTTCTGGGCCGACGTGGCCGCGCCCTTCACCTGGCGCCGCAAGTGGAGCCAGGTGCTGACCTCCAACATGGCCGCCGGCCACAACGAGTGGTTCGCCGGCGCCCGCCTCAACATCACCGAAAACTGCCTCGACCGCCACCTGGCCACCCGCGGCAACAAGCTGGCCATCATCTGGGAGCCCAATGACCCCAAAACCCGCCACCTGCGCCTCACCTACCGCGAGCTGCACCAGGAGGTCTGCAAATTCGCCAACGTGCTCCACAACAACGGCGTGGAAAAAGGCGACCGGGTGTGCCTCTACATGCCCATGATTCCGCAGCTCGCCGTGGCCGTGCTGGCCTGCGCCCGCATCGGCGCCGTGCACTCCGTCATCTTCGCCGGCTTCTCCGCCACCGCCATTGCCGACCGTGTAAACGACGCCCAGGCCAGCGTAGTACTCACCGCCGACGGCCTCAACCGCGGCCCCAAGCAGATTCCCGTCAAGCGCGTAGTGGATGAAGCCCTCGAACATTGCCCCAGCGTGCGGCGCGTCATCGTGACCGAGCACGTAGGCTGGCCGGTGCAGATGAAGGAGGGCCGCGACGTCTGGTACCACGACGAAGCCCAGGACGTGGCCAAAACCTGCCCCGCCGAAGAGATGGACGCCGAAGATCCGCTCTTCATCCTCTACACGTCCGGCAGCACCGGCAAGCCCAAAGGCGTGGTGCACAGCACGGCCGGCTACATGGTCTGGGCCGATTACACCTTCCGCAACGTGTTTCAGGTGGAAGAAAACGACGTGTACTGGTGCACCGCCGACATTGGCTGGGTCACGGGCCACTCGTACCTGCTCTACGGCCCGCTGCTGGCCGGCGCCACCTCGCTCATGTTCGAGGGCGTCCCCACCCACCCCAGCCCCGGCCGCTTCTGGGAAGTCATTGACAAGCACTCGGTGAGTGTGTTCTACACCGCGCCCACCGCCATCCGCAGCCTCATGGCCGCCCCCCTCGACCACGTGCTCAGCTACTCCCTCGACTCCCTGCGGGTGCTGGGCTCGGTGGGGGAGCCCATCAACGAGGAAGCCTGGCACTGGTACCACACCCACGTGGGCAAGGAGCGCTGCCCGGTGGTAGACACGTGGTGGCAGACCGAGACCGGCGGCATCATGATATCGGCGCTGGCGGGTATTACGCCGAGCGTACCGGCCCGCGCCGGCCTGCCGCTGCCCGGCGTGCAGCCGGTGCTGCTTACGCAGGAAGGCCAGGAAATCGAAGGCAATGACCAGGAAGGCTACCTCGCCATCAAGCACAGCTGGCCCGGCATCATCCGCACCACTTATGGCGACCATGAGCGTGCCCGCCAAACCTACTTTGCGCCCTACCCCGGCTACTACTTCACCGGCGACGGCGCCCGCCGCGACGAGCAGGGCCTCTACCGCATCATCGGCCGCGTCGACGACGTCATCAATGTGAGCGGCCACCGCTTCGGCACCGCCGAAATCGAAAACGCCATCAACCAGAATTCCCACGTGGTGGAAAGCGCCGTCGTCGGCTATCCTCACGACGTGAAGGGCCAGGGCATCTACGCCTACGTGATCTGCCGCGAAGGCGCCTGCGCCAACGACGCCGACAAGCCCCGCGTCGAGGCCAGCATCATCGAAACCGTAGTGGCTGAAATCGGTAAAATCGCCAAGCCAGACAAGATCCAGATCGTATCGGGCCTGCCCAAAACCCGCTCCGGCAAAATCATGCGCCGCATCCTGCGCAAAGTAGCCGAAGGCGACACCGCCAACCTCGGCGACACCACCACCCTCCTCGACCCGCTGGTAGTAGACGAGATTATCGCGGGCAAGAAATAGCTTCTATTTATCACGCAAAAAGGGCCGATGCTACCAGCATCGGCCCTTCTAATATCTATCAGATTGTGCTCTCAATATTTGTCCAGAGCATTTCTGCCGACCCGAAAGCCCCTGTAAAACCAAAGAATTATCGTTCGACTCCCCCTCTCCCCTAGGAGAGGGGGCCGGGGGGTGAGGCCCGCTACTCCGCCAGCACCAGCTTCTGCGTGAAGGTGTTGCCGCCCTGCCGCACGCGCACCAGATACATGCCCTGGGCCAGCGTAGGCACGCTCACCGTAAAGCTGTTGGCGCCGGCTTGGGCCACACGCTCAAAAGCGCCCACCGCGGGCCGGCCCAGCGCATCCACGATTTCCACTTGTACCGCGCCCCGCTGTGCGGCTTCGTATTCGATGGCGAACTGCTTGCGCGCGGGATTGGGGAACAGCTGAAGCGCGGCGTCGGCGTTGCGGCCCGCAAAGTTGCTCAGGGCCGTAGAGGAACCGATAACGGCAAAGAAACCATCGTAGGTGCCGCCGCCGGCCGCGGTCTGCACGGCGTTCAGCAAGTACTGGGGGTCGGAGTTCTTAGCCTGGCCGGCCCAGGTGATATTAACCCGGCCATTGATGGTGCGGGCGTCGATGGCGGCGGTCTGGCCGCCCGCGTTGAGGCGCGTCACGAACAGGCGTTGGTTGAAATCGGCATTCATCACCATAAACCACGCGCCGCCGGTGTAATCGCCCAGGTTGGGCGGGTTCAGGGTGAGAGCCGGCAAGCCAAAGGCCGACGCGCCGCCAATGTAAACCCGGCCGGTTTCATCGGCGCTGATTTCACCGCCCTTTACCCGAATGGTGTTGCCCGAGCTGTTGGGCAGGCGGTTCACTAGCTGCTGGCCGCGCAGGTAAGCGCCGGTGGCCGGCTCGTACCGCGCAAAAAACGTCTTGTGCTCCGAGCGGGTGTTGTTGAAGGTGTGGTACTGATCGCCGCCCACGATGCTTACTCGGG
The DNA here is from genome assembly GCF_057808495.1 of Hymenobacter sp. M1-2. Classification (NCBI taxonomy): domain Bacteria; kingdom Pseudomonadati; phylum Bacteroidota; class Cytophagia; order Cytophagales; family Hymenobacteraceae; genus Hymenobacter; species Hymenobacter sp. M1-2. The sequence goes on from NZ_JBTYZO010000012.1 coordinate 42,719, forward strand.
TGGTGATATCGGTGGTGCTGTAGCGGAAAATGTGGTTGCCGCCCGCGCACTCGAAAGCCGCGTACAGCTTGCCGTCGCGCCCGAGGGAGCAGCGGTAGCCGCGCGTGTCGGCCATATTGTTTTCGGGCCGGTTGATGAAGCGCGGCGAGGTACGGTCCGTCGACCAGTCGTAGGCTGTCCACTTCACGGTGCCGTTGTAGCCGTAGCCCCGCAGGTAGGCAATTTGCACGGGCTCAGTCCGGGTGCCGTCGAAAGCGTTGGCCTGCCGCCAGCCAATGGTATTGATCGTCTGGGAAGCGCCATCCAGCGCCACGTCCTGGGTGTTGTTGTAGCCGTCGAAGGCACCGGCTACCGTGCCGCTGGCATCGAATGCCGTGACGCGGCCATTCCCGGCGGCACCATCGGCATCGCCCACGTTGCTGGGCACCAGTGCCACACTGGTGCCATCTGCCGCCGCATCGACGCGGTGCACGTAGGAGCCGCTCAGGCGGTTCCAGGTTACGGCGCCGGCGTTGGGAGTCAGCTTGAATACGCCCGCCGTGCCGGCCGCCACGTAAATATTATTGCTGCCATCCAGCGCCAAATCGTTCACCTTATCCGCCAGGCGCGTTACCGACAGCACCGTACGGCCATCGGCGCTCAGCCGCAGAATAGCGCCTCCGGAAGTAGCCGTTGCGTTGTTGAGCAGCACGGGCGTGAGGTTGTTGGGCCGGGCCGTTCCTAGGTTGGCCGCCAGCACAATAGTACCATCCGACTGTATCCGGCTTCCGCGCACCTGGTCATCGTTGGCCGCATCACCTAAGTAGGATGAAGCTGTAACGGCAAATTGTGCGTTGGCCGCGCCATGGAAGCACAAGGAGCACGCCAGAAGGATTGTGAGTCTGGTAAATGTTTTCATGAGGTAGTATTCGTGAGGTTCTATGTCCCGAAAAGTAGGACTTTTTTATATAAGTTGCCTGCTGTGCTTGAAATAGGACGTGAAGTTTGTGTTGATATAGTACAATAATAAGTAAGCACAAGAGGCTAAAGCGTAGCCAGTACGGAACCGTGTATGTGTGGCACGAACTTCAGTCCGTAGCCCTACCAACCACAACAATGCCAGGGCGACGGACTGAAGTCCATGCCACACACACGCAGCCGGTATGGCGGCGAATCCGGGGAGGGGCCGTTACCTTCGCGCCAAATCCCGTCTTCATGCCCAACTTCCACATTCGTCCGCTTAGCCAAGACCTGGCCGGCGCCATCCAACATAAAATCGACTTCAAAACCAAGCCTGTAGGTGCGTTGGGGCAGCTTGAAACCCTGGCCCGCCAAGTGGCCCTCGTTCAGCAGACGCTCACTCCGCGCCTGAGCAAGCCCAACCTGTTGGTTTTCGCCGCCGACCACGGCATTGCCCGCGAAGGCGTGAGCAAATACCCGCAGGAAGTCACCTACCAGATGGTGCTCAACTTTCTGCACGGCGGGGCGGCTATCAACGTATTCTGCCGTCAGCACGGCATCGCGCTGAAAGTAGTGGATGCCGGCGTACAGGGCAGCTTCGTCGATTTTCCGGCCGTGCTCGATCAGAAGATAGCCGAAGGCACCCGCAGCTTCCTGCGCGAGCCGGCCATGACGGACGAGCAGTGCGAGCAAGCCCTGACCAAAGGCGCCGCGCTGGCCCGCACGGTGGCGGCCAGCGGCTGCAACGTGCTCGGGTTCGGCGAAATGGGCATCGCCAACACCTCCGCCGCCAGCCTGCTCATGCACCGCCTCACCGGCCTGCCCCTGGCCGACTGCCTGGGCCGCGGCACGGGCCTCGACGACGAGCAGCTCCGCCACAAAGCCGCCATCCTGCACGCCGCCGCCGAAACCCATAGCGCCGCCACCACGCCGTTCGATGTGCTGGCTACTTTCGGGGGCTTTGAAATTGCGCAGATGGTGGGGGCCATGCTGGCTGCCGCCGAAGCGAGGCTGGTGCTGCTCATCGATGGATTTATTGCCTCGGCGGCGCTGCTCGTGGCGGCGGCCCTGCACCCGGCCGTGCTGGACTATTGCGTGTTCTGCCATCAGTCGGAGGAGAGTGGGCACGGGCGGATGCTGGCGTACCTGGGGGCGCGGCCCTTGCTGGGGCTAGGCTTGCGGCTGGGCGAAGGCACGGGCTGCGCGTTGGCGTATCCGCTGCTGGTGTCGGCGGTGAGTTTTTTGAATGAAATGGCGTCGTTTGAAAGCGCGGGCGTGAGCCAGAGCGAGGCGCCGGAGCCCGCCGCCGTATGATGCGCCGCCAGGTAGAGCTGTTTTTCACGGCCCTCATGTTTTACACCCGCGTGCCCTGCCCCAAGTGGGTGGGCCATTCGGAAGAGCTGCTCAACAAATCCACCATCTACTTCCCCGTGATGGGCTGGCTGGTGGGCGGCGTGGCGGCTGGCGCCTACTGGGCGCTCCACTTCCTGTTTCCATCCGACGTGGCCCTGCTGCTGAGCATGGTGGCCGGCATTCTCATGACTGGGGCCTTCCACGAAGACGGCTTTGCCGATGTCTGCGACGGATTCGGGGGCGGCTGGACCAAGCTGCGCATCCTCGACATCATGAAGGACAGCCGCCTGGGCACGTACGGCGCGGCCGGGCTGGGACTGATGCTGGCACTCAAGTTTGTGGCCCTGCGCAGTTTGCCACCGTCGGCCGTGGTGCCGGTGCTGGTGGTGGCCCACGCCCTGAGCCGCGCCACGGCCCTCACCTTCATCTACACCCACGAGTACGCCCGCGAAAACGAGGACAGCAAAGCCAAGCCGGTGGCCAAGAAAATCAGCTTCGCGGAGCTGAGCGTGGGGCTGCTTTTTGGGCTGCTGCCCTTGCTGCTGTACGCCGCCTGGCTCCGGCAGCCGGCGTTGCTGCTGGTTGTGCTGCCGCTTTGGCTCGTAAAAGCTTACCTGGCCCGCTACTTCGTGAAGTGGATAGGCGGCTACACCGGCGACTGCCTGGGCGCCACGCAGCAAGTGGCCGAAGTAGTTATCTACCTGTTTTTCTGCTCTTCAGTATGGATATCTATTTGATCCGGCACACGCGCGTGGCTACGGCTGCGGGCATCTGCTACGGCCGCTCCGACGTGCCGGTCGCCGCCACGTACGCCGAGGACGAAGCGGCCGTGCGCGTCAAGCTGGCCCCGGTGCTGGCCGCTGGGCCGGTAGCCGCGTTCAGCAGCCCGCTCACGCGCTGCTGCGGCCTGGCCGAAGCCCTGACGCCTGATCTAACCACGGGCCCCATCACTTTTGATGACCGGCTGATGGAATACAACTTTGGCCGCTGGGAGCTGCAACCCTGGGACGCCTTGCCGGCGCACGAGCTGGACCCCTGGATGGCCGACTTCGTGCAAACCGCCGCGCCCGGCGGCGAAACTTTCCAGGCCATGCAAGCCCGCGCCGTGGCCTTCCTAAGCGAGCTGCTCGCCCGGCCCGAACCACCCGCCACGGCGCTCATTTTCAGCCATTCGGCCATCATCCGCGGCCTGCTCTGCCACTGCCTCGACCTGCCCCTGCGCAACGCCTTCCGCCTCGACATCGACTACGGCTCCGTCACGAAAGTGCGCCACCGCCACGGCCACTTCAACGTGGCCTACACCAACCAGTAGGAGGGAAGTGCGGAGCCCCGGCCCTGAATCAGTACCGCGACCCGCACCTTGGCGTGGGCTACTTCCACCTGCGGTACACCCGTTCACACTTGAGTGCGAGCCCCAGTACGACCCAGTAAAGCCATCCGCACGTTGGTGCGAATAGGTTCCCGACACCGGGAAGCCATCCGCACCAACGTGCGGACGTGTTTCCGACAACGGGAAGCCGCCCGCACGTTGGCGCGGACGACTTTCCGAAAAGGTGTAGCCATCCGCACCAACGTGCGGACGTGTTTCCTGACTCGGGAAGCCATCCGCACGTTGGTGCGAACGGGTTTACGAAATGGTTAAGCCATCCGCGCCAAGGTGCGAATGGCTTTCCCAAATGGTAGCATCCTCCGTACGTAGGCGGGAGCGGCTTTATATACTAGGAGCACCCCACAAGTAGAGTGTCCTGTTCTCGTTCGGCTCCCCCTCTCCCCTAGGAGAGGGGGCCGGGGGGTGAGGTCCCACGTTAGAACGAAGCGCCTCACAAAACTTCATCCCTATGCCCAGCGTCACCTTCCGCCGCGAAACGCAACTTGCGCAGCTGTCCGCCGTGCCGGAATGGGACGTGCTCATCATTGGGGGCGGGGCAACGGGGTTGGGCATTGCCGTGGACGCCGCCAGCCGTGGCTACCGTACGCTGCTGCTGGAGCGGGCCGATTTCGCCAAGGGCACCTCCAGTCGCAGCACCAAGCTGGTGCACGGCGGGGTGCGCTACCTGGCCCAGGGCAACGTGCAGCTGGTGCGTGAAGCCTTGCGGGAGCGGGGCCGGCTGCTGCACAACGCGCCCCATTTGGTCCATACCCAAGCCTTCATTATCCCGTGCTACACGTGGTGGAGCCGCCCGTTCTACCTGCTCGGCCTCAAGCTCTACGACTTGCTAGCCGGTAGCCGCGGGTTGGGGGCCACCAAGCCGTTGAGCCGGGATGAGACACTAACTCGCCTGCCCGGCATTCGGCCGCAGGGGCTACAAGGCGGCGTGCTGTATTACGATGGGCAATTTGACGACGCCCGCCTGGCCCTTAATCTGGCGCAAACTGCCGCCGAGCAAGGAGCTACCGTGCTCAACTACGCCGCCGTTACGGCCCTGCGCCACGATGCCGCCGGCCGCCTCATCGGCGTCACCGCTCACGACCCCGAAACCGACCAGAGCTACGAGCTGCGCGCTAAGGTGCTGATCAACGCCACCGGCGTATTCGTGGATGAGGTGCTGCGCCTCGACCAGCCGGCCGCCGCGCCGCTGGTGCGGCCCAGCCAGGGCGTGCACGTGGTGCTGCCGCAGGACTTTCTGCCCGGCAATGCCGCCCTCATGATTCCCGAAACCGACGATGGCCGCGTACTTTTCGCTGTGCCCTGGCACGGCTACACGGTAGTGGGTACCACCGACACGCCCGTGCCGCAAGCCGCCCCGGAACCGCACGCGCTGGAGGCGGAAGTGGAATTCATTTTGCGCACGGCTGGCCGCTACCTCACCCGCCCACCTCAGCGCCTCGATGTGCTCAGCGTGTGGGCCGGGCTGCGGCCCCTGGCGGCCCCCACGCGGGAAGGCGCGGCCACCAAGGAGATTTCGCGCGGCCATAAGCTGCTCGTTTCCGGCTCCGGCCTGCTCACCATCACGGGCGGCAAATGGACCACCTACCGCCAAATGGCCGAGGACGCCGTTGACCGGGCCATTCACCTCGCCAACCTCCCGCCGCAACCCTGCCGCACGGCCACGCTAGCCATCCACGGCTCTTTGTCCGCAACTCCGGCCACGCCTGAAGATGCGGAAGATACGCTAGCCACTTACGGCTCCGACGCGCCGCTGCTACTTCAGTTGCTGCAAGAAAACCCCGCTTGGGCCGCGCCGCTGGCGCCTGGTCTGTCCTTCACGCGGGCTCAGGTAGTATGGGCGGCCCGCTACGAAATGGCCCGCACGGTGGAAGACGTGCTGGCCCGCCGCCTGCGCCTGCTCTTTCTTGATGCCCGCGCCGCTCTGGCCGCCGCCCCAGTCGTGGCTACTCTACTGGCCGCTGAGCTAGGAAAGGATGAAGCGTGGCAGCAGCGCCAGCTGCGGGAGTTTCAGAACTTGGCACGCGGCTATGTGCTGGACGACGAAACCTAAACCTTGGCCCGCCCAGGCTGGCACCATTGTAATTTCTAAGCCTTACCAGAACCGGTTGGTGCACACCACCTGCGCTTTCTTCTTGATGCGCAAACCCACGAGCACCTCGTGGCTGCCGCCGTGGTAGCCAGCCAGCTTGGAAAGCCCGGCATCGTAGGAATAGCCCAGCGTGAACTGCTCGTAGCTGAGGCCCACCAAGCCAACCACCGAGTCGAAGGCCCGCCACGACATGCCGACCCACAGCAGATCCTGGTACTTGAGCTTGGCGTTGAGGTCGACCGAGAGCGGGGCCGGGTTCACAGCCTTCACCAGCACCGACGGCACCAGCGACCAGTCGGTGCTGAGCGGCACCCGCACCCCGCCCGTGGCGAAGTAGTGCCGCTTCAGCGTGTTGCCGGGCGCGCCGTCAGCCAGCGTGTTGGGACCGTAAGCGAAGTCGAGCCGATTGCCCAGCAACTGCGCGCCCGATACCCCAACGTAGAAATCGGAGCTGTACACCCACAAACCCACCGACCCATCCAGCACCCGCGAGGCGTCGCTGGCGGCCTGGGTGGTGGGGTCGAAGAATCGTAGCTTATTGCCATCCACGGCAAACTGCTGCATGCCCGCCGACACGCCCAGCGCCGCCCGGAGGTTGGGCCTTAACACCAGATTGTAGGCGTAGGAAATGTAGGCGCCCTTTCGGCTCGTGGGCCCGGTCTCGTCGTTGTACACGAGGGCCCCCAGGGCGTGAAATGGCCGGCGCCGGTCGCGGAGAGTGCGCTTGCTGGTGGTGCGCCACTTGCCCAGCGAGGAGCTGATGCTGGCGTAGTAGGTTTTGGGCGCCCCCTCCAGGCCCGTCCACTGGGTGCGGTAACTGACCTTGGCATCGATGTAATCCTCCACGCCCGTTGCGCCGGGGTTGAGGATGTAGTTGTTGTTCATGTACTGGCTGTACTGCGCCTGCTGCTGGGCCAAGGCCGGCACCGTGGCCAGCAGCAGCAGCGGGAGCAGCAGTAGAGTTAAAGCTCTTTTCATAGCATTGGTGGTCTTATTGTCCGGCTAAGAAGCAGGTGGCTGTGCTTCGTCAATCGGATGCCAGACAGGCATGGCAGTTTGTTAGTACAGAATCGTGATCGATCCGCTGTAGGATTTACCCAGGGGGCCCTTCGTAACGACGACGTAGTAGTAAGTGCCGACCGGAGCGGGCCGGCCATTGATGTCCCCGCGCCATTCATTGGCCCGGCTGTAGTTGTTGGCCGAGAAAATCTCGTTGCCCCAGCGATTGAACACGGTCACCGTATTGTCGGGAAATTGCTCGATGAACTCAATCTGCCAGGTATCGTCGCGGCCGTCGCCATTGGGGGTGAAGGCATTGGGAATGCGGATAGCTGGGCGCACGGTTACCGTCACCTGGTCGGAATCGGCGCAGCCGTCGGCCCCGGCCGAGAGAGTGTAAGTGGTGGTCACCGTGGGCGAGGCCACGGGCCGCAGCGAATCGCGGGCCGCAAAAGTCAAGCCCACCGCCGGCGTCCACCGCACGGGATAGTTGCCATCGGCCCGCCCTTCCAGCGTCACGGAGGAGCCGGCCAGAATTGTTTTGTCGGGCCCGGCATCCACGTCAACCGGCGGTTGAATGCGCACGGCCACGCCGTTGGAAACGGCCGTAACGGGCTGGTTGCAGACGTTGGTTGTGTTTAGGCGCAGCGTCACAGTCTGGCCCTCGCGTAGCGTGGTGCTGGTGAAGACCGGGCCCGTGGCACCGGCTACGTCATTGCCGTTGACCTGCCACTGATATTGGGGGGCCGGGCCGGGCTCCGTTACACTGACAATGTTGAACGTGAGCGGCGCGCCCAGGCAAACTGGTCCGCTAGGCTGCGCGGCAATGGCGAGCGTGGGCGTCGGCGTGGGAGTGCGCGTCACCGTCACCGTGGCCACGGCCGGGCCCGTGCTGCATAGCCCCGCCGTGGGCGTCACCTCTACGCTCACCTGGTCGCCGGAAACCACCGTGCTGCTGGTGAAAGTGGAGCCGCTGGCTACGGCTACGTTGTTGACGAGCCAGCGGAAAGTAGGCGCGGCACCCGCGTTGGGAGCCACAGCCGTGAAGGTAAGAGCTGTGCCGGGGCACTGTGCGGGCGGCGGGGCCAGGCTTACGGTGGGAGTTATGGTGGGCAGCACCCGCACCGTCACCGTGTTCGACACCTCCGCCGAGCAAGTGCCCGTGTCCGAGTTTACCCGGCGCCGGAAGTACGTGGTAGCCGTCAGTGGGCCCGGCGCGTAGTCGGCGCTGTTGGCCCCAGGAATGGCTGCCCAGGTGACATTATCCAGCGAAGATTCCCACTGATACACAAACGAACCCGTGCCACCGCCGGGGCTAGTCGTACTCGTGAGCGGGTCAGGGGTAGCGCCGGGGCAGATGTCCCGGTCGGCTGCAATGCTGCCCGCGCTCAGCGGCGGCAACACCGTCACGAGGACGGAGGGCGAGTACACTGGTCCACAATCACCGGAAATCACCCGACGGCGGAAGAAGGTGTCAACCGTGAGCGGACCAGGCGCGAAGGTATCGCCCGTGGCGCCGGCTATAGTGGTCCAGTTGGCGTTGTTCGGCGAGGATTCCCACTGGTAGCTGTAGCTGCTCGTGCCGCCGCTGGGCCCGGCCGTGCTGGTCAGCGGCACGACGGGGCTGCCGGCACATACCGTTTGGTTGGCGGCGATGGTGCCGGCCGTTAGGGCTGGAAGAACGGTGATGGTGACGACGTTGGACGAGGCCGGCGCGCAGGACCCCGCCGTTACCCGACGGCGGAAGTAGGTGGTAGCCGTGAGCGGGTCGGGCGCGAAAGTTGGGTTATTGGCCCCGGCTATTGGGTTCCAGGTGGTGTTATCCACCGATGCCTCCCACTGGTACGCCAATGTGCCCGTGCCCGTGGCCAGGGTGAGGCTCGTGAGAGGAGCGGGGGTAGCGCCCGGACACAGCGTTTGGTCGGTCGCAATAATGCCCGCAATCAGCGCCGGCAAGACCGTAATGGTAACCACTGGCGAGTACTCCGGTCCGCACGCCCCCGACCTCACCGCCCGCCGGAAGTAGGTAGTAGCCGTAAGCAAACCAGGAGCGAAGGTCTCGCCGGTAGCGCCGGCAATGGCCGTCCAGGTGGCATTATCCGCCGATGACTCCCACTGATACGCAAACGCGCCGGTGCCGCCCGTGGCCGCGCTGGCACTGGTCAGCAAACCAGGCGTTTCACCCGCACATACGGTTTGGTTCGCCGCAATGGTGCCTGCCGCCAAAGCGGGCAACACGGTCAGAGTGACAACGTTGGACGAAACCAACCCGCACGCTCCCGAAGTCACCTGGCGCCGAAAATACGTAGTAGCCGTGAGCGGGCCGGGCGCGTAATCGGCGCTGGTAGCGCCGGCTATAGCGGTCCAGTTGGCATTATTCGGCGAGGATTCCCACTGGTAGATAAATGAGCCGGTGCCGCCAGTGGCCGCGCTGGCGCTGGTCAGCGGAGTAGGCGTGACGCCCACGCACAGTGTCTGGTCGGCGGCAATGCTGCCGGCCGTCAGCGCTGGGGTTACGGTGATGGTGACGACGTTGGACAAGACTGGAGTGCAGGCAGTGCCCGAACTTGCCTGGCGGCGAAAGTAGGTGGTGGTCGTAAGCGGGCCGGGCGAGAAGGTGTCGCCCGTGGCGCCGGCTACAGCGTTCCAGGTGGCATTATCCACCGATGATTCCCACTGGTACGCCAGCGCACTGGTGCCGCCCGTAGCCGGGGCAGTGCTCGTCAGTGACGCCACCGCGCTGCCGGCGCATACGGTTTGATTGTCGGCAATGCTACCGGCCGTTAAGGCGGGCACCACCGTCACGGTAACAACATTGGACAAGATCGGGCTGCAAACGCCCGAACTCACTTGGCGCCGGAAGTAGGTAGTAGCCGTGAGCGAGCCCGGCGCGTAATCGGCACTGGTAGCCCCGGTAATGGCCACCCAGGTCAAATTATCCAATGATGATTCCCACTGATAGGCAAACGTGCCCGTGCCGCCCGTAACTGGCGTCGCGCTGGTAAGGGGCGCAACGGGGCTGCCAGCGCACACAGTTTGATTGTTGGCAATGGTGCCGGCCGTCAGCGCTGGGGTCACGGTGATGGTGACGACGTTGGAGAGAGCCGGGGTACACGCGCTGCCAGAGCTAGCCTGCCGCCGGAAATAGATCGTGCCGGGCGGTAGCGAAGTTGGTGGCTGGTAAGTCGCACTGGTAGCCCCACTGATCTCCGTGAAGGTGACATTATCTGTTGACGATTGCCACTGGTAGGTGATGGGGACCGTGCCGCCCGTGGCCAGCGTCTCGCTGGTCAGTGGCGCGACGGGGCTGCCGGCGCAGATGGCTTGATCGGCGGCAATGCTACCGGCTACCAGAGGAGGCACCACGGTGATCGTAACGGGGTTGGACACCACGGCGCAAGGCCCGGAAGTTGTCCGGCGGCGGAATAAGGTGTTGACCGTAAGTGGGTCCGGCGTGAGGGTCTCACCCGTGGCGCCGGCTATGGGCGTCCAAGTCGCGCCGTTATCAATTGATGATTCCCACTGGTACAAAAACGAGCCGCCGCCTGTAACCGGGGCGGTGCTAGTTAGGGGTGCGACGGGACTGCCGGCGCACACGGTTTGGTCGGCCGCGATGGTGCCGGCCGTCAGGGCGGGGAGCACGGTAATGGCTACCGAGGCGGTAAAGGTGTCAGTACAGTAAGGACCCGAGCGGTCAGGCAGTAGCAGTTGAGCGTGCCGGCGGAAATAGGTAATGCCGGGCACCAGCGAAGTCGGTGGCTGGTAAGTCGCGCCGGTAGCTCCACCGATCTCCGTGAAGGTGACGTTATCCGTTGATGTTTGCCACTGGTAAACGAGCGGCAGGCCGGCATCGCCCGAAGCATCGGTAGTGCTGGTAAGCGCGGCCGGCGCGGTTCCGGCGCACAGCGTCTGGGCAGCGGCAATGCCACCCGGCTCGGGCAGGTTCGGCACTCGGATAATGCCCCGGGTTTCGCGGCAAAAACAATCGTTGGTGATGCGGAGCGTAACGGTGTAGTCGCCGGGGGTCGCGTAAGTGTGGACGGGGTTTTCTTCCGATGAGGTAGTGCCGTCGCCGAAGGTCCAGGCATACACTAAATTAGGGGCTTCAACGGCGAAGCCGGCCTCAAAGGATATCTGCCGGCAACCCGTGATCCGCGGGTCGATGCCGACTCGCAGCAAGGAGCTTTGGTTGAAGTTGGGCAGGCCCAGCCCGCCGCGGCGGCCCCCTAGCTGGAGGCTGTCATCGGCGTAAGCTACCGCTGCCCCCAACGAGTCGGGGTACGTGATGAAGCCCAGGGTGGGCTGATTGTCACGGGCTACGTAAATCTTGCCATCCGGGCCGGCCTGCATGGAGCCCAGCCGAACGGGAGTGGTTTGGTTGAGCGGAATCGACTGCTTACTGGCCGGCACGTTGGCGGCGCTCAGATCGAACTGCAACAGTTGGGGTGGGTTCAGCACGGTGGCGTAAAGCCGGCTGCGGCCGGGCGAAAACTCAACTCCGTAGTAGCCTCCTTCCCGGCTGTCGATGATTCGGGGGTTGCTCACCACGCCGGTTTGGTCATCGAAGGCAAACAGCTCAACGGTGCCACTGCTGTCGCCGGCGGTTTCGCTGAAGCGGGCCACGGCCAGCTGCTTACCATCGGGCGTCACTTTCATCTGGCCGCGGTAGCCTTGGGCCGCGGCGCTCGGCGCGTGCACGGACCCAACCGTTGAAATGATGGGCGGGAGCTGCACGCCGGCCGGGGTCACGCGGTACGCCAGAAAGGAGTCGCCGCGGTTTTCGGTGCCGGTGGTGGCATCGCCCCAACCGTGCACGATGATCCAGATATCACAGCCGTTTCGGTGGAATACGGCCGTCATCTTCTCGGCCGTGCCCTGGGTGAGGGGCGTGTTCTTGGTGGCAGCTACTACTTCCCCCTGCTGCCCGGCAGGAATCACAATTTCCGAGTAGCTCAGGCCTTTGGGGCCGCCCTGCGCGTCCTGCGTGAAGATAAGGTAGCGCGCCGGCGCACCCGGAGCAACCAGTCCCGGTCGCTTAATAGCCAGGGGCCCGTCGGTGGTGAGGCGGTTGCCCCCCATTCCGGTGCCGTTGAGCATGATGCTATGGTTGGCGCTCCAGACAGTGTCGCCGTTGCTGTAGAAAAGCAGGGCCCCATTCCGATCCGACATCACCCCGGAGCCGGCCGGCGCCACCATCTGGCCATCCGTCAGCACCGCGGGCGGAATAGAGTCCGTGGCTTCATTGAAATTCAGCCCCGCCCGATACCCGAAATACCAGTTGTTGATGAACTTCTCATCATCGCTGCACTCCGGGGACGTCCCTTGCGCAAACGTGGTAGTGGCTACGCCGCTCAGGAGCATGAGCACTAGCGTGAGCAACCAAATAGTGGCCGGCGGCACCCGCCTGACTAGACACCAGCTGTTGCCGCTGGCTGGCTGGCCGGGCGTAAGGGTAGGTGGGGAGGAAATACTGACAGTGGACGGGGCAAGGTGCGGTAGCTCTGCAGGCATAGGAGGGCAGGTGGGTGGACGGACGGCGAGTGGTGCTTCAGGAAGGGAAGCACCACCCGCCGTCTTTAAGGAACGAAGCCTGATGGTCAGCTATTGCTGGAAAGGTTGCTGACTTCAATAAAGCTACTTGCTGCCAGCTAGGTTTATGCAAAGCAATGCCCCAATAGTGCTGAAGGTTCCCGCCAATTGCTCCTTCTAGGCCAGATTGGCCTAATTACTATTCTAATCGTCTCCCGATATTTTTTGGTGCTACCACGATATAAATCATCCATGCGCTGCACTATATATACGCCTGGCTGCGTGCACACTGCCTGCTCGATACATCTCTTTATACATCTCTTTGCGGAGGCTTGGCAGGGAAGTTACGTACGGCGCATATTCGCACGGTAGAGACTCCTAACCCTGCTGAGGGCATATTGGCCATGATGCAGTAGCCAAAAGCGTACGGCTACGTGCTGATGCGGAGCGTAGGGATTGGTTGATTCCTCATCTTTCAGTGAATAACTATATAGCTCGTAGCATCCAAATGCCGCAGCCGAAGTGCCCACTGTTCCCCAATGGGCTAGACAAATAGCGAAAGCCTAGTTTTTCGTATAGCGGCAGGGCCTTTTTCATCTCTGGTGTCGTCTCCAGGTAGAGATGCTCGTAGCCTAAGGTGCGGGCCGTAGCGAAGCATTGCTCTACTAATTGCCGGCCCAGCCCAATGCCGCGAGCGGTGGGCAACAGATATACCTTCACCAACTCGCATGTGGTAGGCGGTAGCCCAGCGGTAGGGTAGATACCAGTCCCACCCAGTAGCGTCTCGCTTTGCGTGGCCACAAAGTAGGCACTGCGCGGCTGTGCTTCAAACAGCTCAAACAAGTGGTCCGTAGTGGGGTCGAAATACACCGTGCCGGGCTTGTCGGAGCCAAATTCGCGCAGCGTGTCGCGCACTATATGGGCTAGGGAGGCGTTGTCGGATGCGGCCAGGGGACGGAGAATTATGGGGGAGGTCATAGTCAGTGGAAGGAAAAAGTAGAAAACACGCTAAGACATTCAGCCACTCGTCAGGTGTGCTACGGTGGGCATACCGCCGAACTCTCATTTTGTAGTACCCAACCACCCCTTCTTATTCGGTTTAACTGAGTCGACGCGGGTGTTCGTACCCGGCCAGGCGGCGTGGGCAGAAGGTGGCGGAGCAGCGGGAATGGCGGGTGCCGGAGCAGCTATGAGGTGGCTGATAACAGATTCCATTCGGGGCCGAAAGGAATTGAAAACGGGTTTGCCCAGGGCCGCCAGCGTCACAAGCAGCCAGATCGAATTAAGGGTGGTATTAGCAAAAGCTCGTTTTCGGTAAGTATAGACAATGAGCAGGCCGCAGCCCATCACGTTCAGTAGCAAGTAGGGTAACGACTGACTCCCCAGCACTCCGTGGCTGTTGAGCGCGTACGCCGTCAAAGAGGCCGTGGCGCCTCCCCAGCCGAGTCCGTCGAGCAGGCGGCCGGTCAGTAAAGACTGGCTCACCGGAGATTGCGCTTAAACAGATGATCAAGTTGCTCCTCTGTGGCGAGCCGGAAAATATGCTTCCCAAATCGCGTGAAGCCTGCCCGTTCATAAAAGGCCACCGCTTTGTGATTGTGCTCCCAGACACCGAGCCAAATTACCTCAAAAGCCAGCTGTTGGGCCAAATCAATAGCAGCATCCAGCAACTCTTTACCCACGCGCTGCCCCTGAAACTCACGCAGCACGTAGATTCTTTGCAGCTCTATGTGGCGCTGCCCGGTCAGCTCCAAAGGGAATTCCACGGTACGCAGCTTTGCGTAGCCTGCCAGGCGGCCCGCTGAGCGAGCCAGTAGAAACCGGGCGTTAGGCTCTCGGAACTCTCGCCGGATTTGCGCCTCGTTGAATTTCTCAGTGAGATACTGCTGCATATCGGCCGCCGCGAAGTAGTCGGCGAAGGTTTCGCTGAATGTTTGCCACCCTATTTCGGCGAGTGTAGTGGCGTCAGCTACCGTAGCCAGCTCGACGTGAACCGTTGGAACGGCAGAATCCAGGAGGACCAATTCCATTTTCAGGTCAGCAGCTTCGTATTGCTGCGTGCCCAGCGGTACTTCTACGAAACCAAAAGCCCGGTAAAGCTGGCAGGCGGCTACGAGCTTAGATGCCGTGTAGAGTACTAGTGAAGTAGCCCCCAGCGCCTGTGCCTGCCCAATGCAATGACGCACCAGGCGTTGCCCCAGCCCTAGTCCGCGGTAGTGTTCGGCCACGGCCAGCTTAGCCAGCTCATACTGGCCTGGCACCGGCGTCGTGCATAAAGAAACGGTACCTACTACTTTGCCCCGCAACGTAGCCACAAACAAGTGGCCGCCCGGTGCCACCACGTAGGCATACGGGTCTTGCATGAAGGCGAGGTCAGCCGGTTCTACGTGCACATATTGTTCCAGCCACGCCCGCGTAAGAGCGGCCACCGCGGCAGCGTGGGCGGGGGCGTAGGGTAGCAGTTGAACTTCGGTGGCGAAATTTGATTCAGTCAGGCTCATGCTGCGAAATTGCGCAGTTTAGCAGCTCTCAACAATGCTAAATCCGGGGCCACAAATCCAGAAAACGCATCACGCAGCACCAAAACTAGCATGGACCTTCAACAAATACGCTACTTCCTGGCGCTGGCACAGGAGCTGCATTTCTGGCACACGGCCGAGAAGATGCACATCACCCAGTCGGCCCTGAGCCGCCACATTCAGGCACTAGAAGCAGAAATCGGGGTGGCCTTGTTCGAGCGTAACAAACGTAACGTGAAGCTGACAGCGGCAGGCGCGTTTTTGCGGACTGAGTGGGCGCAGCTGCTCACCACGGCCGAAGCCGTGCATCGGCGGGCGCGGCAGCTGGGCGCGGGCGAAATAGGCGAGCTCAGAATCGGGCATCCTGGCTCGGTGGCGTACTCAGTGCTGCCCGACTTGCTGGCTGAGCTGACCCACCGCTATCCTGAATGGCGCGTTGAACTAGTCGAAATCATGGAATGGGACCTGGAGCAAGCCCTGTTCAATTATCATCTTGACCTTGGGTTACGGCGCGAAATCACGCGCAATCCACGCCTGGAGTCGCGGCTGCTGTTTGCCGAAAATTTCGTGCTGGCCGTTCCGGCCAACCACGCCCTAACGGCTGCCAACTTTTCGACCCTAAGTGGGGTACGGCAGGAGAAATTCATTTTGCCCTCGCTGCGCAACCACACCCAGTACGCTGATTCGTTGCGGACTATCTTCGCGACATACGGGTTTGAGCCTGTCATTCAGATAGAATCCGATTTTGGGGCCACTATTCTGACTCTAGTTGCGCGGGGCCTAGGTCTGTCCATCATGCCTGCTTCGTATGCTTCTAGTGCTCCAAAAGGCGTGCGCTTCATTGAACTGCCCCACCAAACGCAACTCTACGCGCTCTGGCGTAAGGACGATACGAGCCCTGTATTACAGAATCTGATTCGAGTGTTAGAAGCCACCCTAACTCACCATTCCGCTTGAAACGGAAACCACGCGCCTCAACGAAGGCGCTGGCCGAGAAGCACAGCTTAGACTATAGTTCATTATCTGAGCTATGCGAACGATAAAAGACCATCCTGCTCCAGCTGGCGTTTGCGCAGCCGAAGCAGGATGGTCAATGTCAATGTAGCAGAACAACCTCGAAAACGCTACTATCCACAGTATCCAGGAACCTTAGGTAGGCAAATAGGCAACCTACTACAGCGGGTTGGCCGGCAGCACCTTGCCGCTCACGTGTCCGAAGCCGATGCGCACGCCGTCTTTCTCGCAGTAGCCGCGCATGGTTACGGTGTCGCCGTCGAGGAGGAATTTGCGCTCCGAGCCGTCTGGCAGCGGTACGGGGCGGGTGCCGCGCCAAGCCAGCTCCAGCATGGAGCCCAGCGAATCAGGCGTGGGGCCGCTGATGGTGCCCGAAGCGTACAGGTCGCCGACTTGCAGGTTGCAGCCATTGCTAGTCTGGTGCGCCAGCTGCTGAGCCATGCTCCAGTACATGAGGCTGAAATTGGACTTCGATACCGTGGTTTCGGGCTGGCCTTCGGGCTCAATGGCTACTTCCAAATTGATGTCGAAGTTGTGCTGGTCGAGTTGGCGCAGGTAGAGCAGGGGTTCGGGTTCCTGTACCGGGCCAGCTACGCGGAAGGGCTCCAGCGCGTCGAGCGTCACCACCCAGGGCGAGACGCTGCTGCCGAAGCTCTTGCCCAGAAACGGCCCCAGCGGCACGTACTCCCAGCTCTGAATGTCGCGCGCGCTCCAGTCATTGAACAGCACCAGCCCGAAGATGTGGTCCTCTGCGTGCTGCACCGGCACGGCATCGCCGAGGCGGGTGCCGCGGCCCACCACAAAGGCCATTTCCAGCTCAAAATCCAGCTGCTGCGACGGGCCAAACGTGGGCGCGTCGGCATCGGGGGCTTTGCGCTGGCCGTTGGGCCGCCGGATGTCGGTGCCCGATACCACAATGCTGCTGGCCCGGCCGTGGTAACCGATGGGAATGTGGCGCCAGTTGGGCAGCAGCGCGTTGGCCGGGTCCCGGAACATCATGCCCACGTTAGTGGCGTGCTCGATGCTGCTGTAGAAATCGGTGTAGTTGTGGGGCTTCACGGGCCGCAGCATCTGCACGTCGCGCTGGCGCACCAGGCACTCGCGCATCACCTCGTCGGAGCGCAGGGCCCCATTGTCGTGGCGCAGCAGCTCCGATACGCGCTGGCGCACGGCCCGCCACGCCGGGCGGCCCAGGGCAATGAACTGGTTGAGGGTGCGGCGGCGGAAAATCTTGGGCATTTTCGGCCCTAGCTCCAAATCCTCGAAGAAACCGAACTGCGCCACTGCGTACAAATCCAGCACGTACTCGCCAATTGCCACGCCCAGCCGCGACCCTCGGTCCTCGCTCACGAACACCCCAAAAGGCAGGTTCTGAATGGGAAAGTCGCTTTCGGGAGCAATATCAATCCAGGAGCGCAGGGCGGGGTCGTTCGGGTGGGCCATATAATAGAAGAGAAAAGGAGGAGCGACAAAGGTAGCGGCGGGCAGGAAATGGCGCGAAAAAGTATCGGTTTCACGGCCCTGGTTAGGTAAAACTCGCCCAAGCCGCTACCTTGACTGGAAACTCCTGCGGCGTATTGGCGCTACAGTAGCGCGAGAAAAAACAATGACAATTAGCCTACCGTTGGCGAAATATCCTCAGTAATGGCAATACACATGCTAGTAGCAATTTTATAGACCGGTATGACAAAAGAAGAGCTAATTCTGGAAATACGAACTGCATTTAAAGATGTGAAGCTGGAAGATGGTGTAGGCCTGTGGCAAGCACAAGGAATAGACGATTATGCTGACCACAAAACAATCATGGAATTAAGAGAAAAAGACGAAGTAGATAATTGGGATGCTATACCGTACGAAGACCTTGATGCTTGTGAAAGCTCTTTGTCATTTTTTGATGCGAAAGGAATGAAGTTCCATTTGCCTAAATTTTTGATTTTCGACATTCTTGGGGAGCAGTTGCACAAGGAAAGAGGCCTAATTGCGCCAGATGTACTATTTACTTTAGGCTATAACTTAAATGGAGGATATCAAAAAAATAGACTCAGTCTCCTTGATGCCAAGCAAGTGGAATGTATACTACATTATTTGGAGTATAAATTACAGGAGGCAATTATAAAGTACAAGGAATACATAGCCACCAATGAAATAACAGAACAAGATCTTTACTCAGATTATGATTACACTGAAATTAACCGAATCCTGAATGAGTGGAGAGAAATAAAAAGCGCAGTAGTATAAATAACAATTCACTAAAAGCAGAGCTGAATTTCACACCTCCCCACAAACCACCGCGCCCCGCTCGCACCGAAAACCGGCAGGAGCGGGGCGCGCTTGGTAGAAATACCTACGAGCAGAACTAAAACTGCGGCGTCGGGACGGGCGTGGGCGGCAGGGGGTGGCCGGTTTGCCCGGCGGGCTGCTCATCCATCGAGGTACCGTTGATGGCTTGCACGGCCCGGATTTCGGGCACGGCCTTCTTCACCGACTCCTCCACGCCGGCCTTGAGCGTCATCGGCGACATGGGGCAAGTGCCGCAGGCGCCGAGTAGCTCCAGTTGGAGCACCATATCGTCGGAGATGCCGAGCACCCGCACGTTGCCTCCGTCGGCAGCCAGGTAGGGCCGGATAGAATCCAGCGCCTGCTCAATGCGGGGCAGCAGAGGGTGGTCTTCTACGGCGGCAGAATGTATCATAAGTCGCGGGGTTGCGCTGATTGGGATGAGGTTGCTGGGTTCGATAGACAGAAACAGCTAGTCTTCAGCAGGAAGTTGGGCAAAGATAAGGCTTTTGAGAGCTAGAAAATTAACTGGTGAACGTGCAAGGAAGTTCGCCAAGCAGGTCATCAAATCAGCAAATGAGCCAATTCACGCCCTCAAGCAAGCCCCGTTAAACGTTAAAATCAGCGAAATCGAGCTAAGCAGCGCAAATCAACGGTTCATTTCAACGATGTTGGTTTTGGGCGCCACGGCGTTGCGGATGCTCACCTGGCGGGCCAACTCCTCGGCTAGCTCCTCAAATACCTCGGCGGCCGGCGTGCCGGCTTGCAGGATGGCGGGCGTGCCCTGGTCGCCGTTTTCGCGGATGCTTTGCACCAGCGGAATCTGGCCCAGTAGCGGTACCTGGTGCTTTTCGGCCAGCGCTACGCCGCCGCCTTCCCCGAAGATGAAGTACTTGTTGTCGGGCAGCTCGGCGGGCGTAAACCAGGCCATATTCTCCACGATGCCGAGCACTGGCACGTTGATTTGCGGCAGCCGGAACATCTGCAACCCCTTTTCCGCATCCGCCAAAGCAACCTTCTGGGGCGTCGTCACGATGAGCGAGCCGGTGACGGGCACGGTCTGCACCATGGTCAGGTGAATGTCGGAAGTGCCGGGTGGCATGTCGAGCAGCAGGTAGTCCAGCTCGCCCCAGTCCACTTCCGTGATAAACTGCTTGAGCGCCGACGAGGCCATGGGCCCGCGCCACACAATAGCCGACTCGGCCGGGGCCAGGAAACCAATGCTCATCAGCTTCACGCCGTGCGCTTCTACCGGCTGAATGAGGTTTTTGCCCTCGGGCGTCTGGTACACGTGCGGCCGGGCGCTTTCCACGCCAAACATCAGCGGCATACTCGGGCCGGAAATATCGGCATCCACGAGGCCTACTCGGGCCCCGGTGCGGGCCAGGGCAATGGCCAGGTTGGCCGTGACGGTGCTTTTGCCCACGCCGCCCTTGCCCGAAGCAATGGCGATGATGTTGCGCACGCCGGGCAGAATGTCGCGGTTCTGGCGCATGGTGGTCACGCGCGAGGTCATGTTGATTTTCACCTCCGCTTCTTTGTCCACCATGGTATGGATGGCGCGCACGCAGGCGTTGTGGATCAACTCTTTGAGCGGGCAGGCGGGCGTGGTAAGAACGACGGTGAACGAGACGGTGCGGCCGTCGATATGCACGTCCTCGATCATATTGAGCGTGACGAGGTCTTTACCCAGATCGGGCTCCTCCACGTAGCTCAGCGCCTTGAGGACATCTTCAGTGGTAATTGCCATACGAGTGCGGGCGAATACGAAAGCCCGTGGCAAAGATAACTCCGAAATGCCGCCCAAGGTTGGCTGCGCGCGGTGTGGCACGGACTTCAGTCCGTAGCCTGGTAAAATGAAATACCGCCTAAGGTTGGTTGCGCGCGGGCAAGGCCCGCGTGATGCAAGTC
The DNA here is from genome assembly GCF_057808495.1 of Hymenobacter sp. M1-2. Taxonomy (NCBI): domain Bacteria; kingdom Pseudomonadati; phylum Bacteroidota; class Cytophagia; order Cytophagales; family Hymenobacteraceae; genus Hymenobacter; species Hymenobacter sp. M1-2. The sequence goes on from NZ_JBTYZO010000012.1 coordinate 62,739, forward strand.
GGCGGGCCAACGGTTGCTTGGTCGGACCCGTTCTTAGTCGATATGGTATCGGTAAGCTAGCCGCGTCTTCTGCTCCTTCTCAGCTATCAATGATGAACCCGCTCGGTGGCTACTTCGGCAGCACCTGGGCGGGTTTTTGGTTGTGGGTGCAGTCGATAAGACGCACCGTCTTGTTGTGCGCTAGGAACCACGTTTTCGGCTTATTGTCCAGGCAGTCTAGCCGGCTCTAATAGTTCTTGCCATAGCTCTTCGCCTATCTTTCGCAAAGAATATTCAATAACAAGGACCATAAGTCAACTTATGAAAAGGAACTGGATGCGCTTGGGCGTGGTGATGCTCTCCGTAGCAGCTAGTATATCGCCTGGTTTTGCGCAGCAGGCCAGTAAAGCAAGCCCTTCCGCTGCCGAGCTGAAGAGGAGCATCGCAACAATCAACCATGAAGGGGTGGAAGGAGACGCTGATCCGGCCAGAATGCTGGTTACTTACCTGAAGAACCATGATCTGTCAGCAGCCGAAGCCCAAAAGCTAGGTCTTGAGCTGTCCGTGGACTCAAAGGACGCCGCCCATTTTAGAGTCTACACCTTCGATTACCATTCGGGTGGCACGCGCGGCCAGGTCAACGTCCCAGTGATGCAATGGAAAAATCAAACGGGTAAGCGGTTTGCGTATGCGCCCTCTATAGAATGTAGCTTCGGCGAAATTCACAAATTAAGCAGCCCCGGCCGAACGGTGTATCTGCTGCTTGGAAATGAGCAGGGGAGTGGGCGTTGCGTACGAGGCATAGCGCACGTGGTAGAATTGAAAGGCAACTATTTATTGCTCGATACTCCAGCTTTCGACAAAAGCGCCAGTTTGGACTTGTGTGATGTACTCATGGAGTTTGATGCCTCCCGGCAAATGCTGCGTCTTGATGTGACCGACTTCGATTTCGACTACTATACGCCGGAAGATGAGTCATATCGGCTGCTGAAGCGGTGGGGATTTCGCAGTCTAGCGACTACTAAAACGCTGGGCCTCAAATTCGACGGCCAGCGCTTCGTAAAGCCATAGGCGCTTGCGCCGCCGCGGCACCCGGTTGGGAGTACCACGCCTCGGAAAGTCGGCTGAGAGAGCAGTGCACTGCAAGCTGCGTATCCTCATAGGAAGTCCATTGGCTTGCTAACCCGTGTTGCGGATTACAAAATCTAGAAAGCTAAGAGCTAGTTTCCCTCCTCAGATAAGGAGGGGTTAGGGGTGGTTGATGACACGAGGACGATACTAGAACTAGTAATCGTTCTGACGCAAATCAACCACCCCTAGCCCCTCCTTAAAAAAAGGAGGGGAACTAGCTTTTTAACTCTAGTCCACCACGCGAGCTTATTTATGATGGTCGGTACCGCAACCGGCCACATGAGCACCATACATGCACAGTAGTACCTTCACAAAAAAATATTCGATTGTACTACAAGAGCTAGCTCATGATACGCACACCCACTTCCTTCTCAGTTACTACCGCTGCGGCAGTACGGGAGCATTTCGCGTTGACGCAGGCCGAACTGGCCCGCTGGCTGCATGTTAGCTTGAAACAAGTGCAGGCCGTAGAGGCCGGGCGGCGGCAGTTCTCGCGTGCAACCGAGTACCGGCTGTGGCGGCTGGCTGATGTGCTGCCCCCAATAGGCCCGGCGCTGCCCGCCCCCGAGACGCTGCCCCCGCCACCGGCCCGCGCCGCTTGGCGGGACGATAAGGAGCGGGCAATGCTGCGCCGGCGGAAGCGTCGTTGCGAGCATCTGGCCTGGCAGCTAAGTTTTCAGCTCGAAACGCTGGGTTTGCAGGATGCGGCGGTGCTGCGCCGCCGCCAAGGGCTAGCGGCGTTGCGCCTGGCGCTGGCCACTCCGCCCCTGCCCGGCACTCCGCCCATCGACCCCGCCGAAGAAGCCGCCTGGCTGAGCCGCCTCGAAGAAGACACCGCCGCCCAGCCGCCGCGCCCCAGCCCGCTGGCCCGCGCCCACCTGGCCCTGCGCCACCGCCTGCTGATAGAAGAGGCCGAGGTGCTGGGCCAACTGCTGGCCTCCGACGCGGAGCCCACGCCCGAGGAGCAGGCTTGAGAGCGGTTCTCAAGTCAGTGTACATGCCGGTCTGCTGGCTTTTTCGCCAGCTGACCGGTCGCCGTCAGCACGACCCGCGCCGGAACGGTTCGGCTACCCACCGGCAGCAGACGGCAACCGGTCTGCTGGCTTTTCGCCAGCTGACCGGAAAGACGGCCGCCTACAGCAACCGGAAAACCGCTTTAAGAGCAGGGCGCTTGCCGGAGCCCTACCTAGCCCTGGGCGCCGCACCTTTCGTAGCCGCTGGCTCGTTGTAGGCTAGCGCTGCTTCGCGCTGCATCCTGCCTACCTTTGCCCATAGTATGGCACGAATTCCCAAGGAGACGGTAGATCAAATCATTCACCACGCCGATATCGTGGAGGTGGTGGGCGACTTCGTGAGTTTGAAGCGGAAGGGCCAGAATATGTGGGCCTGCTGCCCGTTCCACCACGAGAAGTCGCCGAGCTTCTCGGTGGCGCCGGCCAAGGGGCTCTACAAGTGCTTTGGCTGCGGCAAGGCCGGCGGGGTGGTGCAGTTCATCATGGACATTGAGGGCACCTCCTACGTGGAGGCCCTGAAGTACCTGGCCAAGAAGTACGGCATCGACGTTGAGGAGGAAGAAAAGACCCCGGAGCAGCAGCTGGCCCAGAACGAAAAGGACTCGCAGTTCATCGTTTCGAACTGGGCCAAGGACCACTACCACCACCTGCTGCTCAACACCGACGAAGGGCAGAGCATCGGGTTGAGCTACCTGCGCCAGCGCGGCCTCAACCAAACCACCATCAAAACCTTCGAGCTAGGCTACTCCCTCGACCAGTGGGACGACCTGCTCAAAACGGCCGAAAAAGCCGGCTACCAGCGCAAATACCTCGAAAAGACCGGCCTCGTCATCACCAAAGAAGACGACAACGGCCAGGACACCGGCCGCCGCTACGACCGGTTTCGGGGCCGGGTTATGTTCCCGATTCATAACGTGTCGGGGCGGGTAATTGGGTTTGGGGCGCGCACGCTCAAGCCCAACGACAAAACGGCCAAGTACCTCAACTCGCCGGAGTCGGAGATTTATCATAAGTCCGACGTGCTTTACGGCCTCTACCAGGGCCGGCAGGCCATTCGGACGGAGGAGCTGTGCTATCTGGTGGAAGGCTACCTCGACGTGCTGAGTCTGCACCAGGGCGGCATCAAGAACGTGGTGGCCTCGTCGGGAACCTCGCTCACGGAAGGCCAGATTCGCCTCATCAAGCGCTACACCGACAACGTAACGGTGCTCTACGACGGCGACGCGGCCGGCATCCGGGCCTCGCTGCGCGGCATCGACATGCTGCTCGAAGGTGGCCTGAACGTGCGCGTGGTGCTGTTTCCGGACGGCGACGACCCCGACTCCTACATCCGCAAAGTCGGCGACCAGCGCTTCAAGGAGCATTTGGAGCAGGCCAGCCAGGACTTCATCCAGTTCAAAACCGACCTCGTAAGCCGCGAGGCTGCCCAGGACCCGGTGAAGAAGGCCGAGGCCATCCGGGAAGTGCTGCAAAGCATTGCCAAAGTGCCCGACCCTATCAAGCGGCAGGTGTTTTTGCAGCAGACCTCGCAAACGTTCGGCATCGACGAGCAGGTGCTCATCACGGAGTACAACAAGATTGCGCGCCAAGCCACCCCCAAAACCCCCGGCGCAAGTAGCAACAGCGGCAGCGCAACCAACAGCTACCAACCAGAAGCCAAAAACCAAAACCCAAAACCCAAAACCCAACTCACCCCCGAGGAAGAAGCCGAGGCGTTGATGTACGGCGCCACGCCCGATGACCTCAGTGGTGGTACCGACGCACTCACGGCCGACCAGCGCGAAGACTTGGAGCCCGTGCCCGACGTGCTGGAACAGTGCGAGCGGGAGGTGGTGCGCCTGCTGCTGCTGTACTCGGCGCAGCCGCTGGCGCCGGACGTGGCCGTGGCGCAATACCTGCTGCAACAGCTCGATACGCCGTTTCGCACCCCGCTCTACGCCGACATGCTGCACCTGTGCCGCGAGGAATTGGAGCAGGGCCGCTGGCCGGAGGTGCGCACCCTCATCCAGCACGGCCGCTCCGATATTCGGAACGTGGTGGCCGAGCTGGCCACCGAAAAGTACGAGCTGAGCCCCAACTGGACCACCCACCAGATCTACGTGCCCCGCGAGCTGGACCTGCTCCAAACCGCCTGCGACAACGCCATTCTGCGCCTCAACAAAGTGAATGTGGAGCGCGAGCTGGCCACCCGCCTCGAAGCCCTGCGCCACCCCCTCGACGACGACACCATGATGGAGCACCTGCAAACCATCCGCCTGCTCAAGCAGATGGACAACCAGCTGGCCAACATGCTCGGCACCGTCATCCCGCGCGGCACGGCGTCTTGATTCAATGAAGAATTAAGAATGAGGAAGGAAGAATTTTGTGGGATGGGTCAGCAGGGAGCTGGGTTGAGGCTTAGGGGCTATACTACTTTGATAGGCCTTAGGCACAGCAGCCTACAGGAGAAGCCCCGGCGGGGCGGTATATTGGTAGTACTCTGTTGCTTCACTACCCCATAGCCTCCTCGGGGCGACACTACCCGTTCAACGAGTGGTGTCGCCCCGAGGGGGCTTTACAAAGCTCCATAATCGGGTTTCCTACCGATATGCCGCCCCGCCGGGGCTTCCGTAGGCCGCTATGCGTAAGTTCTATTTGAATTAAGGCTTCACCAAATCACGGCTGTATGGGTTTCTTGCGCGTTGCGGTTTTAATGAGTCTCCTGGTTGCTGGTCTTGTAGACGTTTCGCGGCCAGTGGCGGCGCAGCATCGGGCGGCGGTGGGAGCGGCTGAAGTGAACGGGACGTTTACCAACGCGGCGGGCAGCACGTTTCGGGTGCTAGCTCTGGGCGGCGGCAAGCTGCGAGTGGCCTTTGAAGGAATCTACGCCTACAAAATGAATGACGGTACCTTCATGGCTAACACGGGCGAGGCCGAAGGAATTGCCCGTATCAAGGCCGATAGCGCCGTTTTTCAGCCGGAAGGCTTGGCTAGCAGCTGCCGCATTACGCTGCTTTTCGTGCGGCCCGGCCGAATGGTGGTGCGCGAAAGAGGCGAGAGTTGCGGCTTCGGTATGAACGTAACGGCCGCCGGCACCTACCGCAAAACCAACGCCCGCAAGCCCACCTTCGAGACACGGTAATCGAGCCCCCTCGGAGGGGCATATATCGGGAGTTGTGCCCTAAATAAAGCCCCGGCGGGGCGACATATCGGTAGAAACACCAAGGCCCAAAAGGAATCAAGCCCCATCGGGGCGACACCTAATCGTTGAACGATTTGTGTCGCCCCGACGGGGCTTTATCTAATAGTATAGCTGTTTTTTTCTACCGATATGTCGCCCCGCTGGGGCTTGATTTAGGGCCCAACTCCCGATATGCCTTCCCGCAGGGGCTTGCCTTTCCACTCTGTTTACGCAGCAGCGGGGCTTGAAAAGCGGCGGGTTTATAGCTTGCTAAGCCATTCTTTCTTCTTCGCGTCGAATTCTTCGGGGGTGATGATGCCTTCGTCGAGCAGGCGCTTTAGCTTTTGCAGCTGCGCTACCGGGTCGGGGGCTTCGGTGGGGGCTGGGGGAGCTTCTTCGGGCTTGGCGGCCCAGGCTTTGCTGAGTTCCAGGCCGGCTCCCAGCTGTACGCCCGCCGCGGCCAGACCGCTTTCGTTGCGGGCGGCATCGCGCAGGGCTTTTAGTCGTTCCGAATCGGCGTAGCTGAGGCCGCCTTGCGCGGCAGCCAGGTTGTCGGCCGTCATGTCGGAGATGCGCTTGATGCGTGCCTGCGTGTCTTTGTCGAAGCTCGTGCCCGCAATCTTGAAATCCGTCAGCTCGAAGCCCAGCGCCGCAAACTCGGCGTTCAACTGCGCCCGCAGCTCATCCGAGAGCCGGTTTAGCTGGGCATCAATGGCTTGGTAGGAGAGGGCCGCCGCGGCAATGGTAGTCGTAAGACCCTGCCCAATCCGGCCTTGCAGCAAGGCCCGGAGTTCGGCGGCGGAATAGGCATCGCGGGAGCCTACCACTTCCGTGAAGAAGCGTTGCGGCTCCGTGATTTTGCAGGCGTAGTTGCCGTACACGCCCAGCTCCACCGGAAATTGGTAAACCGGGTCCGGGTACTTCACCGGCGAAGCCGTGCCCCAGGGCTGATTCACGAGTTCGGCTTTGCGGTAGAAGTAAATCCGCAGCTTATGCTCGCTCTCAAACGCTTGGCGCAGCTTGAGCAAGGTCGTGATGAAGGGGTGGTTGTCGGTTTTGAGGTTGAATGCGCCCTCCTCGTTGAAGACCTCGGTCACCTTGCCTTCGTAGACGAGCAGGCAGCCCTGGCCCGGCGCCACCAGCAGCTTGCTGGCATTCTTGATTTCGGCGGTAGCGGCCGGAAAGCGGTAAAACAACAGGTGGGGCTGCTGATTGGTCCACTCAATCACCGTCGAGAGTTGCGTGCTCAGAAAGTTCTTTAGGCTCATAACTTCTGGTCGATTTGGAATTGACTGATGACTTTTCCGGCCGCTGAAACTATCAGCGCTCCGTTGTAGGTAGCGGCCAAGAAGCCGGGTTTGCAAGGGCTTACGCGTTCCAGCTCGTCTTGCGTGCCCAGCGGGGTGGTCCACAGAATACGGCCCGTGGCGGGGTCGAGGCATTGCAGGCTTACAGGAGCTTGCGGGCTGGCGTTGGCGCGGAATGTAATGAGCAGGCGCTCGGCATCGGAGTGCAGCACTTTGGGCTTGAAATAGAGCCGGCCGGGGGTGAAGTCGTGGAAGGCAGTGATGCGGCCGCTGGCCTTCGCCGCGTCGTCGAGGAGCACGGTTTCGTAGATGTTTTGGCCGGTGGCGGGGTCCAGGCGCACGTACTTTTTGTTGCAATGGACGGTCTCCGACACGTCTTTGGGGCCCCCGCCGTTGTCTTTGTACTTGATTTCCAGCAGCTGGATTTTCTCTCCCGGGCAGCCGTGGCTCGGGTCCGTAAACGCGAAGTAGGTTTTGTCGGTCGCGCCCGGCAGCAGGGTCTCGAAGCCACTGTCGACCCGATAAATTTCTTCGGCCGAGTACACCTTATTCACGAGCGGGTAGAAAAACACGTTCTGGCCATCGTTTGTGAACAGCGAAAGGCCGTCCCCGCCCGTACTCGACACAAACTCCAGAGTAGCCACGCCCGCCTGCAACGCCGACTGCCCCTGAAAAAGCTGCTGCCCAACGTCGGTAACACTCAGCGAGGCTTTATCCACTTGGTACAGATTGGTCTTCGCGACTGTGATGTAGAGTGCCCCGTTGGAAAAGGTGCGCGCTTCGATTTTGGGGAAGCGGGTTTCCCGCCCAGGTACTGTCAGCTTCTGCGCCTTGACTTCCGCCTTTTTTTCGGGGTCGTAAAAAGTGGCGTATACGCCGTCCTGTTGGTCGTCGCTACGGTAGTAGCGGTTGGCTACCAGGAGCAGCATAGGCCGCCCGGCGTCATCAGTAAAGGGCACCACCACTTTCGAACTTGTACTGTAGCCTGTATCCTTGGCCAGTAGCGCCCGGGCATCGGTGTTTTGCGGCCGAACGGGCGTACCCAGCCAGCCGCTCGCCGCCACGCCCACCAGCACGATAAACACCGCGGCCACTATGGCTCCCGCCAGGGCGAAGGAGGGGCGAGGTGGGGCCGGCGGCGCGGGGGGCGCCTGGTAGGTGTAGTGGTGTTGAATGGTCAGGTGGTCATTATCCAGAAAATACTCCGTCTGGCAATTGTCGCAGCGGTAGTGCTCCGGCTTGGTTTCCGTTTTCTGCGGACTGCCGCACTGCGGACACTTGATTACTTTGATCTCCTTGGCCATGGGTTGATTAACTGCGGATTGCGGGCTAACAAGCCCTACCAAGCTACATTTTTTCGGTTAGTCGCCGCGCGCCCTCCGAAGAATACTGGCTTTGCTACGCTGTACGAAAAGTTGAGCTCTGGTGTGACATCTGGCCTTACCTTGCGCGCCGAAAGCATCACCACAGCTCCCAACCGCACCCCGTCACCACCAAATTCCTCCTTCTCAATTCTTCATTCCTCATCAAGAAATGTGGCAGCGTCTTAACCTGAGCCGGTTTTTCCTCGCCGTTGTCCTGACGGTGTTCAGCTTCGGCAGTGGGGTAGTGGGCTTCATGTGGATCGAGGATTTCAGCTTGGTCGATGCCTTCTACATGACCATGATTACCGTTTCGACGGTCGGGTTTGGGGAGCTGCATCCGTTGTCGCCGCTGGGGCGGCTGTTCGTTTCGTTTTACATTTTCTTCAACCTGCTCGTCATTGCCTACCTCGTGTCGGTGCTGACCACCTACATCTTCGATGGCGAGCTGCGCAACATCTTCCACATGCTTCGCACCGACCAGGAAATCCGCAACGTGTCCGACCATATCATCGTGTGCGGCTTTGGGCGCAACGGCAGCAAAGCCTACAACGAGCTGCGCGGCAGCGGAGTGCAGGTCGTGATTGTGGAGCAGAGCGAAGCCCTGCTCAAAAGCGCCGCCGAAGCGCAGGGTGGGAATATCCTGGCGGTTTTCGGTGATGCCACCGACGACGAAACGCTACGCACGGCGGGTATCGCGCGGGCCCGCGCCATTATCACGGCCCTGCCCAAAGACGCCGACAACGTGTTCGTGGCTCTCACGGCCCGCGAGTTGAACCCGCACATCAAAATCATTGCCCGCGCCAGCCTCAAAACCAGCGAGGCCAAGCTCATGCGCGCCGGCGCTGATTCGGTGGTGATGCCCGACGAAATCGGCGGCTCGCATATGGCCAACCTCGTCATCCGCCCCGAAGTCATCCGGTTTCTGGACATGCTTTCCGGCCTCGGCCCAAGCAAGCTGCGCCTGGAAGAGTTGCGCCCCGACGAGCTGCGGCCCGAATGGCGCGGCCGTAGCATCCGGGAGTTGGACATCCGCAGCCGCACCGGCGCCACGGTCATCGGCCTCAAGCAACGCACCGGCGAGCTCCTGGTCAGCCCCAGCGCCGACACCATCCCCCAGCCCGGCGACGTCGTGCTGTTTCTCGGCACTGAGGAGCAAATTCAGGCCCTGCTGCGCCAGTTCCAGGCGTAGGCTAGCTCTGGCAGCAGCCTTGACGTACTGGCGGCCGTCTTGAGCTGACAAAGTCAGCGAAGACTGCCAGCCACGGAGCCAATCCAGTCTTCAGACTGGCAACCGTGGAAGAGCCACGCGATATTACGCCGCATAAAAGCTGCGCTAACGGCTTGGAGAGAATGGGGTCTGTTTTCCGGCGGGACCTAGCGTAGGGTTCGGGGCTGTGGCGGTTCGGGCCAGTCTGAAGACTGGATTGGCTCCGTGGCTGGCAGTCTTCGCTGACTTTGTCAGCTCAAGACGGCCGCCAGTACGAACGGCTTCCGTTCGTAGCTTTGTTGGCTCTATCTGAATCTCTGAAGTGCACATTCTGCAACTCTGCCCGCGCGTCCCTTTTCCGCTTACTGATGGCGGCGCTATTGCCATGTACGACGTGGCGGCGGGCCTCATCCGGGCCGGCCACCGCGTTACGCTGCTGGCCCTCAACACGCCCAAGCACCACCAACCCGCCGACGCGCTGGCCCACCTCGGCCCCAACCTGCGCCTTATTACGGTGGACGTGGACACGCGCCTTTCGCCGGTGAAAGCCCTGCGCAACCTCGTTGCCAGTAAGTTGCCCTACAACGTGGAGCGGTTCGTGAGCGAGGAGGCTGCCGCGAAGCTCAGTGAAATACTGCGCACCGATGCCGTGGATGTGGTGCAGGTGGAAGGTACGTTCGTGGCCTGGTACGTGGATGTGGTGCGGCGCGTGGCCCCTGGCGTGCCGTTAGTACTGCGGGCGCACAACGTGGAATACACTATCTGGCAAATGCTGGCTCGCCGGGCGGGAAACCCGCTCAAACGTTCTTATCTGCGCCATCTGGCGGGCCGGGTGCGGCAGTTCGAGCACGACTATCTGCCGCGTTTCGATGCCGTGGCGGCCATCACCGAGCCCGACCAGCAGCGCCTGCGCCAATTGGACTGCCCGGAGCCAGTGGTGTTTGTACCCGCTGGCGTGAACATGGAGCGGTTTCAAGTCGATGCTAGTATCCGGCCTAAGCCGCGCACCTTATTTATGATAGGGTCCTTCGACTGGCTGCCCAACCAGGAAGGGCTCGACTGGTTTCTGACCGAGGTGTGGCCCAAGGCGCACGCGCAGTACCCGGCGCTGGAGCTGCACTTGGCCGGCAAGCAGATGCCCGCCCGCTTTCAGGAGCTGCGGCTGCCGGGCGTCACGGTGCACGGCTTTGTGGAGTCGGCGGCGGCTTTTATGCAGCAGTATGATGTGATGTTGGTACCCTTGCTGAGTGGCGGTGGTATGCGCATCAAAATCATCGAAGGCATGGCCCTGGGCAAGTGCATCCTCAGCACCACGCTCGGCGCCGAAGGCATTCACGCCACCAACGGCCACGACATTCTGCTGCGCGACACACCCGAGGCCTGGCTCGAAGTACTAGGCCAGTACCACCGCGGCGCCCTGGCTGCCGACCTCATCGGCCAAGAAGCCGCCCACACCATAGCGCGCCTCTACGACAACCGCCGCGTAGTGGAAAGCTTCCTCGATTTGTACGAGGTGGTACGCCAGCGCCGGACCCAAACAGCGTAAGTTTGCGGTCCATGAAGCTCCTCGTTCTGCTGTCCCGGTTCCCGTATCCGCTCGATAAGGGCGACAAACTGCGGGCCTACCACCAGCTCCGCTACCTGGCCCGGCACCACGAAATCTGTTTGTTTGCCTTGTCGGATGAGGAAGTACTGCCTGCCGATTACGCCGCCGTAGCGCCGCTTTGCGCCGGGGGCCTGCACGTGCACCGCCTGCGCCGCCCCGGCATTGCCGCCAACATGGTCCGCGCCCTGGCCGGGGGCTTGCCCTTCCAAGTAGGTTACTTCTACGATGCCGCCGCCCAGCGCCACCTCGATGCGCTGATTCAGCAGTTTCAGCCCGCGCACGTCTACTGCCAGCTGATTCGGATGGCGCACTACCTGCGCGCCTACGCCCAGCAACTGCCCATGACGCTCGACTACATGGACGTCTTCTCCAAGGGCATGTTGCGCCGGGCCGAAACCGCGCCCCGCTGGCAGCAGCCCCTGTGGCTGCGCGAAGGCCACTTATTGCGTGCCTACGAGGCAAAAGCCTTCGACTGGTTTCGCCACCACACCATCATCTCCGACCAAGACCGGCAGCTCATCGAGCACCCGCGCCGCCAGGATATTCACGTGGTCCTCAACGGCATTGACACCGAGTTTTTTCAGCCCCGCCCCGCCGAAACCACGCACGAGCTGCTGTTTTGCGGCAACATGAGCTACCACCCCAACGTGGACGCGGCCATATTTCTGGCCGAGGAAATCCTGCCGCTCGTGCGCCAGACTTACCCATCGGCCCGGCTGCTGGTGGCGGGCACCACGCCGGCCCCGCGCGTGCAGGCCCTAGCCTCCGAGGCCGTAACCATCAGCGGCTGGGTGGCCGATATCCGGGATGCCTACACGGCGGCGCGCGTGTTCGTGGCGCCCATGCGCGTGGGTACCGGCCTGCAAAACAAGCTGCTCGAAGCCATGGCCATGCAACGCCCCTGCGTGACCACCCCCCTCGCCAACAACGCCCTGCGCGGCCACCCCGGCCACGATTTGCTAGTGGGGGAATCAGCGGCAGAGCTGGCCGCGCACATCTGCACCCTGCTTACCAATACGGAAGCCGCCGCGCAGCTGGGTACCCAGGGCCGGACCTTCGTGCAGCAGCAGTACGACTGGGAAGCATCTACCAATCAACTGGAGGCGTTGTTCAATTTAGCTTGAGTGAGCCCGAGCAGCCAAGCACAACCAAGCCCCAGCGGGGCGACATATCGGTAGAAAACCCGATACCAGAACAACCAAGCCCTGTAGGGGCGACACAACCAACCCAACGACTTGGTGTCGCCCCTACAGGGCTTTAATCACAGAGAGCAACGGATTTGCTACCGATATGCCGCCCCGCTGGGGCTTGGTTGTGCTTGGGTTCTATTCTGCTACCGATATTTCGCCCCGCTGGGGCTGAAGCGGAGCGGTTCTTATTTTGGCTTACTTTGAGCGAGGTTAGTGCTGCTCAATTCTTCTACAATAGTTGAAGCTGCCACCTCACTGGTTGTCTTATTCCATTGCGTTGTAATGCGGCCCAAAAAAGCCGCTCATCCTCGGCAGATGACAATTGGGCCAGCACCCCAAGCCCAATTTTTAATTCCTAATTCTCAATTTTTAATTGATGAACTCACTGCGTATTGCCATTCTCGGCTGCGGCAACATGGGCATGGCCTTCGCCAAGTCCTTCCTGCACTACAACCTCGTGGAGCCCACCGACCTGCTGCTGCTCGGCCGTCACGACGAACATTGCCAGCGCCTGACCGCCGCGCACCCCGGCCTGCCCACGGGCGAGCTTTCTGCCCAGGTCGGGACTTACGATGTGGTCCTGGTGGCCGTGAAGCCTCAGGATTTTGGGAAGATAGCCGAAGGTCTGCGGGCTGTGCTGCAACCGACGCAGGTGGTGGTATCCATCATGGCCGGCATTCCGATTGCGCGGTTGCAACGGGAGCTGGCGCACCAGCAGGTGCTACGAGCCATGCCCAACACGCCGGCCCTGCTGGGCATGGGCATCACGGGGTTTTCGGCGGCGCCGGAGGTGGAACGCAGCCGGTTGCACCAGGTTGAGAACCTGCTGAACGCCACGGGCCGCTCTATTTTCCTGGAAGATGAAAGCCTGCTCGACGCCGTAACGGCCGTGAGCGGCAGCGGCCCGGCGTACTTCTACTACATCGTGCAGGCCATGATGCAGGCCGGCCGCGAGCTGGGTTTCTCCGAGTCGGTGGCCGGGCTGCTGGTGAAGCAAACCATGCTCGGCGCCTATCACCTGCTCAACACCTCCGCCAAAACCCCCGACGAGCTCATTGCCGCTGTGGCCTCCAAAGGCGGTACCACCGAAGCCGCTCTCCGCGAGTTCCGCGCCGGCGGCCTCGCCGAAACCCTGCAAGCCGGCATCAAAGCCGCCCAGCAACGCGCCACCGAACTAGCGAGGGAGTAACAACTGTCATTGCGAGCAGCGCGAAGCAATCCTTCCTCTCTATGAGACAAACCCACTGAAGCACCAAGCCCTTGACATCCGTGTGGTAATTTACCATCAAGGGCTAGTCTTACAAGTGACATCCTCAGCAGAAAGAGGAAGGATTGCGTCGTCGTGCCTCCTCGCAATGACAGTCTTATTCATCGCGAGAGTAGCAGGGATAGTCAGCCACAGCACTCCTTCGTAACTTCGCGGCCTGTTACTGGTTGTAGCAGCAATTCACGGCAGCCCCCCACGGCTCTACAAAATCCGTGAAATCCGTTTAAATCCGCGCTAATCCGTGATCCATGCTTGATTCCATTGAAGAGGCCATTGCCGATATCCGCGCCGGAAAGGTGGTGGTGGTAGTGGACGACGAAGACCGTGAAAACGAAGGAGACTTTATCTGCGCCGCCCGTTGTGCCACGCCCGAAGTCATCAACTTTATGGCCACCCATGGCCGGGGCCTCGTCTGCGCCCCACTCATCGAAGACCGCTGCGAGGCGCTGGGCCTGGAGCTGATGGTGGGCCGCAATACGGCCTTGCACGCCACGCCCTTCACCGTGAGCATCGACCTGCTCAAAAACGGCGTCACGACCGGTATTTCGGCTTCCGACCGTAGCAAGACCACCCTCGCCCTCATCGACCCCGATACCAAGCCGGAGGAGCTGGGCAAGCCGGGCCACATTTTCCCGCTCAAAGCCCGCAAAGAAGGCGTGTTGCGCCGCGCCGGCCACACCGAAGCGGCCATCGACCTGGCCCGCCTGGCGGGGTTTGAGCCGGCCGGGGTGCTGGTGGAGATTCTAAAGGAAGACGGCGAAATGGCCCGCCTGCCGGAGCTACGCGAAATAGCCACCAAGTGGGGCCTGAAGCTGATTTCGGTGCAGGACCTCATCAAGTACCGCCTCGAAAAGGAAAGCCTCATCAGCCGCGACATCTCGGTGAAAATGCCCACCGAATGGGGCGATTTCGACCTCTACGCCTACACCCAGCGCTCCAACGGTGCCCAGCACCTGGCCCTGGTGAAAGGCGACATCTCCGGCTCCGAACCCGTATTGGCCCGCGTGCACTCCAGCTGCGTCACGGGCGACATTTTCGGTTCCTGCCGCTGCGACTGCGGCCCCCAGCTGCACCGCGCCATGGCGCAGATTGAGCGCGAAGGCCGCGGCGTCATCGTGTACATGAACCAGGAAGGCCGCGGCATTGGCCTGCTCAACAAGCTCAAAGCCTACAAGCTACAAGAGCAGGGCCGCGACACGGTGGAAGCCAACCTGGAACTGGGCTTCGGCATGGATGAGCGCGACTACGGCGTGGGCGCGCAAATCCTGCGCGACCTAGGCGTGAGCAAGATGCTGCTACTCACCAACAACCCCCGCAAGCGCACCGGCCTCGTCGGCTACGGCCTCGAAATCATAGACACGGTGCCCATCGAAATCGAGCCCAACCAACACAACGAGAGCTACCTCACCACCAAGCGCGACAAGCTGGGCCACACCATCCTGAGCAAAACTCTCGGCCAGCACCCGGCACAAGCCGCCGCCGAAGCCCTGTCGGCGGAGTAGCCGCTCGTACTGAACACAACATAGGCCTGACGCACGGCGGCCTACAGGAAGCCCCAGCGGGGCGGTATATCAGTAGTACTCCGTTGCTGCACTAACCTGTAGCCCCATCGGGGCGACACCAATCGTTGGACGGGTGGTGTCGCCCCTACGGGGCTTGATTCTTTTTGGCCTTAGTATTTCTACCGACATGCCGCCCCGCTGGGGCTCCCGTAGGTCGCTGTGCGTAAGGCCTAACACAACCCAACAACGCCCGCGACCTGAGCAGGTCGCGGGCGTTGTTGGGTTAGCTACCAGGGAAGCAGCCGGACGCTCAAGGCAACCAACTCAGTAACTGCGAGGAGTGGGGCGTACCTTATTTCTGGCGTCCTGAAAAATAAGGTACACCATTTGTACCCTATTTTTTAAAATCTGAGAAATAAGGTACAGATGATGTACCTTATTCTTTGACATCCAGAAAATAAGGTACAACGTTTTTTGCCATGCCGCGTCGGTCCAAGCCTTCTGATAGTTTGATGGCGCTTGTGCGCCGGTATTTCGGTTTGCAGCAGCTGGAACTGGCCCTGTATCTGGGGGTGAGTCCGGAGCTGGTGAAGCACGTTGAAGCCGGGCGCCGCTCCATTACCGGCCGGATACTGCTGCGTCTCAATCCGCTGGCTCTGCTCGTGCCGGCTGCGCCCGAGCCGGAGTATCTGGCCCCCGCCATCGAGCCGCTCACGGCCGCCCCCGACGTAGCGCCCCTGGAAGCCCGCCTCGATGAGTGCCTGCACTACGCGACTCGGCTGCGCCGCGAATTGCGTCAGCTGGCCGGCCCGATCCGGCACGCGCAACGCTGGCAGCGGGTGTTGCCGACCCTGCTGAGCGCCGCGCCGGCTATGGGCCCCCTGGCCGATGCCGAACACGAGGCCCGCACCCGGCGCTGGCTGCTGGTGCGGCAAGAGCGCGCCGCCGAAGACCTAAATGGGACCGTGGCGGCGCGCTACCACCTGCTGCGGCTGCGTGCCGAAGCCCTCGAAACCGAAGCCGCCGCCCTGGTTGAACTGCTGCCCCAGGTACCTGAATGGGCGAAAGTAAGATTGACGCGGCTGGGCCTCCTGCCGGAGTAGGCAGCTCAGGAGGATCAACCGACGCCGCCCCGCGTGAACCTGCTGCCTGTTTAGGCCGTTGTTCTCTTCATCCGACATTCGTCTTTTCGGTTACCTTGCTCCCGTTATGACCACGTCTCGTTACCTCTCCCTTTTCCTGCTGGCCGGGCTGCTGGCTCTGCCGAAAGCCACGCGGGCCCAGCGCGCGATGGTGCAGGAATTCGCGGGCAGCACCATTCTGCTTACCAACGGCGACACCCTCCGCGGCCCCCTCACGCTGCGCCGCGACCAGGACGTGCTGCTCATGGCCCAGCCCGATGGCACGCTCACCACGCTCTCGGCCGTATCCGTGAACAGCTTCGCGGTGAAAGGGGAGAAGACGGACAGCCGCCGCAACAACGGCTACTACGACAATTTCTACGACGCCCGCAACGGCTATTATTACGGCAACCCCATCTACAACCGGCCCATGCCCCGCTCGCGGCCGGAGTTGGAAGATGTGAACCGGGTGCGGGTGTTTCGCACCTTCCGTTGGAACCGCGGCAACGACTACAGCGACTTCAAGTCGCCAGCCTTTTTCGAGCAGCTCAGCAACGGCCCGCGCATGCTGCTGCGCCGCGAATCGCTGGTGGAGCGCACCGTGAACACCAGCCCGTATGGTTACGGGGGCTATGGGTACGGTTACGGCGGCGGGCGCTACATGGGCACCTACACCGATGTGAAGGATGATTTCTATCTCGCCACGCCCACCGGCAACATCATCCCGCTACGCAACCCCAAGAAAGATCTGTTGGCCGTGTTTCAAGGCCAGGCCCGGCAACTAGAGCAGTACGCCAAAGACAACAGACTCAATTTCACCGTAGCCCGCGAGCTAGCCTTCATCGTGAACTACGCCAATTCGCTGGTGAAGGAATGAGTGAATGGTGGATGAGTGAATGAGGTTGTAAGGCCAGCCGTGCAAGCCGCAGCGCGGCGACATATCGGTAGTAAAACCGCTCTTGCGTTTATTTTGAAAGCCCCGTAGGGGCGACACCCAACGATTGGTGCCGCCCCTACGGGGCTTAACGCTTCTAGTGTCCAGCCAGACTACCGATATGTCGCCGCGCCGCGGCTATACCTCGCTGTTCATTGTTCATTGCTCATTGAAACTACAGGTCCCGGCTGCGCAGGACCAGGTAGCTCAGGCCCCAAAACAATGCGGTGTAGGCCAGGGCGAGGGGAAGGGCCTGGGTGGGCAGTAGCGCCAGGGAGGGGCCGGCTACCGTGTCGAGGAGCTGCTGGCCGGGCATAGGCGTGAGGCTGTTGAAGATTTTAGCGGGTAAGTACCGGTCCAGCGTGTCGGGGAGCGAGAGGCGGGCCAGAGGCTCTACCACCCAGAGGTAGAGCAGAAACAGCAGAATGGCGGGGCCACTCCGGCGCACCAGTACGGCCACCAGCGCCGCCAGGGCCAGCAGCCCCAGCACCTGCACGCCGTAGAACAGCACGGCCGGCAAACCCGCCGGCGCCTGCCCCACGGTATCGGCGGCGCGGGTGAGGCCGAAGTAGAAGCCCGCCACCAGCACCACCAGCATGCCAAACCCGGCCAGCAGCCCCGACACCATCAGCTTGTTCTGCACCAGCCCCGCCACGGAGCCACCATCTATCACCTGCTGCCGAAACGTGCGGAACTGGAATTCGTCGGTTATCAGGATGATGAGCAGGATGCCGAGCAGCATGGTAAAGTAGCTCGCCACGTAGGTCAGCTTCTCCCACAGCTGCGGAAACACATACAACGACTGCCCCAGCTGCTGCCCGTTCAGGGTCACGCTCCCGCCCGCCGCTACAAACAGCCAGAGCAGCACCGCATACAGCAGCAGAATAATCCAGACGGTACGATAAGGCAGGATCTTACGAAGCTCGGCGCGAAGAAGCATTTTGATGTGCTGATTTTTTGATGTGCTAATGTGCTGATGGGTTGGTGTGCTAATGAGTTGATGTGCTGTTGTATTGATTTTTTGAATTGGTGAGGGGGTGATATGCTAATGTTTGAGGTGCTGAAGGGGTGATTCGTCCCAAACAGCTTAGGGCAATACCACCACTCAGCACATCAGCACATCAAAAAATCAGCACATCAGCACATCAGCACATCAAATAATCAGCACATCATTTAGTTAACTCCAGGAACTGGGCTTCGAGGCTGCGGTGGCGGAGTTCGAGGCCGGCCAGGACCAGGCCTTGCTCGAAAAGGGCGCGGTTTACGTCGGCGGGGCCGTGGGAGGGGGCCAGGGAGGCGCTGAGGATGTCGCCGGTTTCGGGGCGGACGTCCGTCACCCAGGGGAGGGCGGCCAGGGCTTGCTGGATGGCGGCGGCTGGCGTGTTGGGCGCAGGGCGCAGTAGTACCCGGTCGGCGGTGGCGAGGATGTTGCCAACGGGGCCGGCGGCGCGCAGCTCGCCGCGCTGCAATACGGCCACGTGGGTGCACACTTTCTCAATCTCGTCGAGTAGGTGGCTGGCCAGGATGATGGTTTTGCCCTCGGCGGCCAAACGCTGCACCAGGCCGCGCACTTCGGCAATGCCTTGCGGGTCGAGGCCATTGGTAGGTTCGTCGAGCACCAGCACTTCGGGGTTGCCGAGTAGGGTGGAGGCCAAGGCCAGCCGCTGCTTCATGCCCAAGGAAAAACCGCGAAAGGCGTCGTGCTGGCGGGTGCCCAGGCCCACAGTATCCAGCGCCCGGTCCACGCTCCGGGCATCGGCCTGCTTCACGTCGGCGGCCAGCAGCAGGTTTTGGCGGGCCGAGAGGTAGGGGAAGAAGTTCGGGGTTTCGAGCAAAGCTCCGACGCGCTGCCGGCTGGCCGCCGTAGGCTCCTGCCCAAACCAGCGGACCGTGCCGCCCGAGGCCCGCAGCACACCTAGCGCGATGCCGAGCGTGGTGGTTTTGCCGCTGCCATTCGGCCCCAGCAGGCCGTACACGCTGCCCGGCTCCACCCGCAGCGTCAGGCTCTTTAGAGCCTTAGTACTGCCGTAGCTTTTAGAAAGATTGTCGAGTTCGAGTATAGCCATGCCGGAAAGCTAGGAAAAAGCAGTGGGTTATATCGTCCCGCAGAGGCGCAGTTGACGCATCTCGCGTGCTAATGCCAGCACACATTCTGTTTATAGCGTTTCAGCAGTCGGTGTATACCGTACCGCTCTGTAGCCTGGGCTTCGGCCCGGAGCATTTGAGCCGAGGCATTTGGGCCAGCTGGTGCAGATTTCCCCGGGCTGAAGCCCAGGGCTACGTAGCGGAAAAGACTTACTATCATCACTCCACCGGCAGCTGGCCGCCGAACCAGCGGGCCACGGGGTAGCGCAAATGGGTTTTCTCGTAGTGCGGCGACTGGCGGAACACCCAATCGAGCTGGGCGGCGGGGCTGGCGGCGAAGGCGGGGTTCTGTTGCGTGAGCTTCTCCAGCCGCTGGCGCAGGGCCGGGTCCTGGCGGAGCAACGCGGCGGCCACGTCCTCGAACACGTAGTCGGAAAAATATTCCTTCTGCTGCAGAATACTGTCGAAGAAACCCCAGGCAAAAAACGAGTCGGTGGCTTGGGGCTCCAGGGTTTCGACGAGGTAGCGGGCGGCGGGCTGGCCGAGCAGGGCTACGTAGTCGCCTTGTCTGAAAGCCAGGGGCTGCTGGGTGGTGCGCAACTCCACGGCACTGTGCAGATAGTGGCCTTCGTAGGGCCGCTGGCCAGTTTTGTAGTTTTCCACATAGTAGACCTCGGCCGTGAGGGTCGTGTCGCGGCGCAGGCGGCGGAGCTGCACGCCGGAGAGGCGCAGGCGGTCCAGCACTTCGCCCCAGGCCTGCGGAATGAGGTAGGCCACGGGCCGCTGCACCTGCGCCGTGGGCCGGAACGTGTTGTAGTAGGGCAACACCCGCGTATAAGGCGCCTTCCGGTCGTAGTAGAGCCGCGGCTGCCCGCTCACTTCGCTGGGCTTCATGCGGCCTTCGTAGCCCAGAAACGCAATTTTTTCGGCGGCGGTGGTGTCGAGCTTCCAGGCCAGCGGGAACGAAGCCTGGGTTTGCAGCAGCTGTTGCGCCTTGGTCCGGGCACCGGCTAGCGCGTCTTTCTGCTGCGCCACGGCTTGCACCACCAAGTCCAGGAAATCATATTGTGCCTTCACGCGCGGTGCGTAGGCCTTCAGCATGTGCGTTTCCGTCACGAAGCCGATGGTATTGAACAGCGTGGTGTAGCCGGTGGAGTAGCGCGGCGTTTCCAGGAAGCCCGTCAGCCCGCGCGCGTCCGGCGTCTTGCCCTCAAAATCCACGTAGGGCGTCATGGGTGTCTTGCGCTTGGCCATGCCGGCGTAAAGCGCGGGCAGCAGCTGGCCCATCAGGTACTCGCTCAAGGCCGGGTGCAGCTTGTCTTTCTGCGTGGCAATGAGCGTCATGGTGTGCTGGTAGTCGGCGCCATCGGAGGTGTGCGTATCCACGAATACGTCGGGCTGCCAGCGCTGGAACAGCTGCGCGAAAGAGCGGGCATTGCGCGAATCCTGCTTGATGTAGTCCCGGTTCAGGTCGAGGTTGCGGGCGTTGCCGCGGAAGCCGTAGCTCTCCGGTCCGTTTTGGTTGGCGCGGGTGGTGGAGTTGCGGTTCAGGGCCCCATCCACGTTATAAATCGGGATGATGACCAGCGTGACGGATTGCAGCTGCTGCCGGAGCTTTTTCTGCTGCACGTAGTCGCGGGCCAGCATCATGGCCGCATCAATGCCTTCCGGCTCGCCGGGGTGAATGCCGTTCTGAATGAAGACCACGCGCCGCCCTTTGCCGCGCACCGAAGCTGGATCCGCATCGCCATCGAGGCTCACCACTACCTCGTGCAGGGGCTGCCCGCTGTCGGTGGGGCCGGCTTCGCGCATGGTTATTTCGGGGTAGGCCGCGTCGAGCTGCTGGTAGTAGCGGATGCACTCGGCGTAGGTGGCGGTGGTGTTGCCGTTGCCCCGCTCAAACGGTGTGCGCCAGTCGGTTTTGGCGGGCGGCGCCGCGAGCAGCAGCGCGGTAAGTAAAAAGGAGAACATGCGGCAAAGGAAGGAAAACCAAACGTCATGCCCGCGCGCCCGTCGCACCTCCTGTCCAGGAACAGCCAGAAAAACGGCAACTCACGCAGGAAACCAAAGCGGCAAGCACCGGCCAATGCCCATTGCTGACTCCCACCCATCTGCCCGCTTTTTCGGCGGGCTGATGGGTCGAAGCAAGCTGACTTCCGAACGGCCTTTCCGCAACTAAGGGCTGAAGTTGATTATCAGCGCATGTCAAGTCGTTCTGTCCGCGACCCGTCAGCCCGCCGAAAAAGCGGGCAGACGGGCAGGCGCCCATAGCTCCGGCTTCGCGCCTCGTTGCTGAGGTTGAACGACTAGCACCAGCTACTAGCAACGATATCGTTCAACGATGCGCGAAGCTGGAGCTTCGCGCTACAGGGCACTTAGTACAGCCGGCGGCGGGTGCGGGCGGGAAACAGCATTTCGTCGATGCTGTACCGGCCGGGGCCGCTAAACAGCAAGCCCAGAAACACGAAAGCCGCTTCCAGAGCGTGGGAATAGCCGTTGAATCCGTCGCCGCTGCTCGCATGCATGACGGTGGCCATAACCATAGTGCCCAGCAGCAGCACGCAGGTAAACCGGAAAAACAGGCCCAGTGCCAGCAACTGCCCCCCAATGGCCTCGGCCGCCGCGGCCAGAAACCCCCAGAACACCGGCGCGAAATCTAGCCCTACCAGCTTCATCACCCCACCCACCTGCGCCCACATTTCCGGCCCCCCGAAAAGCTTGGGGTAGCCGTGCATGGTGAACATAACGCCCATGCCAATACGCAGCAGCAAAAGGCCAAGGTCGTGGGTGCGGTAGCGGTTTTCAAACAGAGTCATGCAGGAAAGGGGAGTGGGCCCCAGGGGCGGAAAAAGTGAACAAAGCACAGGCCAGCCAGCCGGCCGACGTTGCCAAAGTACACGATTTTCCTTTGTTTCCTACTTCCGGGCCCAACGGCCTACCGGAAAAGTAATACCCCGGTGATGCGCGTGGCGGGTGGTACGTCGCCCGGCGTGAGCCGACGGTTGCGGCTGGTTTTCGGCATCGACTTTTCATCCAGCAGCCACGACATACCCACCTGGTCCGATACGGCCACCAGGCCCGCATCGGTGCGCTCTACGGTGGAAACGCCATACAACTGGCTGGCCGCCCCGAAGGGTGAGCCGACGCCAATGCCGGCCGCGGTGCGGTATTTGGGGTCCGTGATGCGCACCCGCCACAGGCGGTAGCCTTCGAGCGAGTCGCCCACCATTTCCAGCACCAACGGCGGTGCCTGCGGGTCGCGGTGGTCTGGCAGTTCATACACGGGGTAGCGGATGCCTTCGAGGGTGCGGGTAGTGGCCCGCAGCCGCTCGTACGGCACGGCTTTCAGCAGCTCCGACTCGCGCATATTAAGCCGGAGCGCCCCCACCCGGCCAGGGCTAATCAGGTGGTTGAGAGAGTCGGCGGGAGTAGCAATGGGGGCGGTGGCGTTACCATCCGGCTCGGAGGCAGTGGCGGCGGTAGGATCGGCGCCGGGGCTGGCAGCGGCCGGGTCGGCGGTGGGGCCGCTGGCGGGCGTGAAGGGGCCGGTTGCGGCGCCGGGGGAAGATGCCGCGCTACCAGCAGAGTCGGGAGAGGAGCAAGCAGCCAGCAGCGCGGCGGCGAGCAGGCACCCGGCGGGCCACGAAAAACGAGGTAATGCAAACATAAACAAGCAGTACGCACTCAGGCGCCACCACGTTGGCGCAATTACTAGGCGGTAAAGGCCACTGCGGAGCCAGAAGCCCGTCAACCTCTGCCAGCGGGCTGCGTACCTTTGCCCCGATTCCCGCATTTCAACCACCAACACCATTGCCCGTGACTGCTCCAGCCCGCAAGCCTCTGATTTTGATTTCCAACGACGACGGTATCACCGCGCCCGGCATTGCCACGCTCGTGCGCGTCATGCGCCGCATTGGCGAAGTGGTGGTGGTGGCGCCCAACTCGCCGCAGTCGGGCATGGGCCACGCCATCACCATCGGCCACCCGTTGCGCCTCGACGCCAGCACTATTTTCGAGGGCCTGGAAGCCTACGAGTGCAGCGGCACCCCCGCCGACTGCGTGAAGCTGGCCAAGCACCACGTGCTCAAAGAGCGGCAGCCTGATCTGGTGGTGTCGGGCATCAACCACGGCTCCAACGCATCGGTGAACGTGCTGTATTCGGGCACTATGTCGGCGGCCATTGAGGCGGCTATTGAAGGGCTGCCGGCCATTGGCTTCTCGCTCTGCGAGTACGGCCACGACGCCAATTTCGAGCATACTGAAGCCTGGGTGGAGCACATTGCCCGGCAGGCGCTAGAGCACGGCATTCCGGCGGGCACGGCTCTGAACGTGAACATTCCCAAAAAATCGGAGCAGCCCATTGCCGGCATTCGGCTCTGCCGCCAGGCCCGCGCCAAGTGGCAGGAGGAATTCGACCTGCGCCACGACCCTTACAACCGCCCGTACTACTGGCTGATTGGCGAATTCGTGAACCTCGACCAAGGCACTGACACCGACGAGTGGGCGTTGGCCAACAACTTCATTTCCGTCGTGCCTTGCCAGTTCGACCTCACGGCCCTGCACGCCATGCGCGAAATGAATACCACCTGGCAGCTCAATACCAGCCCCCCGGTTTACGCCGAGCCGGCTCCATACCTGGGCAGCGCCACCCCGGAACCCGGCGAGTCGGCTGAAGGATTGGGGTAGAGCCAAGCCGCGTTGCGTTTGAAGCGTCCTGAACACCTTCCATATTGTCAATTTGAAAGCCTCGCTCAAAGCGAGGCTTTTTTTGTGCTTATTCGTGTCCGTGTTCAGGCTTGCTCTCGTAATCAGGTATAGACCAGAAATAGAGAGCTAGAGATGGATCGTAAAAGTGCGATAGATATGCTCTCTTATTTCAAGCTTACCTCGGTATAAGAGAGCATGAGATAATTGTATGCGTGCTAACCCCACTGCCCCACTTTCAGCCCAACTTCTGCCTCGGATTCGGGCGTGGTTCAATCTGAGCCAACTAGAACTAGGGCGCTGTTTTGGTCTGAGCCGAACGATGATATCACAAGTAGAGCGGGGCGTGCGGGGGCTGCCGCTCGGGGCCGCACTACCACAAGCCGCTCTCACGCTGGCTCTCCAAACCACCCCCGCCGACCCGGCGCCCGAGGCCATTGACGCGGCTGCCCTGCGTGAGCACCAGCGCACCTGCCAGCAGCGCGCCGACCAGCTCGCTCTTGAGCTAACCCGGCTAACCGAGCGGGCGGCTTGGGCCCGGCGGCGGCTGGCGGCCCTGCCCACCCTCACGGCCACTCTCACCCCAGCCGGCGCTCAGCCACCGTCGTGGATAGCCGATTTCGCGGCCGAGGCCCGCGCGGAGCTGGCCCGAAGCGGCAGCACTGCTCAGGCCCTAATGCAACTGCGCCAGCAAGCCTTAACTGCGGAGGTTGCCGAAACAGCTAAGCTGCTGGAAGCCGCGGGTTTCCCGGAAAAATAGCTTTACTGCGCATTAAACCCAACGCGAATAGTCAGTCCTTCCAAATCAACACCCATAAAAAAGCCCGCCTGACAGAAATCAAGCGGGCTTTCACTGATCGTAACGCAAGCAGCGGATTAGCTTTGAAAACGAGTCTGCTGCTTGCCTTAATTGAGCTACGGGTGCGGTGGGTGAGCAAGGTGCGGGCCGGCGCGGACGTGCCGCACTACTGGGCTGGGCGCGTGGCGGAAAATGGGCGGTGCCGCGTGGGCCACGGGTGGCAGCCGCGCCGGTTGCAGCAGCACCGGCAGGTACAGCAGAGCCGCCAAGGCCAGCAGCAACAGCAGCAGCGCTAGCAGCGTCGTTTTAAACTTGGTTAGAGAAAAAAAAGAAGGCTTCATGGGGCGTAGAGCGGGAATACGCTCCCAATCTGCATTGCAAACCATGAAGACTGTATGAGCCTCCACTTTGCTTACGCGGATAGTTTTGGAGCACCCGCGGCCCCGAATTCCAGCGCGAACGTGCTGCCCTGGCCCAGCTCAGACGTAGCCGTGAGCGTGGCTTCGTGGAAAGTCGCGATGGTGAGGGCAATGGGCAACCCCAGGCCATAGCCTTCCGGTGCAGCCGCACCCTGGTGGAAACGCCGGAACCGGTCGAAGAGGTGGGGGATATTTTCGGGCGCGATGCCGGGCCCGGTGTCGGCCACGGTGAGGCGGTAGCCGCCACCGGGCCGCGGCTGGCCCGTTACATGTATACTGCCGCCCCAGCGATTGTACTTAACAGCGTTACTGAGCAGATTAAAGAGCAGCGTAAACAGCAGCGTGTGGTTGGCGCGGGGCAGCACGTAGTCGGGGACCAGGTGGGTGTGGAGCTGCAACTCGCGCTGGGCCAGCCGATCCTCCAACTCGTTGAGCACCTCGGCCAGCACCGCTGCCAACGACACCGACTCGTCGCGCAGGTACTGCTCGTTTTCGATGTTGGCAATGAGCAGCAGCGTGCGGACGGTGTTGCGCAGCCGGTAGAGCGTTTTCTGCGAATCCACGATTTTGAGCGAGTGCGCGTGGCTCAGTTCGGGGTCTTGCAGCATGTTTTCGAACCTCGATTGCAGAATACTCACCGGCGTCAGCAGCTCGTGCGACACGTTGCTCATAAACTCCCGCTCCTTTTCGAAGGCCGACTGAATTTGGCGCATCATCTCGTTGAGGCTGTCATCGAGGCGGCGAAAGTCGGTGGTGGTGGTAGGAATGGGAGTGAACGGGAAGGCCGAGGGGTGGCGCACGTTGCGCAGCTTGCGCGTGATTAGCTCGCTCAAGGGGCGCAGCAGAAACCGCGCGAAGGCCGCATCCGTCACGATGGTGAGCAGGGCCCCAATCACGATCACCCACAGCGCCAGCCGCCGCAGCGTGCCTTCCAGCAGCTCCACCGTAGCCAGTGAGGAGCCGATTTCCAGCCGGTAGGGGCGGCCCTGCTCCGCAAACCGATAGCTCAGAATCCGAAAGTCTTCTACCTCATTGTCTACCTGCCGCTGCTCATTGAAAACCTGCTCCGTGGCGTGCCTGGGAGCCGGGCCCTGCTCGGGCGTGAGGCTGATGTATTCCTGCTTGAGAATGTTGTAGTCGGCGTAGGCCTCGTTTTGTTCCTGCCGCACAAAGGCCGTCAGGCCGTCGCGGGCCACGAGGTCTAGTACCTCCCGCTTTTTCTCGTGCAGGCGCTGGTCGGTGTGCGAGATGGCCACGCGGCTCACCACCGGCGGAATCACCAGGGCCCCTAGCAGGACCAGCAGCAGCTTCGAGAGGGCATTGAATAAGGCTAGCTTGGCTTCAAGACGCATCGGTTGGGGCAGCGCGAGGAGCGGGAGTCGGGCGGGGCTCTGGGCTGCTCGCGAGGGTAGGCGGGTTTATTCGGTCACGCGGTAGCCAATGCCGCGCACGGTTTCGAGGAAATCGGCGGGAGCAAACTGGCTGAGCTTTTTGCGGATGTTCTTGATGTGCACGTCGATGTAGTTGGAGTCGGAATCATCTTCGAGCACGTTGCCCCAGAGGTGCTCACCGAGCTGCAAGCGCGTGAGCACGCGGTTTTTGTGCAGCACGAGGTAGTGGAGCAGGTCAAATTCCTTTTTGGTGAGCGGCACTTCCTGCTGGCCCTGGCGCAACACGCGGCTGGTCACGTCCATCTGAAAACCCTGGCCGAACAGAATTTCCTGGCGCTTCAACCCAAACTTGCGGCGCGTGATGGCCTGCATCCGGCTTTGCAGCTCCAGCAGCGAAAATGGCTTGGGTAGATAGTCGTCGGCGCCCAAATCGAGGCCCATGATTCGGTCGTCGAGGCTGCCGCGGGCCGTAAGGATGATGAAGGACGCTTCCTGCGCATCGTTTTGGCGGGCTTCCCGGAGCAGGCCTAGGCCGTCGCCGCCGGGCAAGCCCAGGTCCAGGAGCACGAAATCGTAGCTGTTGACGAACAGCTTTTCCGAAGCTTCGGCGTAGGTGAAGGCCGAATCGACGAGGTATTGGGATTGAAGCAGAAACTGCCGCACTTCCTGGTGCAGGCTCTTCTCGTCTTCAATAAGGAGGATGTGCATGGGTAGCGTAGCGCTTGATGACGCGGTAACATACGCAACTCCACCATGAAGACCGAATGAAGGGCGCAAAAAAGGCCACCCCAGCGGGGTGGCCTTTGAAGTACGGATCAGATGACTAACCGTGCGCTATTGGGCACCAACGAAATTCAGCTTCCACTGCTGGTTTTGGCCGCCTACGTAGGTCCATTGATGAATTACAGCTTGGTCTTCATAAGAGACATTGGCAACATCGAGCACCTTGCCGCTGGCTTTGCAGGTGAGTTTGTAGTAGCCGTCGCCGACGCTCTCAATCAGCCACCGCTGAGCGTTGCTACCGTTCCAGGTGTATTGCTGCACCTTAGCACCGTCGGCCGAGCTGGAATTACTCACGTCCAAGACCTTACCGCTGTTCTTGTTGATGAGCCGGTAGGACCCGTCGTCGAGCTTTTCAAGCTTCCATTGCTGCGCCGCGGAGCCGTTTTTGTACCATTGCCACACGGGTGTTTCATCTTCGGTATAACCATATTTCACGTCCATCACCTTGCCCGAGTGCCGAGCTTCCAGCTGATAGTAGCCCGCAAAATCGGTGGTGCTACCACCGCCACCGCCGCCGCCAGTAGGCGGCGTACCGGCTGCTTGCTCGTGCGCCCCAATATCGAAGCCGCCACCCGCGGGCCGGGCCGTACCGAACAGGTCATTCGGAACAGTGGAGCCATAGTTGTAGCCCTTGTCGATAACGGGCGAGGTGGTGGCAATCTTGAAATTGTCGGCACTAACTGAGCTGGAGCCTGGATTGGCGAGCAGCGGGTCGGCGTTGACGTCGCTAGAGGAAGCGCCGCCGCCGATGGTGCTGGCGTCGCCGCCCGACCAGTTGTTGTTGCCGAACGTAACGCCGCTCAGGCTGCCGCTGGCGTACACGTAGCGGCCCCCGGCAGCCTGGCGGAAGATATTGTTGCGCACCTCAATGTTAGAGTAACTGCCCCCGTCGAACTCAATCAGGCCTTTACCCGCAAACGACTGGTAAATGGTGTTGTTGGCAATCTTGATGTTGGAGGCAAGTGATCCGCCATAGCCTATGCTGAACGAAATGGGCACCCCGCCGTTGGCTAGTATGTTGTTGCGCACCACGTTGTTGCTTAGGTGAGCACCCAGAATGTAGCGCGACTCGTCAGAAATACTAAGGGCCGCCAGCGGCAACTCGATGCTCGGGGCCCGGTAGTAGAAGTTGGTATTGCCCGTGTTGTACGCCAGGTTCTGCTCAAACAGGCAGTTACTGGAGTTATCTAGGTACAGATAGTTGCTGTAGTTATCGTAAGATGTGTTGTGGTGCACGTGCACGTTGTCCGAGTTGGCCGAAATTACTCCTTCGCCATAGTTGTTGTACGTTATGTTGTTAGATAGCACTCCATTTTTGCCTTTCGACATAATGATGGCACTTTCCCAACCGCCGCGACTGGGGTCACGAGCGCTGTTGTTGAGCACAGCATTGTACACTTTATTGCCATCAATTACCACGTCATCACTGTCGTAGACAGCCTGATTTGTGCACCCCCAAGCTGAAATACCCTGTCGGTAGATGTTATGCACCGTATTGTCGAGAAAGCGCACGTGCTTCACGTCGCAGCTCGTAATGCCATCGCGGGCATTGGTCACTTCAAAGTTTTGGAACACCACGTATTCAGCCGAGCCAAAGTAAATGGTTTTGGCCCCGCTATCGGAGGCGCTTCCACCATCAAGTACCGGGCGGCTCTGGCCAGGCCAGTCTCGGATGAGCAGCCAGTTGCTGGCTGTACCGTCGATGCCGGTGTGCACCACAATGTTGCCGCTGGGCCGAAATGTACCCGTGCAGTAGATGGTGCCGCCGTTGCCATTAAGCTTGCTTAGAGCTTGGTTAATAGTTTGCAGTGGCCCACTAGAAGAAGTGCCTGCGTTATTATCGTTGCCGTTAGTGGCATCTACGTAAACGTACGGCTGCGGGTCACTGGCCAGGGAATAGGCGCTCCGGGTTCCCGTAGCGCGGGCGCCTACTGTTTGGGAGTCTGGAGTGAGACTGTCATCCACCTCTTTTTGGCAGCTGGCTAACAGCAAGCTGGTTAGGCTCAACAAGGCTGAGACCGAGCGAAAAGTAAGTTTCATAGTGGTTGGGTTGTGGGTTGGTAGGTTGTTGGAAAAAAGAGCACGATGGGCTAGCTACTACTCGCTAGGCTGGTTGGCTTAAGCACACAGCAATGTCACAGGCAAGGGTTGAAACCGGTGCCGCGCAAAGAGAAATACTAGAAGAAAGAAGAGAGGGGCTTAATGGTCAGCCAGCAGGCTCGTCCCAGGTCACAGTGGTAAAGAGCGTGAGTTTCATAGCTGGTTAGGTTGTTCAATGGAGCACGACACTTGAACAATTGTGGCTATTCAAGCTGAAGAATACGGCCGGGTCACCTCGGAAAGGCTGAGTTTTTCCGGTTCCTGATATGGGAAGCTAACTCTTAATTTTGGAACTGATGTCAAGTTAGCATGACGGTTTTATCTAATCATATCAGAATTATACATCTTCTTAATAAGATATTATATTTGGTATAATAGGTTGCTAATCACTCCTGTTGAGCTGTAAAAGTTATTTGCGGAGATACTCGGTGAGTTCGGAAATAGCTTCGATGTGCAATTCTTCAGCTTGTTGCTGCCGCATCAGTAAGGCGTAGGTGTTGTTGAACCCCAGCGGGCCAAGCCATTCCAAGCCGAAGCGGCGTTTGAACTGCTGCTGTACGTAGCTGTACACCGCCGTCGGCTCACCAGCCAAGGAATCCACTACGGCGGGAGCGGGCTGCAACAGTACCAGCAAGCCGGTACCCGTGTACTCGGGGTACATATCGATGGCGCCGCTCCGGAGCGCCTCAAAGCAGATGGTGGTGCCGCCCAGGCCGGTTTTAGTGGCTACGCCCAGGTCAGTGTAGCCGCGAATGAGGGCGGCGTACATCTCGGCCAGAATGTATTGCTCCGAAAAAATCTTGGAGCCGAGTGTAATGGTAGCAGCGCCCGGCGCCACGGGCCGCGGTGCCCGCCACAGGCCACGGCGGCGCAGGAAGGAGAGGGCCACGGCGCGCGGGTCTTCGTGCAAGTAATCAACCCGGTAATTCAATTCCGTCATCACCGAATCGTTGATTTGGCCGGCCAACTTGCCAAGCACCACGCGCAATTCCGGGTGGGCCGCCAGCACTTGCGGCCGCACCACCGGCGCGGCGTAGTAGGGCGGAAACACGCGCCGGTCGTCGCGCAGTACGCGCAGGTCGTAAGCCTTGATGCGCCCATCGGTGGAGTAGCCGTCAATCACGTCGACGTCGGCGTGGCGGGCGGCCTCGTACACCAGGGCCGGCGCCAGCACCACGCTGGGCAGGCGGCGCAAACCGTACGCTTTGCTCAGGCCCGGCAGCCCATCGGCGCGGCCCACGAACTCGGGGCTGAAGCCGGCCAGCAACTTACCCGTGGCGCGAGGCAGCAGGTAGAGTCCGGCCAGCAGCGGCAGCAGCACCAGTAGGGCTCGGCCCACCCCCGCCAGCCGCCGCGCCGACAGGCGCTGCACGCCCGCCAGGGCGGCATCAAAAACCAGCGCCAGCACCGCCGCCGGAATGGCCCCGGCCAATATCATCGCCGGATTATTGAGGGCAATACCGCCAAAGATGAACTCGCCTAGGCCGCCCGCCGCCACGTAAGCCGCCAGCGTAGCCACGCCCACATTGATAACCGCCGCCGTCCGAATGCCCGCAAATAGCACTGGCAAGGCCAGCGGCAGTTCTACCCGCCGTAGTACTTGCCCGTCGGTGAGGCCTAGGCCGCGGGCGGCATCTACTACGGCCGGACTCACGCCTTGCACGCCCGCCACCGTGTTCCGGATGATGGGCAGCAGCGCGTACAGGAACAGCGCCAGAATAGCCGGCCCGGCCCCAATACCGAGCAGCGGAATCAGGAAGCCCAGCAGCGCGATACTCGGAATGGTTTGAAACACGCCGGCCGTGCCCAGCACCCAGGGCGCCAGCCGCGGCCGGCGCGTGAGCCACAACCCGAGCGGCACGCCCACCAGCACGCCCAGCAGGAGCGAGGCCGCCGTCAGGCCGATATGTTGCAGCGTTTGCTCGCCTAGCTTGCCGGCCTGCATCTGCCAGAAAGCCAGTAGTTCGGAGAAGACGTTCACCTTGTTCATGGCTGTTGCAGGCGTTGGATGACTCTGCCGAAAGCAGCCATCAGAGACGAAAGCGTAAAAGGAACCATAGCTGTTTCTGCTGTAGCGTCTGACACCCAAAGCACCCGCTCTGCGGATTGCGGCCCCGCAGGCGTGGCGCTCGGCGCAGCCGCATTTAAGGCCTCAATAGCTTCTTGTATGGTTGCTGTAGATTCCAGGCGCTTACCCTCTGAATGTGAATTGGTTATCCGTTGGGTTGAGCTATTGTCGGCTAAATCTGCTAGTAGGTCTGAGAGACGCAAGGTGCGGAGCTGAAGGGCCAGTTGCTCGGCCTCGAAGAAACGGCGCACGAAGTCGTTGGCGGGTTGGAAAAGCAGCTCGCGTGGGGTACCTAGCTGCTGCACCCGGCCCGCGTCGAGCAGCATGATTCGGTCGGCCAGCTCGAAGGCTTCCTGCACGTCGTGGGTGACGAGCACCACGGTTTTGCGGCGCAACTCGTCCAGCTCCCGGAACTCGCGCCGGATGCTGGCCCGCGTGATAGGGTCGAGGGCGCCGAACGGCTCATCCATGAGCACGATGGGCGGGTCGGCGGCCAGCGCGCGGGCTAGGCCTACGCGCTGCTGCTGCCCGCCGGAAAGCTGGTGCGGGTACTGGCTGGCGTAGCGGGCCGGCGGCAGGTGCAGGCGCGTGAGCAGCTCGGTGGTGCGCGTGGCTATGACGGCCGGCTCCTGGCCAAGCAGGCGCGGCACCACGCCCACGTTTTCGGCCACGGTGTAGTGCGGCAGCAAACCCACTTGCTGAATCACGTAGCCGATGCCGCGCCGCAACTGCTCGGGGGGCTGCTGGCGCACGTCTTGCCCAAACACTTCCACCGTGCCCGTGTCGGGCTCCACGAGGCGGTTGAGCATGCGCAGCAGCGTGGTTTTGCCGCAACCGCTGGGCCCGAGCAACACCAGCGTTTCGCCGGGGGCCAGGTCAAACGAAATATCCTGTACCACGGCCTGGCTGCCGTACTGCTTGCTAAGGTGATGGGCGCGAATGGCGAGAGGCAACATGCCGCAACCTAACAGGTCTTGGGCAGACCTGCTCAGTTGTGCCAATTCAAAGGGCCCTGCTTATAGCGCAAACTGCCCACTAGAGCCTCCAGAAGTCGTTATGGGCTTGTGCTATGGTGCATCAAATGCTTTGCTAAGAATACAAAGGCAGTAGCCGGCTCCGCTTCTGTGGCGAGGAGCAGGCGCCAGCTTGCCGTGGAAGAACCAGCCAGATGGGCCACAATTTATTTATGGTCTGGGCCAGTAGTCGAATCGTGTAATATGATTAGGAATCCAAACTACTTTTGACTCGTCAGCCAGCCAATCTGGCGCTGGCTAGGCATCGTCTCCTCACCCCAACCTTTAACCCGCTTCAAGTCACATGGAACCTCAATTGATTCCCGGCTACACCTATGGCCACGTAGGCCCATCTCCAGTTTCCGTTGCCGAGCTGGAATTGCTCAAGCAAACGGTGCTCTTCACTGCCGACGACGAAAAAGCTCTGCTCCGGGCTGGCCAGGTGCTGGCTTCGCAAACCGACGCCATTCTTGATGTGTGGTATGGTTTCGTGGGGGCGCACCCGCACCTGCTCCGCTACTTCTCGGCTAATCAGCAGCCCGACGGCAACTACCTGAGTCGCGTCCGAGCCCGGTTTGGACAGTGGATTCTGGACCTGTGCAACCGGCCCTACGACCAGCAATGGCTCGATTATCAGCACGAAATCGGCCTGCGGCACACTGCGGCCAAGAAGAACATGACCGACGGAGCCGCGGCCGAGCCGCTTATTCACCTGCGCTACCTCACGGCGTTTATCGTGCCCCTCACGGCCACCATCAAGCCTTTCCTGCAACAAGGGGCGCAGTCGGAGGCCGAAGTGGAAGCCATGCATGCCGCCTGGTTCAAGGCCGTTACCCTCACGGCCACGCTTTGGAGCTACCCTTACGTGAAAGAGGGACAGTTTTGATTTTTCAACCAGTTAAGCTTCTCAACCATCATGGGAGTCGCCGTTTACGATACCTACGTCCGCAAAAAGGACAAGTCGGTCATGCATTTTGATATTTTGGTGCCCGACACGCTGACCAACAAAGAAACCATCTACGGCTTCGGCCGGGAATATTTGAAGAGCAAAGGGCAAGAAGGTCAGCCGCTTGCTGCTCAGGAATGTGCCTTTTGCCACGTGGAGCAGCCCACCCCCGAAATAGCGGCGGCCATTGCCGGGCAGGGATATTACATCATCGAAATGCAGGGGTGCCGGTAGGCACCTCTGTTTCTTTTGCTTGCCTTATGTTTCCGTATCAGCCCATCGACTGTGCGTTTCACGACTTGCTGGAGGCCACCATCACCCAGCGTACGTACTCGCACCTGCAATACTTCACCGACCTGTGGGAGTCCACGACGGTCACGACGCTGCTCAAGGACCTGACCAGTGAGCGAAGCGCGGACGGCTTAGAGGAATACCTCATCATCGGCACGGGCGAGCAAATTCGGCTCGACCGCGTCGTGAACGTGAATGGTACCTTTGCGCCGCCTTTTCGCCACTTCCTGGACTTCACCTGTGACTGCTGATTCCACTGCCGCCAGCCCCTTCGACCCCGCTCAGCAAAACCAGCCGCCGGACCTGGACCTGAAAATCGTGGCTTCGCTGGAGCGGCTGAGCAGCGTGTTTCGGACCCTGCTCTGGCAAGAGGCCACCCAGGTGGGGCTGAGCCCGTTGCAGTTGCAGCTGGTGGTATTTCTGCGTTTTCATGCTCCGGGCCAGCGTACCGTCAGCTACCTGGCCCGCGAGTATCTGGTGAGCCGGGCCACAATAAGCGAAGCTGTGAAGGCGCTGGAACAGAAGCAACTCCTGAGCCGGCTCACGGACCCTGCGGACCTGCGCAGCCATTCCTTGCACCTCACCCCGGCGGGGGAGCAGTTGGCCGAGCGCACCAGCCGCTTCGCTCAGCAGCTCACTTCTCCCGTGGCGCGCCTACCCGCCCGGCAGAAGCAGGCCCTGTACCTGAGCGTGCTTACCGTCATCGGGCAATTGCAGCAGGCGGGCGTTATTCCGGTGCAGCGGATGTGTTTCTCCTGCCGCTTCTACGGCCAGGAAGCGCCCGGCAACCACTTCTGCCACCTACTGAAAATCCCGCTGGAAGGGGCCCATTTACGGATTGACTGCCCCGAACACCAGCCCGCGCAACCCCAGTAAAAGCCCATGACCCGCGCTACGTCACCGCCATCAGGATAAGTCGTTGGCTGTGAGTAAAGAATCAAGATGTTGCAGGCTACAACCTTGGGGGCAGCATTATCTCTCACTTCTCCTATCTCAGTTCTAAGATGCCACAACTTATGAGCGACATTCACACCCCCGACGACCTCCGGTGCCTGGTGCACGCGTTTTATGAGCGGGTCCGGGTCGATGAGCTGCTCGGCCCTGTCTTTGCCACGCGCATCTCGGCCGGCCACTGGCCCGAACACCTCGACACGATGACGCGCTTCTGGACGGCCGCACTGCTCGGCCAAGCCGCTGGTTACCGCGGCAACCCCGGCACCAAGCATTTGCCCCTGCCCATAGCAAAAGAGCATTTCACGCGTTGGCTCATGCTGTTTGGGCAGACCGTGGACGAACTATTCGCCGGCGAAAGAGCCACGGAAATCAAGCTGCGCGCCTTGAAAATGGGGGAGATGTTTCAGGCCAAAATAGCCCTGGCCCGCACCAACGGCGGAACAGCCATTCTGTAAGCCTAACATGCTCCGGCCTCATCTCTACTGCCTTGCTATTGAATATCGAACGAGAAGCAGAGCGGCCGGTACGGTAGGGAAGTTCACACTTGGCAAGGCCAGCTTGCACAAGGTATTCGAGATAAGACAAGATAAGAGCTAGGTCGTGAGGGAGGCCCCTACCGCACGTATTGCCCGGCTGAGCTGCTCCACGCCCTGCTCAATCTCCACTGGCGTGAGTGAGGCAAACCCCAGGCGTAAAGCATTGCTCGTTGCATGACCTAAAAAAAAGTGATGTCCCGGCGTGACAACCACCTTGCGCGCCGCCAGATACTGCGCCACCTGCGCCAAATCCACTGACTCCGGGAAATTTGCCCAGATGGTCATGCCGCCTTCGGGCACCACAAATTCCACCAGCCCACCTAGGTGCCGTAGTAGGCTGTCGGCCAGCGCATCGCGGCGCAGTCGGTACTCGGCGTGGGCGCGGCGGGTATGGCGTTTCAGCTCGCCCTCCTCAATCAGCTCCGCCAAGGCCTGTTCCAGCACGGTGTCACCCTGGTGGTCGATGAGGCGGCGCAGGCGGCCAAGAGCCGCTACGAAAGCGGGTGGCCCGGTGACGTAGCCTACCCGGAGGGCCGGAGCTAGCAGCTTCGAGAGGGAGCTGATGTAAATAACCAGGCCCTGCGTGTCGGCGCTGGCCAAAGGGAGCATCGGCTGGTAGTGGTAGTGAAAATCATGGTCGTAATCGTCCTCGATGAGGGCCACGTCGTACCGGGCGGCCACAGCCAGCAGCTGCAGGCGGCGGGCGGCTTTCAGCGTTACGGTGGTGGGATATTGATGGTGCGGCGTGAGGTAAAGCGCCCGCACCGGTTGGCGGGCGCACAACGCTTCCAGCTCATCTACCCGGAGTCCTTCCGCGTCCACGGCAATGGGCGCCAGCTCGGCCCCAAACAAACGAAAGGTCTGCCAGGCGGGCGGATAACCGGGATTTTCCACCGCCACTACGTCGCCGGACCGTAGCAATAGGCGGGCCGTTAGGTAGAGCGCCATTTGGGTGCCCCGGGTCAGGCAGATGCTGGCGGGAGTAGTGTGCAGGCCCCGGTCGTGGTTGAGCATGCGGGACAACGCCTCGCGTAAGGGGAGGCTGCCGAGCGGGCTCTCGTAGCCGAGCTGGTTGCGGCGGCCCCGCGCCTGGAGCACCCGGCGGTAGGCCGTAGCCAGCCCGGCCAGCGGCGCCAGTCGGGCGTCGGGCGTTCCGTCGTTGAAGACAATGGCCCCGGCCAGCGCCGGTTGTGGCAATTGTTCCGGCTCGGTGGGGTCGTGCCAAGTGAAACCGAGGCGGACCGTTTCGTCGGTTCCGGCGCTGCTTGGGGCAAAGGCAGCGGGTGTACTCACGGGTAGCTTAGCCGATACAAACGTGCCCCGGGTGTGCTGCGACTCCAGCCACCCCTGCGCCGTCAGCTCCTCATAGGCCAGCACCACTGTTTTGCGGTTCACTCCCAGTTGCCGGGCTAGTTCCCGCGAGCCAGGCAGCGCCGCGCCCGGTTGCAGCCGACCCCGCCGAATATCCTCGGTCAGCAACTCCGCGATTTGCAGGTATATGGCGGTTGAAGAACTGAAATCTGGTTGGTAATGGGTGTCCCAGGTGCGCAACATGGCTGGCCCAGTTGAAGAGTGAAGTACGACTGATTGGTCGGGGCCAAGGTACTGCGTTCTGTTGAGCCTGAAGGTCCCGTGCTGCGGAGTTCCGGGAATTAGGTTTGTGACGAGCCTCCGCGCCTTCTTTGTCAATGAACTTCGCTTAGCGTAGTGTCTGCTTCTGACCAGCCCGCGCCAGCTATGCAACCTGGCGGCCATCATCTCATCCTTCAGCCATGAAGCTATTTCGCCAACCGCCCCTCTGGCTCCTGCCGCTGCTCCTGCTCCTGCTCAGCAGCAACTGCGGCCTGATTGCCCCGCAACGCGACCGTCACACGACCATCGTGTACGTGATGCGCCACGCTGAAAAGGACCTGACGCCCGGTCTGGCCGATCCGCCTCTGACACCGGTAGGTCAGCAGCGCGCCGTGGCGTTGCAGAAGAAGATTTTCAAACAAGCCCGGCCCAGCGCTATTTTTACCACCAACACCACCCGTACCCGCGCCACCGTAGCGCCGCTGGCCGAGCAACTCAAGCTAACGCCTCAAGTCTACGATGCCAAACAGCTGCCAGCTCTGGCTTCCCTGATTCGGCGCGAGTACCGCGACCGGGTAGTGGTGGTAGTGGGGCATTCCAATACCGTGCTTGAAACAGTGGAGGCGTTAGGAGCTCGCCGCCCAATAGAGACCATCAAAGACAATGAATACGGCTACCTGTTCAAGGTATCGATGCCGCTCGACACTACGCAGGCCGTGACTGCCGAAACGCAAAGCTACTAGTGGCGCCTTGTGCTTTGGGCTGCAACCTGCCGCGAATTTTCGGCTACTTTAGCCGTTCGGCGTCCTGGTTTGGGCGCTGAACGGCTTTTTTATTTCTCTTCTCCCACCTATGCGCCTTCCTTTCCACTGCCTGACGCTGGCCGGCCTGTTGCTGGCCGCTACCGGCTCCGCCACCGCCCAATCTGCCCCCAAAACCGACAAAACGGATTCGCTCAATATCCGCAAGCTCTACGACGAGGCCCTGCTGCGCGGTCAGAGCTACGAAAATCTACGCGAGCTATGCACCCGCATCGGGGCCCGCCTCAGCGGTTCGCCCCAGGCCGAACAGGCCGTGCAGTGGGGCAAAGTAGCTATGGAAAAAATGGGCCTCGACCGTGTGTATCTGCAGGAGATAATGGTGCCTCATTGGGTGCGCGGCACCAAAGAAAAAGCCCGCGCCACGGGTTCCAAAGGCAAGGGTCTCGACTTCAACGTGTGCGCGCTAGGCGGCTCAATAGGCACTAATGGCAAGCTCAAAGCCCAAGTGGTGGAGGTGCAAAGCCTGACCGAATTGGCGGCTTTGCCGGCTGAGAAGGTGAAGGGCAAGTTTGTGTTCTTCAACCGGCCCATGAACCCCACCTACATCGAAACCGGCCAGGCCTACGGCGAAGCGGGCGACCAACGCCGCAGCGGGGCGGCGGCGGCCGCCAAACGCGGGGCTATTGGCGCGTTGGTACGCAGCCTCTCCCTGGCCCACGACGACTATCCGCACACCGGCTCCATGCGCTACGAGGACAACGTGACCAAAGTGCCGGCCGCCGCCCTCAGCACCAACGGTGCCGACCAACTCAGCCAGCTCCTCAAAGCCGACCCCGACCTGAACTTCGAGCTGGAAATGAGCTGCCAAACCCTGCCCGACGTGAAAAGCTACAATGTGGTGGGGGAAATAAAAGGCTCGAAGTACCCCGACGAAATCATCACGGTGGGCGGCCACCTCGATTCCTGGGACCTGGCCCAGGGCGCCCACGACGATGGCACGGGCTGCGTGCAAAGCATGGAAGTGCTGCGGCTGCTCAAAGCCAGTGGCCTCAAACCGGAACGCACCGTGCGGGCTGTGCTCTTCATGAACGAGGAAAACGGCGTGCGCGGCGGCGACAAATACGCCGAACTAGCCAAAGCCGCCAACGAAAAGCACTTGGCCGCTATGGAATCGGATGGGGGAGGGTTTACGCCCCGCGGTTTCAACATTGAGTCCGATGCTGCCACGGTGCGCAAGGTGCAGCAGTGGCAGCCGCTGCTGCGCCCCTACGGCAGCGCAGAGTTCAATCCCGGCCACGCTGGCACCGATATTGGCCCGCTAAAAGACCGCGCCAAAGCCCTCATCGGCTACGACTGCGACTCCCAGCGCTACTTCGACCTGCACCACACCGCCGCCGATACCTTCGACAAAGTGAACCGCCGCGAGCTGGAACTAGGCGGCGCCAGCATGGCCGCGCTGATATACCTCATGAGCAAATACGGGCTGTGATTGAATGAGGAATGGGTCGGTAGCTCCGGTCTGCCCGCTTTTCGCGGGCTGACCGGTCGCCGTTGGCTGACGTTGCTTCGTCTAGTCGTTCTAGGGGTACGCCCTTCGACCGGTCAGCCCGCGAAAAGCGGGCAGACCGGGACGTTTCCATAAGTCAACATGAATTGAGGAACTGGCGCAACCTAGCCGATGGCAAGAGGCGTAGCAACTCCTAACTCCTAACTCCTAACATGAACCTCTACCTCGTGGCGTTGCTGCCGCCGGAGCCGGTGCGGGAGCAGGTGTGGCAGTTGAAACAGGAGGTACACCGCCGGACTGGCAGCCGCAACGCGGTGCGCCTGCCGCCGCACATCACCCTGATTCCGCCCACCCAGCAGCCCACCGAGTTTGCCGAAGAAGCCAGCGCGGTACTGCGCCGGTTTGCGGCTACGCAAGCGCCATTCAGTGTCGGGCTCGATGGTTTTCGGTGGTTTGGCGACCGGACGCTGTTTGTGCGGGTGCGGGAGGATGCCGCCGTTCGGCAGTTTCAGGAGGCGTTGGTGAGCTGGTGCGCGCAGCACCTACCCATTGTGCCGCGGGAGCAGCGGCCCTTCACGCCCCACATGACCCTCGCCACCCGCGACCTGCCGCCCGCCCAGGTGCCAGAACTGCGCCGCGACTTTGCCGCCCGCTCCTACGCGGCCACCTTCGAAGTCACCACCATCGAGCTGTTCCGCCACGATGGCCGCCAATGGGTAAGCATAGGGACATTTCCACTTCTATCACCCACCAAAAAATAAAGCCGACTGCCCAAAAAGCAGCCGGCTTTGAACAGAAACGGAGCGGAGCATAAAAGCACCGTCCACAAAATCCGTGGAATCCGCTAAAATCCGCGCTAATCCGTGATCCTAGTTGGCCTCCAGGATCTGGAACAGCTCATCAAGCTTGGGGGTCAGGATGATTTCGGTGCGGCGGTTCAAGGCCTTGTTCTGGGGCGTATCGTTCTGGGCGATGGGCACGTATTGGGCGCGGCCGGAGGGCGTTACCTGACCGGCGGGCAGGCCGCTTTCGGTGAGGATGCGCGTGATTTCGGTGGCGCGTAGCACGCTTAGGTCCCAGTTGTCGCGCATGCCGGCGGTGCCGCGCACGATGGGCACATTATCCGTGTGGCCTTCCACCAGCACGTTCACGTCTTGGTTGCCTTTGAGCGCCGACGCCAACTTTTTCAAGGCTTCCTGGCCTTTGGGGTCAACTTTGGTGGAACCCGACTTGAACAGCAATTGCTCCGACAGCGACACGTACACCTTGCCGTTCTTCACGTTCACCTGCAAATCCTGGGCGTTGAAGCCGAGCAGCGCGTCGCCCACTTTCTTGCGGAGCGCCTTCACGGCCGCGTCTTTCTGATCGAGGATGCGCTGCATTTCCGCAATGCGGGCTTCACGGTCTTTGAGCTGCTCCTGGGTGTTGCCGAGGTTGGTGTTCAGCTGATTTACCTGCTGGTTTTTGCTGAGCAGGCTGCTGCGCAAGGCTTCTTCGTTCTGCGCTTTTTCCTGCTCCAAAGCCGTTTTCTGGGCCTGTAGCTGGTCGCGCGAGGTGGTAAGGGCGGCATTTTGCTGTTGCAGGGCCGCTATTTCTTTGGCGTTGCAACCGCCGAGCAGCAGAGCGCCGGCACCAAGCACCGGCAACAGGGCCGTGCGAAGGGAGAGAAGATGCATTGTTGAGGCAGTTAAGAGAAAAAAGTGGGAGAATTCTTAGTTGAGGTTGAAACGTAGGCAAGCCCAACGGGTTGCGCTAATCAATAAGAGAACGGGTCGTAATTCAGTCAATGGCTCGCGCCGAACCGGTGCAAACATATAGTTTTGAAAATTAAGAGCAGCCGACGGCCCCTCATCTTGGTCAATGCCATATTTCGTGCGTCCTCAGCCCAACTATTGAGCCGCGGCGGCGTAGCTTTGGCTGCTTGCTCATCGGCAGTCTTTTGCCCGGTTACTTTACCTCAACATTGGCGTTGCTACATCCTATTCGTTCCATTTGGCTGCTATTGATACTGCTCTCCGGGCTCGATTACAGTGCCCG
Organism: Hymenobacter sp. M1-2; assembly: GCF_057808495.1. NCBI lineage: Bacteria > Pseudomonadati > Bacteroidota > Cytophagia > Cytophagales > Hymenobacteraceae > Hymenobacter > Hymenobacter sp. M1-2. The sequence continues at coordinate 103,486 of NZ_JBTYZO010000012.1, forward strand.
GGCAGCGAGTCCCGCACCGGCCGGCTACTGGGTAACGTTGCGCGATAAAGCGGGCGTGAGTTTTTCCGCCGACACCTATTTCTCGCCCGCCGCGCAGGCCCGCCGCCGCCGCCAGCACCTGCCGCCCGCCGACAGCACCGATTTTCCCGTACGCCCCGACTACCTCCGCGCCGTGCGCGCCACCGCCGATTCGGTGCTGTTCGTGAGTCGTTGGTTTAATGCCGTGGCCTGCCGCGCCACCCCGGCGCAGGCCGTGGCACTGGCGCATTTGCCCGGCGTACGCCGCGTCACGTTGTTGCCGGAAGCCCATTTGCTGCCCGCCGCCACGCAAGCCGCCCCCACGAGCCGCCCCAAGCCCATCGACCCGAGTGACCGGCTGCTGGCCCGCCGACAGGTGCGCAGCCTGGGTGCCGATGAGTTCAGAAGGGCAGGGCTGGATGGCAAAGGCTTGCGCATCGCCGTGTTCGACGTTGGTTTTTCTGGCGCCAACCAGCATCCGGCGTTTAAAGAGCTGTTTGCCCGGAAACGGGTGGTGGCTACCTACGACTTTGCCCGCCGCACGCCCGATGTGTTTCACGGCGGCAGTCACGGGACGGAAGTGCTGTCCTGCCTGGCCGGCCGCCTGCCCGATGGCACCCCGTTGGGATTGGCTACTGGCGCCGAATACCTGCTGGCCCGCACCGAGCGGATGTACCGCGAGATTTACGCCGAGGAGCTGGCTTGGCTGGCCGCCGCCGAGTGGGCCGACCGCAACGGCGCCGACATCATCAACTCTTCGCTTGGCTACACGGCCCGCCGTTATTTCCCCGAAGAAATGGATGGCCGCCGCAGCCTCGTGGCGAGGGCCGCGAGTATAGCGGTGCGCAAGGGAATACTCGTGGTGAATGCCGCCGGCAACGATGGCGACAACGAAGACTGGCACACCATCGGGACGCCCGCCGACGCCGACTCGGTGCTGGCTGTGGGCGGGCTCGACCCCGAAACCGGCCTGCACATCGAGTTCAGCGCCTACGGCCCCACCGCCGACCGCCGCCTGAAACCTAACCTGGCGGCTTTCGGGACGGTACTTTCGGCCGCTCCCAACGGGTACGCGCACGTTGATGGCACTTCTTTTTCCAGTCCTTTAGTGGCGGGATTTGCGGCCTGCGTGTGGCAGCAGCAGCGGAGCCTGTCCGTGATGCGGCTCTTTCAGGAGTTGCAGCAATCGGGCTCCTTATACCCGTACTACGACTACGCCCACGGCTACGGACTACCGCAAGCCAATTTCTTCCTGCATCAAAAGTCAGTTCCCAATGCTGCGGCTAACCAGACACCCAAGGTAGATTTCGTGGTGGAAGACAGCCTGCTAGCGGTGAACATCCGGCCGGAGGCGGCCCAGGTGGTGGTGCAAGTCCTCCCGTTCTACGCCGATTCGGTGGGCCTCGCGCTGCCCAATGCCAAGCGCGTACCGGCGGTAGGGCGCGAAGAACCCCGCACCGACACGCAACGCGAACCCGCATCTATGCCGCCCGTCGCCTCCTCAGAAACCGCGTCTGTGCCATTGCCGGCGGCCAGCTACTTCTACTGGCACGTAGCCGATGCCCACGGGGTGTTGCGCCGTTACGAGGTGGTAGAGGTGAGCCAGCGGGCCATTTTGCGCATTCCGCGCCGTACGCTCCGGCCGGGCGATGTGGTGCGCGTGTTTTACCTAGGCACCACGCACAGCTACCCCGTTTTATGAGGCTGCCGATTTACTTTTTTCTGTTGCTAGCAGGGCTGTTGCGGCCATTTGTGGGGGAGGCGCAGCGCGTGTTGTTGCAGGCCACCGTGGCGCAGGATACCACCTACGGGCAGTTTGGGCCGAACCGCGCAATCTACAACCACTTGTATTTCGGCTACCTGCCCGTGGTAGGCCGGGCCGCTGGCGACGGGGCCAAGCTCCGCTACGGCAGCTCGGCCGAGTATATGATCGGGATACGCAACAAGTTCCGGCTGAGCGAGCCGCTCAGCGTGGGCTTCGACCTGCGTTTCGTGCGGCTGTCTTATGATTTGGCCCAGACTTCAGACAAAATACTGCCCACGCCCGATCTGCACCACCGCGAGTCGTTGGCCATGTCGCAGGTGCAGCTGGAGGGGTTTGTGCGGCTCAACGTGGGGCAGCGCGGCAACGTCATTGGGCGCTACCTCGACCTCACGGGTTGGGGCGGGTGGGCGCTGAGTACGGCGCATCGGTATGAGGACCGGCCCAGCAGCGGCCCGCGGAAAATTCAGGTAGCGGAAAAAGATTTGACCTATCTGCGCCGCTGGCCCTACGGTGTCGGCGCGCGACTAGGTGCCAGCCGCTACGCCGCCGTAGCCCGCTACCGCCTCTCCGACACCTTCACCTCGGCCGCTAGTGCGCTGTATCCCGAGTTGCCCCGCTGGACCGTAGGAGTGGAGCTGAGCTGGCTGTAAGAAGCTTGCGGCAGCCTTCGAAACGATGTTGAGACGTACAAGAAGAAGCCCGGCATCTTGCCCGCAGAGTGCGGCAGAGCTCAAGTGCAGGGTTGCGCTGAGTGGTGCGGCGAAAACGCTGCGCGAACTTCTATAAGGTAGTAAGACACAGGCCCTAAAGTAAGCTGACTTTTCGGAACAAACAGCCGGCATGTAGCAGGTTGCTACAAGGTTGAGGTCAAGTATTTCCTGGCTGCTGGCCTAATGATTGATCTTAGGGCTTACTGTCTCGAAACAAAATGTTGCGATAAACCCAACCCTGCCTCATTTTCTCGGTAGACAGCGACAGAGCCGAAGCTTTGCTATATAGCTACCTGTAGCAGCCGAAGCTTTTGTGTTCCTCCTCGCCTGTGAAAGGCTTTGTACCTCGCTGAATCGACCAGATTATGGTTTTCTCTCACTCCATGAAAAAAGTTCTTCTGACAGCGGCCTCCTTGGGCCTGCTGCTGCAAACCAGCTCCTGCATCACCACGGAACGAGAAGCCGGCACTTCCCGCGACGGAAACCGGACGTTTACGCCCACGCCGGAAGGAGCCCGCGCCCGCGTGAATGCCCGCACGGTTTTGCGCACCGTCAATACCACGCACTATTTCTCCAACCCCAAAACCAAGGACAACTTCATCCTGCAACTGCGCGGCCCCAAAACCCTTAACGCGCGGGCTCATTTTCTTATTCTGAGCAGCACCGGCGACACCCTGCACTCGGAGATAATGCCGGCCACGGCACTGCTTGGAGAGCCAGAGGTAGACCTGCGGGCCGCAACCACCGTGCGGGAGAAAGAAATAGCGATTCTGCAAAGCATGAATGCTTTCCTGCGCGAAGACCACTTCACCAAGCCTGCCGTGCCACGCGATGCCATCCAGCCCACCGAAGTAGATGCGCAAGCCTGGGAAGCCGTGAAAGCCGACCCCAAAGCAGTAGGTTTCGACTACGTAACCAACGGCCGGGAGCGGCGGCTGGCGTACGCCAAGAAGCTGCAAAAAGCCGTAGTAGTAGCCGAATAAACCCATTCACTTACTTCACAAGAAAGGCCCGTACGGTTTCGTACGGGCCTTTCTTGTAGTCTGAAAGCAGCAAAGAAAAGGAGGGTAGGAGCCGTTCAAACTGTACATCAACCCGGAAATTCTTTGCCTGCACCTTAACAAACGGCGACGGAGCCTGACCTTAGGATTTAGCCACCGCCCCAGCGGCAAGCCAGCCTACCTTGCCGGCCGCGCTGCGCACCAACCGGAACTCGCCAAACTCGCCGAGCACGGCCACGCGGCTCTGGGCCGGCAAGGAATCGAGGGTGGGGGCGCCGGGTAGGGGATGGGCGTAGAGGTCCGTAGCGACGGGCAGCTCCACGCGGCGCAGGGGCGCGGCGGCCGGCACCACGGCGCGAGACGCCACGTAGCCCACTCGGCCGTCGGGGTGCTGCACGCGGTACCAATCAGCCTGGCTGCCGACTACCAGCAAAGGCGTGTTGCGCGTGAGAGCCGCCACCGACGCTTGCTTGGCAACGGGGCCGCGCCGCAAATCAGCCCGCTTGTCTTGCACGCGCACCCACTGGCCTAGTCGCTCCGGCGAGGTGCGCGGGGCTTCAGGGGCCGCATCGGCGCGGCGCACGAACGGGAACGGGTCGACGGCACCCCGGCCGCCGCGGTAAATGCCGAAATGCAGGTGCGGGGGAGTGGTGCGGGCGTTGCCGGTGTTGCCAATCAACCCCAGGGTATCACCGGCCAGTACCTGCTGACCGGGCTGCACCAGTTGCCTGTCGAGGTGGGCGTAGTAGAGGTGCTGGCCGTGCTCAGTATCAGCGAGCCAGACCACCAGGCCGCCGCGGGGCGTTTCGTTTACGCGGGTGATGAGGCCGTTGGCGGCGGCCACGGCGGGCGTGCCGCGCTTGGCAAAAATGTCGATGCCCTCGTGGCGGCGGGCGCCGCCGTCGCGGTCCATACCCCAGAAGCTGCCCACGGCCACATCATTCTTGCCCTTCACCGGAAAGCTCAGGCTAGGAGCGCGCTGAATGCGGAGCGTGAAACGGCCAGCGCGCAGTAGCTCGGGCTGCACCCGCAGCAGGTGCTGGCGGTCGTCTTCGGCCACGTAACTAAAGGAAAGGGCGGTGGTATCAGCGGAGGCGAGGGGACGCGTGGCGCGGCGTTCGGGGTCCAGCTCGAAGGCGTCGAGGAACACCCGGGCGTCGTTGCCTTGGTCGAGAGTGAGGCTGATGCGGACGGTTTCGCCCTCGCGGACTTGGTAGCGATAAGCGGCGGCCGTGGCCCGCTCGGCGGCGAAGTAGCCGGTTTCCTGGAAGGGCAGCGTCACCAGGAGCGAGTCGCGCAGGGCCCGGTCGGCGGCGGCCAGCCAGTCGCGGCCCAGGGCGGTTTGGTCGAGGCCGGTTTGGCGCAGGCGGCGGGCGTAGGCTTCGTGCGGGGTACTTTTTTGAAAGATGCCTTGCAGCGTTTGCTGTTTGCCGCAGGCGGTGAGAAGCAGGAAGACAACGAGGTATAGAGGAGCGCGCAGGCGAAAAGACATAATCGGCAGTTGATTCTCCTTCAAACCCGGAACGCGCCGGGGTAGTTCGCCCCGAACCAGAAGGTATTTGTCCGTACCACGACCGCGCTTATGCGCAACGGCCATTTCGCTAGCGTTATGCTCATGGCGCACATGCGCAGGGCCCATTTCCGTTCACGAATGCCCATAGCGCGTAAGCGCAGCAGGCAAAACGCTAGGGAAATGCCCGTTGCGCTTACGCGCAATGGGCAAAATCGCACCCAAAAGCATGCAGCGCGTACGCGCAACAGGCAGAATAGTGCCGAAATGGCTGCTGCGCGCACGCGCAACGAGCAAAATCGTACGCAAATATGTGCTACGCATATGCGCATTGGGCAAAACGGTGTGAAACTAACAATTAGGTCTTACGCACAACCCGTGCGCAGCCCCGGAGGGGCGACATATCGGTAGTAACCCATTGATGTAATGAACTAAAGCCCTGTAGGGGCGACACGCTTAGACCACCTATGATTAGGTGTCGCCCCTACAGGGCTTGGTTCGTCATTACCACTGTTTCACTACCGATATGCCGCCCCGCTGGGGCTACGTCCGCATTGGTATGCATAGGGCCTGGGAGGATTTTCTGCATGGGTAAAATGGTACTGAAACAACCGTTGCGAGTCTCCTGAGGCGGCAAAGGGTACCGAAACGGGCGCTGCGGATTTCTGATACGGACAAAATGGTGTGAAAATGCCCATTGCAGTTGTCTGTAACGGGCATTTTCATATCGAAACGGTTATTGCAGACAACTGCAATGGGCATTTTCGTGACGAAATAGTCATTGCAGACAACTGCAATGGGCAAATCAGTTGCGAAATGCTCATTGCAGACATCCGCAATGAGCAAACACGTGCCGAAATGCTCGTTGCGGGCTTCCGCAATGGGCAAACACGTACCGAAATGGCCCCGTAGGATTTCCTAAGTGGGCAAAACAGTACCGAAATGGGCGCATAGGAAATCCTCATAGGGCAAAACGATACCGAAATGGGCGTTGAGGATTTCCTATGCGCACTTCAGAGGTATTATGGCGTTAGCGTGCACTGCAACCGGCCTGCCCACTGAAAAAGCGGGCGGAGCGGGGAAGGCCATGGGTAGTGGCGGCGGGCGGCTACCTTTGGGCTCCCACTCATCCGGCACCCTATGAAACTCATCGACTGCCCGCGCGACGCCATGCAGGGCTGGCCCACCTTCATCCCAACCACCCAGAAAATAGCCTACCTCAACACGCTGCTGCGCGTGGGGTTCGATACGCTGGACTTCGGCTCCTTCGTCTCACCGAAAGCCATTCCGCAGCTCGCCGACACGGCCGAAGTATTGGAGGGGCTAGACTTGGCGCAGTCGGGCACCCACCTGCTGGCCATTGTGGCCAACCTGCGCGGGGCCGAAACCGCCGCCCAGCACCCCCAGATTCGCTACATCGGCTTTCCGCTTTCAGTGTCGGAAACCTTCCAGCAGCGCAACACCAACAAGTCCATTGCCGAAGCCCTCGACGATGTGGCGCGAATGCAGGAGCTGTGCGCCCGCACCGGCCAGGAGCAGGTAGTGTACCTGAGCATGGGTTTCGGCAACCCCTACGGCGACCCGTGGAGCCCCGAAATTCTTGGCGAGTTCACGCAGAAGCTCGATGCTCTGGGCGTGAGCATTGTGGCTCTCTCTGATACCATCGGCGCTTCGGTGCCCGCCACCATCGCGCCGCCCTTCCGGGAACTGACGGCCGCCTTTCCGCACATCGAGTTCGGCGCTCACCTGCACACCACCCCCGATACCTGGCGCGAAAAGGTACTGGCTGCCTACGAGGCCGGCTGCCGCCGCTTCGATGGGGCCTTGGGCGGCTACGGCGGCTGCCCCATGGCCGCCGACCAGCTCACCGGCAATATGCCCACCGAGCGGCTCATCGAGTTTGCCTTGGAAGCCGGGGAAGAACTGCGGCTGCAAGAAGCGGCGTTAGGGGAGGCGCAGAGGCTGAATCAGGAGATATTTGCGGAGCATTAATGGCGCGGCGTCCTTCGATACCAGCGTACAAGCACCGCCAGGCAGAACGCAGAAAACGCTACGAGGCGGCACAGGAGGCGAAGTTGCAGGCGCAGCGCAAGCTGCCCTGGGCGTTAGGCGCCATGGCCCTGCTGGTTGTGATGTTTATGTGGGCCGCCTTTTCGCTGTACACCCGCTCTACCCACACTCTCGCTTCGTTACACCGTGTTGAAGGCGTCGTTTCCTGGGTGGAAGTTCGGCGAGACAACACCCGCTACCACCCCTACATGCTGCGCCTGACCGTGGAGAATCGAACTCCAGTCCTGGAAAAGTTTATAGGACAAAACGAGCAGTACGCCGCTACCTTCTCGCGCGCCTTGCACGTAGGCGACTCCGTGCGCGTGTACTACGATACCGAGTTGGCAGGCAATCTTTCTTTCATTTACCAGCTCGAAAAAGGGGAGGACATGCTGCTGACGTTGCAACATGTCAACAGCGGGCAAAGAGCAGGGGCGGTGGGGTTTGGCTTGCTGAGTTTGCTGCCCTTCGCCCTATTGCTGCCCAACCGGCAGTTTCGGACAAAGATGATGACGTACTTTCGTCGTCGCGCCGCCTGATTTTTCTACCGTGCCCTGCCCCACACCATGCCTACTGCCGTCGATATCTTCATTCCCTGCTTTGTAGACCAGCTTTTTCCGCAGACCGCCATGAATATGGTGAAGGTGCTGGAAGCCGTGGGCTGCGAGGTGCATTACAACAGCAACCAAACCTGCTGCGGGCAGCCCGCCTACAACGCCGGCTACAAAGCCGAAAGCTGCGAGGTAGCCCGCAAGTTTCTCGGCGACTTTCCCAATGAGCCCGGCCGCTACATCGTCAGTCCGTCGGCTTCGTGTGTAGGCATGGTGCGCAATGCCTACGCCGAGCTGTTTGAGAATGGCCCCGACCAGGGCCGCTACCACGCCACGCAGCGCCGCATCTTCGAGCTGACGGAGTTTCTGGTGGATGTGCTCGGCATCAAGTCCATCCCGCAAGCCCGCCTCAGCGGCACCTACACCTACCACGATTCCTGCTCTGCTCTGCGGGAGTGTGGCATCAAGGAAGCCCCCCGCCGCCTGCTCGACGCCGTGCCCGGCCTGGAACGCCTCGAAATGGCCGAAAACGAGACCTGCTGCGGTTTCGGCGGCACCTTCGCCGTGAAGTTTGAAGCCATTTCCGTGGCCATGGCCGAGCAAAAAGTAGAACACGCCCTGGCCACCGGCGCCAATTACATCGTGAGCACCGACACCAGCTGCCTCATGCACCTCGACGCCTACATCCGCCGCGAGAAAAAGCCGATTAGAACCCTGCACGTGGCCGATGTGCTGGCGAGTGGGTGGTAGGCGTAGGCCTCAACGAGTGGCCTCACCCCTAGCCCCCTTCCTCGCTTGATGCGCGACATCGTGGAGAGGGGGACTAGTTCTAGTTTGTAAAAACAAAAGCTCAGCGGGCTATTGCCCACTGAGCTTTTGTCTAGATTATAGGTTTTAGTAAAAAGTTTAAAAGCTAGTTCCCCCTCTCCACGATGTCGCGCATCAAGCGAGGAAGGGGGTTAGGGGGTGAGGCTTCACCGGACGTGGAAAATTTCCTCAACTATTTTCAAGGCGCGCTCCATTGTAATGCCCGCTCGTTGCTCTGCCAAGAGTAGATGATTTTCTTCACCAATCTCAACCCACGGAATGGTGCCAACCGCCCTAGTATGTACTCGGGTTTTGATGTTGACAGTATTTGGGTAGCCTGGAATCTGAGTTTGAAGCCAGCCAAAATAGGGCGGCTCGTTCTCTCGATTTGGCTCATTCCATACTTCGTTAGCTCTAAGGAAATTCTTCTCACTCAACGAAACCCAAACGTTCCAGCAAAAAGGCTCGTCATGGCCGATGATGGGAATTTCAATACGGCTTCGAATGAAGAAGTGGCTTCCGTCAACCACGCACAAGTCCTTAGTTAGTTCAACTCTTGCTGCCCGCTCGGCTGGTGGTACGTTGAAATAGAATTCAGGAAATTCTGCTCCAAAACAAAAGGAGGGTCCGGCGTGCGTTTCACCACAAGTGGGACACGTAAAGCTTGTCATTGACTGAAGACCTTCGTTGTAAAAAGTGCTGGGTTACAACAACTGCTTCACCCGTTCCCGCAGGTTCTCACTGGCCTCCAGCAGCGGCAGGCGTACGGCTCCGGAGCATACGCCTAGCGCCTCCAGGGCGGCTTTCACGCCTACGGGGTTGCTTTCCTCATACATGAGTGGGTTGAGGTCCACGAACTTGAAAAGTAGCTGGCTGGCCTGGGCAAACTCCCCGGCCAGGGCGTGGCGCACCATGTCGGTGAAGGGGCGGGGGAAGGCGTTGGCCAGCACTGATATCACGCCTACGGCCCCGAAACTTACGAGCGAGGTGGTCATCATATCGTCGCCGGAGATGAGCAGGAAGTCGGCGGGTTTGTGGGCGGCTATCTGCTGGCACTGCTCCAGGTTGCCGCTGGCTTCCTTAATGCCGATGATGTTGGGGTGCTGGGCCAGGTGCAGCGTGGTAGCGGCGGTGAGATTTGAAGCTGTGCGGCCGGGCACATTGTACAGAATAACCGGCACCGGCGAAGCGTCGGCCAGCCGCTCGTAGTGCGCAATAATGCCGCGTTGGCTGGGCTTGTTGTAGTAAGGGCTGGCCGAAAGGATAGCCGTGATGCCCGAAAGGTCGGTGCTGCGGATGGCGGCTTCAAGGCTAGCCGTGTCGTTGCCGCCAATGCCGTACACGAGCGGCACGCGCCCGGCCACGTGTTCCTTCACCAAGCGCAGAATTTCCACCCGCTCTTCGGCCGTCAGGGTCGGCGACTCGGCCGTGGTGCCGTTGATAACGAGGTACTCCACGCCGCCTGCTAGCACAAAGTCCAGCAGGCGGCGCAGGGCCGGATAGTCCACGGCAGGGTCGGGAGCGGAAACGAAGGGCGTTACGAGGGCGACACCAGTGCCATGAAGCTTGTCCATACGGGGAATTAGCTGTTGTTTTGTAAGATGGGAAGTTGGGGCGAAGGTACGCTGCTGCTCGAACGACTCTCTCTCGCAAAAATACAGCATTTGCCGGGTGCCCGGCCCCTTTTCCTTTCATGAAGCTTACCTACTCCTCGCTGCTTGCCGCAGCAGCCCTGGCCTCGGCCCTCACCCTGCCTTCCTGCAACGAAACCAAGACGGCCACCGCCGCCGAAGTCAGCTCCCCCGCCAGCGTCGCCATGTCGGGCACGGCAGCCACCGCCGCCACTGAAGCCGCTGCTACCGCTACCAGCGCCACAGCGGCTCCCGACCCCGGCAGCATCCCGGCCAGTAAGATTGCCGATGCCGCCACCATCACGGCCCGTCCGCAGGTGCCCATTCTGTGCTACCACCAGATCCGCGACTGGCGTGCCAAAGATTCGAAAGGCGCCAAGGACTATATCGTGCCCGTTGAGGCGTTCAAGAAGCAGATGCAGATGCTGGCCGACTCCGGCTACCACACCATCCTGCCCGACCAGCTCTACGCCTACCTGGCCACTGGCGCGCCGCTGCCCAGCAAGCCCGTCATGCTCACCTTCGACGATACCGACCTAGACCAGTTCACCATCGCCAAGCCCGAAATGGACAAGCACGGCTTCAAGGGCGTGTTCTTCGTGATGACCGTGAGCCTAGGCCGCCCCAAGTACATGAGCAAGGCGCAGGTGAAGCAGCTTTCGGATGAGGGCCACGTCATCGGTTCCCACACCTGGGACCACCACAACGTGAAGAAGTACCAGGGTCTAGATTGGGTAACGCAAATCGAGAAGCCCACCAAAACGCTCGAAGAAATCACCGGCAAAGACATCAAGTACTTTGCTTATCCCTTCGGCCTCTGGAATCCCGAAGCTATTCCGCAACTCAAGCAACGCGGCATGGTGGCCGCCTTCGTGCTGGCTGAAAAGCGTGATCCACAAGACCCGCTCTTCACCATCCGCCGCATCATCGCCAGCGGCTACTGGAGCCCCCGCACCCTGCACAACAGCATGGTCAACAGCTTCTAACTTACATAGCGAAGAGCCAGTTTGTCATTGCGAGGCCGTAGGCCGTGGCAATCCTTCCTCTCTTTGAGACACGTTTCCTGAATAGAAAAGCCCTTGACGTATGCTAACGTCAAGGGCTTGTTGCTTCAGTAGGTTTTGCGCTGTGAGAGGAAGGATTGCTTCGCGCTGCTCGCAATGACAGTGCTTTACTCCGTCTTCAAACCAGCTGCCTTCAAATCCTTGAAAGCTCCAGCATTTACCACTTTTTTGAAGCCGGTTTCGTCCATGAGCACGTTGGTTTGGCCGCTACGGTTGCCAGAGGCGCAGTACAGCACGTAGGTTTTGGTCTTATCCAGCTTTGCTACCTGCTCCCGGAAGCCAGGCGCCCGGAAATCCAGATTCTGAGCCCCGGCCAGGTGGCCGGCCGCAAACTCCTCCGGCGTGCGCACATCCAACAGCACCACATCGGGCTGCTTGAGGGTCTCTAACGCCACGGACAGCGGCACGATGGGCGTTTTCTTCGGGGCCGTTTGAGTGGTTGATGCCGCGGCGGGCGTTTTTTGCGCGAAGGCAGCGTGGTGCAGGCCAAGTGCCGTGAGCAGAATCAGCAGAAAACGTGACATAAGCAAGAGGAGGGGCTAGAATGGCTGTATGGCAACGAAATGTGTGCGAGCCTTTCGTTGCAGGATGGTTACTAGCAAGGCACCAGTATAAGTAGTAGGCCGACAGTAGAAAAGTGAAATCTGTTCGACAAAATGCTTGACAGCAGAACGAAGTCTAACGTCTCACTTCTTATGTCTAAGGTCTCTATTTAAAACAAAGAGCCTTGCTGGCCTTGTCCGGTTGGAGCAGTGGCCGCCGTGGTTGGCGTGTTCTGGGCGGCTTCGGTCAGCGGAGCCATATCTAGTGCTTCTTCGGCGGTATCGGTTTCCGAGGGGAGCATGGCTAGCAGGTCGGTTTCGGAGATGATGGGCACTTTGAACTCGGTGGCTTTTTCGCGCTTGGCGGGGCCCATTTTGTCGCCGGCCACCAGGTAGCTAAGCTTCTTGCTGATGCTGCCCGTCACCTTGCCGCCGTGGGCCTGAATGAGCGCCTGCAATTCGTCGCGCGAGTGCTGCTCAAACACCCCCGACAACACAAAGGTCAGCCCCTCAAACCGGTTGCTGACAGCTTTGGGCGCTTCGCCGGTGAGGGCCAGTTGCAGGCCCGCCGCTTTGAGGCGCTCCACTAGGTCGCGGTTTTCGGGTTCCTGAAACCACGCCGCCACCGATTCGGCAATGACGCCGCCCACTTCCGGCACGGCAGCCAGCTCCGTGGCTGTAGCCTGCGCTAGGCCATCGATAGTGCGGTAGTGCGCGGCCAGCTTCTCAGCCACCGTTTCGCCCACGTAGCGGATGCCCAGCCCGAACAACACTTGGTCGAAAGGCACTTGCTTGCTTTGCTCCAGCCCGGCCACGAGGCGCTGCACCGACTTCTCGCCCAGGCGGTCGAGCTGGGCCAGTTCTTGAGCCTTGCTTGGCAGATCATACAGGCTGGCAGCGTCCGTGACCAGGCCCAGGTCAAAGAAGCGGCCCACGGTTTCGGCCCCCAGCCCATCAATGTTGAGGGCCTTGCGCGACACGTAATGTTCCAGCTTGGCTTTGCGTTGCGGCGGGCAGCCCCGCTCGTTGGGGCAGCGGAAATGCGCCTCGCCCTCGGGCCGGATCAGCGGCGTTCCGCAGGCCGGACACTCAGAAGGGTACACAATGGGCTGACTGTCGGCGGGCCGGGCTGTAAGGTCGACGCCCGTGATTTTGGGAATGATTTCACCGCCTTTCTCCACGAACACCATGTCGCCGAGGCGCAAATCGAGGGCGGCAATCTGGTTGGCGTTGTGCACCGAAGCCCGCTTGACAATGGTGCCGGCCAACGGCACCGGCTCCAGCAGCGCCACCGGCGTCACGGCGCCCGTGCGGCCCACCTGGTACTGAATTTCGCGCAGCCGGGTGCGGCCCGCCTCGGCCGGGTACTTGTACGCAATGGCCCAGCGCGGACTCTTGGAAGTGAAGCCTAGCAACTCCTGCTGCCGGAAATCATCCACCTTAATCACGATGCCATCCGTGGCTACTGGCAACGTGAAACGCTTTTTGTCCCACTCGTGCACGAAATCCAGGACTTCATCCAGGCTATGGCACAGCCGCCAGGTATCCGAAACCGGCAAGCCCCAGGCACTCAGAGCTTCTAGCGAGGCACTGTGCGTGGGCACGGTGCTGCGGCCCGGCATGAGGAAGGAATACGCGTAGAAGCGCAGCCGCCGCGCGGCCACCAGCGCCGAGTCCTGGAGTTTGAGGGCCCCGCTAGCAGCGTTGCGCGGGTTGGCGAGCAGGGCTTCGCCGTTGGCTTCGCGCTCGGCATTCAGCTCCGCGAAGACCGGCAGCGGCATGAATATTTCGCCGCGCACCTCAAACTCGGCGGGCTGCCGGGCATCGGGACGCAGGTGCAGGGGCAGGTTTTTGATGGTGCGCACGTTGTTGGTCACGACGTCGCCGCGGGTGCCATCGCCGCGCGTGACGCCCTGCGTGAGTTGGCCGTTTTCGTAGCTCAAACTCATAGCCACGCCGTCGAACTTCAACTCGCAGACGTAGGCGTAGCTGGCGCCTTCCAGCCCGCGGCGCACCCGCTCATCAAACTCGCGCAGGTCGGCTTCGGAGTACGTATTGCCGAGGCTGAGCATGGGGTAGCGGTGCGCGGCCGTTGGGAACTGCTTGGTGATGGTGCCACCCACGCGCTGGGTGGGGGAGTTGGGGTGCGCAAAGTCAGGGTACTCCTTTTCCAGCCGCGCCAACTCGGCCAGCATCTGGTCGAATTCCTGGTCGGGTACTTCGGAAATGTCGCGCTGGTAATACTGATAGTTGAGGTGGTGAAGCCGCTCGGTGAGGGCGGTGATGCGCTGCTGGATGTCAGTCGTCATAGAAAAAGGGGAAGCATAAACCTTTGCTTGCGCCGTAGGCCGGTGGAAGGATAGTCCGAGAGCCCAGCGGCTCTGCAAGCTACGGTTTTATGAGTAGCTAAAACATAAAAAGCCCGCCTGATTGAGTACAGGCGGGCTTTTCTATTCACTCAACTGACTATGTGCTACAGCTTGTCGGCTACGAGCACGCCGTCGGCTTCAAAGTTGAGCTGCTCCTCGGGCTTGGTAATGGCGGCCACTTCCTTATCCGACTTACCAGCGTCCTTAGCGTAGTGCTGCAAATCGGCCACGGGTACTTCTTCGCGGTGCGCCCAGCCATTGATAACCACCGTTTTGCCGGTAATGTCTTTGGGCACGAAAAACGCGTAATCCTTGAACCGGACGCGCATTTCCTTGCCTTCGGGCGTTTTCATCGTCAGCCAGCAACCCTTCGCTTGGCACACGGCGTCGGCGGTGCCAATGAGCTTCACCTGCGCCGAATCCTGACTGCCCAGCACCTGCTTCAATTCCGACAGTGGCTTGGCACCTTCCGCATTCACACTAGCCCCGTAGGTTTTGCCGGTTAGAGCTACTGGAGCAGCTTCTGCGGCTGGCTTTTCGGTATTGGCCGTGGCGGTTTCAGTGGCGGGAGTGGATTGGCAAGCGGCCAATGAAAGCAACGCTGAAGCCAGGGCAAAGTGCTTGAACGACATAAGAATGAGTGGAAAGTTCGAAAAGAATTCAGCCCGGAAATTACGACTTTTTCGTTTTGTACTTCGCCTTCCCCTGGGTGCCCTCCGGCGTCTGCGTACGGGACGTTAGCTCGCGTACGTAGCTGAGCTTGTCGTTCTTGCCATACACTTCCGTCCGGACGATACCCACACCCGGCGCATAGTAGTCGACCTGCCGCAGGGTGGTGCGCATGGCCATGTCGGGGCGCGGAATGGTGGCTTCTTCCCGCTCGGCTTCCACTTGGTAGCAGGAGAATGTGCCGGCGGGAGTCGTAATTGACTTTGGGCCGGCCGTGATGCGTCGTTTGCGCAACATCGTTGTCACAGAAGCAATACTTACCACCGAGCTGCTCACTTTCACCGTGACGCCCCCATCGGGCAGCTCGGTTCCTACTGTGGGCTGGTTGGGCCAGGCCAGTGGCACTGGTTCGTAGGCTATTTTTCGGTCGCGAAAGGAGCGGAGACCCTCAAAATTCACTTCCGCCATACCATCGGTGAAGCAGGTATCCCGGCGGGTGCGAAAGGTGAGGTCCTGGAGGTGTTCGAGAATATTGCGCTTGTCGTAGGTGCCACTTTTGAGTGATGCGGTGTTTTCGGGCACTATCTGCTTCTTTTTCTCTTCGCGCTCCTCTTGCTTGAGCTGGACTACGCGTTGGTGCACCTCGCCAGTCGGTTTAGCATCGGCGTCGAGCAAGCGGTAGACCAGCTCCATGTTGTCGGCTAGGCCAAACGGCTGCGCGGCATTGAGGCTGGCCTGCGGGTTGGGAGCCAACGGGGCAACAGTGGAAGCTCGGCCGCCGCCCGAATCGGGCGTGGGCAAACTAGTTTGGGCGTAGCCGGGGGTAAGCGTCAACGCCGAGATCAACAAACAGATGGGAAAAGAACGGGGTACCATGCGACGAAGGCTAAGGTAGGGGATGGGCAACATACGCAACCGGACGCGGCAAGTTGGGGTACGGCGGAGGTTGCTAACGGCGGAGGTTAAGAAGAAGTGGATGGAGAAGTGCGCGCGTGTAACTTGCGGCCCAGTTTCTGGTGCTCCAGCACGCAGCCAAGCGGCGGCATTGCGCGTATGGAAGCATCATCAAACCGATTATTTTCAACGCTTCCTTTCTTGTTCTCTCCCATGCCCGATTCCAACCAACAACCCACTTCCTGGGCCGATACGGCCGCTTCCTTGCTGTCTAAACTATCGGGAGGCGTCGAACTGGCCGTGGCCTTCGACCAGATGGAATTGCAGGTGCCCAACCCGCAGAATCCCGCTGGTCCGGCTACCACGTGGCGGCTCAACGGCTCCTTGCGCATCCGCACCCGCGGCGAAAACCCACCGGCTGCCGCGCCGAGCCCAGCCTTGCCACCCGCAACGCCTTCGCCCCTTGGCTAGCGGCCTCGACCTAGAAGCCCAGCTGGTTGTTACTTTCGATGGCGACGATATTCAAATAGCCGCCTCGGGAAGCTACCTCATTCTCAATGTCCCGAGCCAGCGCGTCCTCGATAAGCTGACCAGCGGGCCCCCGAAAGACCCGAACGCCCCACCCAAACCCAAAGGTCCGCGCGGCCCCGACCCTATGCAGCAGCTCAACGATGTGGCGCTGCGGCTGGGGCTGGTGCTCGACCTGCGGGTGGGCGGCAAAACCTACGTCACGTTTGGAGCGGGCCGCAGCCCTAAAATCACGTTGCACGCGGTGCTCGGAAAAATCGGCTCTTTCTTCCGCGGCGACTAAGTACCTGGCAAGGTCGACGGTCGGAGTAGGCAACGAATTTTTCGTTGAAAATCCCCGAATCCTGCGCGTCTGGCAGGGCGGCTTTTGCGTATCTTGCTCAGTGGCCTCAGAGGTGAGTGGCGTGTGGGCGCCTGGAACTAAAGGGCTTCAGATTGGTTTGCAAAAACACTCGTTGCCTACTCCCGTCGCCTAGTATGAATTCCGATAAAGAACGCAAAGACAAGGTCGGGTCCAACCGGCCCGCTTCCGCTTTCCAGCGCATGGAGCGCGTGCCGCCGCTGCTGATGATGCTGTACCTGGGGTTGGTGTGCAGCGGGGTGCTGTTCCTATTCTTGGTGCTGGCCTACGCGCACGCCCACTACAGCGCCCAGCTGCCCGTGGGGTTGCGGCAGTTTCCTAAGTTCTTCTCCATTAGTACCATCGTGCTGCTCATCAGCAGCTACGTGCTCGGCCAAGCTGCCCGGCTCTACCGCACCGACGACGTTGATAACTTGGCCCGCTGCCTGGGCGCGACCTTGCTGCTGGGCTGCATCTTTGCGGGGTTGCAGGTGCTTGGCTGGCGGGAGCTTATGCAGCAAGGCGTATTTTTCAAGGGCCAGGCTAGCGGCACGTACATCTACCTTATTTCGGCGCTGCACGTGGTGCACTTGCTGGGCGGCATGCTGTTTCTGCTGGCTCTGCTGCTGCGCACTCTCCATGCCTCCCGCGATGCCGTGCGTACTCTGGTCTTCATTCGCAACCCGTACCGCCGGCTCCAACTCCGCTTGCTGAGCATCTACTGGCATTTTCTGGATGTACTCTGGGTGGTGCTGTTTGTGGTGTTTGTGTTCTTGTACTAGCAGTCAGACTGAGACACGAGAAGCAAGCGAGATGGAGGTACGCAGATAGTTGAATAATTGTCTTGTACTCGCTGCTTAGAATCATTAGAGCGACAAGAAAGCCCCGATACCAGCTGGTATCGGGGCTTTCTTGTCGCTCTGGGCTATACTTCTGCTAGGTTATTTCGCCAGCGTAATGGGGCCTTTGAACTTGCGGCCGTCGGTGTACTCAATGAGGTAGAAATAGACGCCGGCGGGTTGTTTACCTCCGTCCCAGCGAAAGTTGCGGGCTTTACTTTCGTACACCTGATTGCCCCAGCGAGAGAAAATCTTGACACCGGCGAAACGAGACTCGCAGAAGTCGGCGGGAAGGTCGGGAACGGTGAAGAACTCGTTGAGTTGGTTGGGGTCGTTGTTGGGGGTGAAGATGTTGGGCGGCGTGAAGGCGGCTGTATCGGGGCTGATGAGTTCGAAGCGTACTAGCCGGGTCTGGGGCTCGGGGCGGCAGGTCATTTCCTGAAGTCGGAAGGTCACGTCCAGCGCATTGTTGGGGAATTTGATACTGCTGCAATTGGCGTCCCAGCGGAAGGTGGCGGTGGCCCGGCCGTTACCGTTTTGTGCCTGAAAGCTCATGCCCACATCGGCCAGCTCAAACCCATTGCCCGTCGCCGACAGCACCAGCGGGTCGGTGTCGGGGTCGGTGCCGGTGAAGGTGGCCTCGAATCTGTCGCCTACTAGCCGTCGGACAACTACCGGCAAATCGACGGAGCTAGGCATGAGTAAGGGGCTGGAAACTAGCGTGGGAGCCGTATTAGCGTACTCTATTTGGATAGGAATGCGCAGGCTGACCGTTTGCGTCTCCCCGCAGGAACTGGAACTCACCGCGAAGTTAAACTCGTAGAGTGGACGCCCCACCGCCCGGCAGTCGACGCGCCACGAGAAACGGCCCCGTACCTGGTTGCCGCTCACCACCTGCGTGAGCGTGGCGCCCACATCAGTCGGCTGAAAGCCCTGCCCATTCATGGTGAGTGTAAGTGGGTCGTTGTCGGGGTCGGTGCCCGTTACGTCGAAGCTGATAAGGTCGCCAACGCGGGCGCGCAGGGGCAGGGCGGCGTTGCTAATAATGGTGGGCGCGCTATTAGGGTCGGGGACGGCCGTAAAAGCAATGCGTACCGTGTCGCGCTTGGGTAGGCTGCACCCATCATCGGCCACAATCACATCGAGCAGATAAACTTGGCCCCGCGTGTTGAAACAGTTCGGAAAGCACAGCTGCGACACCAGCGTATCGGGGGCGCCTGGGCTGCGCACCGTGCCCTGCGTAACACTAAACGAAGGCAGCAAGGACGCCGGAAAATTGACGGCCCGCAACGACAAAGACAGGCGCGACGGCACATCGGGGTCGGTGAAGCGCAGGGTGAGGCAGCGGTTGAAACCAGGGCGCAGCCGCAGCGTGTCGCGCCCCGGCTGGTAGGCGCGCGTGGTGCCGGGCATGGCCGCCCGTACGGTAGGCGCGCTGTTGCGCGGGCACGTTATCACCTTGAGTTGAAAGTCCCGTCGGGTTTCCCCAATCTTGCGCCCTTGCCGGTATTCCGAGCATTTGATGCCGAACACAAACAGGCCCTCGTCGGTAGGCAGTACTTGCAGTCGACCGGTGCGAGCATCGATAGTGAGGGTCGGCCGGCCCGGAATTTGGTTTAGCAGGCTCAATCCAGCATTCCAGCGAACTTCCTCGTAGGGCTGCGGCTCGGCTACGCTCGGCTTGGGCAGGCCCGGCGTGGAGTTGCCGTTGAGCGGCGTCGATAACTCATACGCCAGCGAGTCGCCATCGGCATCTTGGCCGCCGAAATCATACGTAAACAACTCGCCTAAGCAGGCATAGTCGCCGAGGGGCGGGAAAATGCGGGGCGTAGAATCGCGGAAGGGCTGGCCGTTGCGCACCACCGCCGGAAACTCCAGGTAAAACGTCTGGCCCGCATTGCCGGGGCTTTCAATGTTGCTGATACCGTTGTTGCGGCAGCAACGCTCAACCGCCGCGTAGTAACCACCGGAGTTAGTGTAAATAGTGGGCAAAAGGTCCAGCGGCGCGGTGTACACGAGCCGGCGCGTAAGCAGCGAGGTGTTCGTCGCGCAGGCCGGGTTGGTGTAGTTGACGAGTGTGTTGGCCGTGAGCGGCAATGTCAGGTTTTGTACGCGCCGGTTGCTGCCCTTTTCAAAAATGCTAACCGTCAAGTCATTGTCGAGAGCCCCGGCGTTACCATTACGAGCGTCGAAATACAGGTTGAGCGTGAATTGGTAGGTGGAGCCCTGCCGGTACTGCAAGTCCATCTCGCCGCCCACAATATGCGTGGCTTGCGCGGCAGAAACCCCGCCTAGCCAAACCAGCAGCAACAGGCAGCCAAACCATTTCCGGGCTGCTGGTATTAAATGAAGTATAGCAGAGTTCATACAAAAAGCTGAAATAATACTCCGGTGCCTGGGCAAGATACGACCTTCGCCCCGTAACCCGTTGGGTAGCCGCCCCTGTTTATGCAGAGGCCTGCGTATCTTGCCCATCTGCTGCTCTGCCAGCCGCTGGCTGGTTATCGTTCCACTACCCCCTTTCCCTTCATGTCTCGTTTCTACTGTTTGCTGGCTGGTTTGCTGCTGGCCGCGCCTAGCCTATGGGCGCAAACGTCCACTGCCGGTTCATCTTCCCTAGATGTGGCCCAGGACGCGGCCGCCACCTGCATCAAGACGCACCTGCGTACAGCGCAACGTGGCCCGGCTACCACCGTGCGCCACCGCCAGAAAATGGACCGCTACGACGTGAAATATTATAAGCTCGACATCGCCCTGGAAAATAATTCGCTGAATGTGGGCGGCAATGTGCGAATGCTAGCCCAGAACCTTGCGCAGCCCCTCGATTCGGTGGCGTTTGAGTTGTACCCAACACTCATCATCGACTCGATAGTAGTAAACGGCCGCCGCTCGCCGGGCCTGCGCCGCGCCGGCTCCGACGCTACGGCCGCGCTGCCCCAGACGGTACCCGCCAACACGCTGTTCAGCACCGTGATATACTACCGCGGTACTGCTCCGAGCGGTAACTCCGCCGCCATCGGCAATGCCCTCAGTACAAAGTTCGAAAACAACTTTGGCGTCAATGTCACGTGGAGCCTTTCCGAGCCTTTTTCGGCCCACGAGTGGTGGCCTTGCAAGCAAGTCCTGACCGACAAAGCCGACTCGCTGGACGTGTGGGTGACGACGAGCAGCGTCAACAAAGTAGGCTCCAACGGGGTGCTGGAGCGCGTTACGCCGCGGCCCGGCAACAAGAACCGCTACGAATGGAAGCACCGCGCCAAACCAATAGACTACTACTTGGTGTCAGTAGCGGTGGCGCCGTATCTCGAGTACGTGAATTACGCCAACCCTGCGGGCGGACCGCGCATTCCCATCGTCAACTACGTTTACAATCAGGCGGCGCTGAATTTTTACCGCACGGAAATTGACCGCACGCCGGGCTTCATCGAAAACTACTCCAGCCTGGTGGGCCTTTATCCGTTTGCTACCGAGAAGTACGGCCACAGCATGGCCCCCATCGGCGGCGGCATGGAACACCAGACCATGACCACGCAGGACGGCTTCAACTTCACGCTCACGGCCCACGAACTGTTTCACCAATGGTTCGGCGATAACGTGACCTGCGCTTCTTGGGAGGATATCTGGCTCAACGAAGGGTTTGCTTCCTACGGCGAATATCTCTCGCTTGCCCGGTTCCCGTTGTCCAACTTCACGGCCCGGCAGTGGATGGATAACGCTCATACCAGTGCCATGCGAAACCCCGGTGGCAGCGTCCGGGTGCCCGATACCACCGATGTAAGGCGCATCTTCAGCGGCAACTTGTCCTACAAGAAAGGCGCGACGGTAATACACATGCTGCGCTACCTGCTCAACGACGACAACAAGTTCTTCCGGGCCTTGCGCACCTATCAAACCACTTACAGTGGCCGCACCGCCCGTACCCGCGACTTGCAGCGCATTTTCGAAGCCGAAGCCGGCCGGCCGCTGCAATACTTCTTCGACCAGTGGTACAGCGGCCAAGGCTACCCCACGTTTAATGTGCGCTGGAACCAAGTGGGCCAGACTTTCTACCTCCGCACCACCGAAACGGTATCCATGCCCGCCATCACGCCCTTCTTCGATACGGAGGTGAACTACACGCTAAGCTTCAGCGATGGCACGGCGCAAACCGTGCGCTTGCGTCAGAGTCAGCCGGTTTCCTCGTTCACGGTGCCCGTAAGCAAAACGGTGGATTCCGTCGGCGTAGATGTTGAGCAATGGATACTGAACGGTAACGGCACCACGCTGCGCGATAATGCGCTGGTATTAAGCACCCATGCCTCTCGCACCGCCCGGTTCACCGTGTATCCTAATCCCTGCCGCGAAACGCTACTTCTGCCCGACCTGACCACGCGCGCTACCGCCGAAGTCACGGATGCTACTGGCCGGGTCCTGCTGCGCCAAACTGTCGACCCGCTGCACAAGCAATTGGATACTCGCGCGTTGGCGGCTGGCCTCTACCATCTGCGCCTCACGGCTGCTAATGGCGAGGTATCCCTGGCTCGTTTCGTACGGGAGTAAGGTAGCGAGGAATAAAAAAGCCTACTTCTCCAGAAGCAGGCTTTTTTTATATGAAGGAATGGTAGGTTTTCTCTACTTTACCCTCGCGCGTATTCTTTAATAAGGGCCTGCACTTCGGCGGGAGCGGCTGGCATGTCGAGCACGTCCGCCATCAGCTCATCAAAGGAGTGGGCTGGCGTGAAGATGGCATCTTGGTAGGGGTTGCTCACGAAGCGAATAAAGCCGGGCTGCCCATTTATGCGCACTAGGTCCACGGTAATGGTGCCGTAGCGTTGGTTGCAACGGCCGGTGGTGGTGCAGTCGTAGGGGCGGGGTTTAAGAAAATGCTTCTCGATGCTTTCGGTGTACCGCTCGTGGTGCAGCGTGCGGTGGTCGGAAGTGGAGACGTTGTAGCCCAGCGCCACTACTCGGTCGCGCAATAAATCGAAGAAATGGCGGAAGTTACCGGGCCCGATGCTGGGGTCGTAGAGCAGGATAACGCCGCGGCGGCCCGCCTCTTCCAGTAGCTGTACCCGCAGTCCCTGCCCCTGTATGCCGGCTTTACTGAAATGGTAGGCTTTAAAATACGGCCCGGCCCAGTTGAGGTATACCTGCTGCTCCACCCAACGGGCGTGGGCGCGCTCTTCCGCGGCCGTGCGGTGCAGCGGCCGCCACTCCGCATTCGGCTGGGGAGTAGAGGAAAAAAGGCGTTTAAAAAATTCGCGCAAGGTAATGGAGACTGTATGAGGGGACAACACCCGCCATGACAAATGGTTTGGTGGCTTGAATAGATACGAGGCTTCAAACAAAAGGCTCAAGCACCCGAATAAACGGCGAAAGGCAAGCTCCGTACCGAACTTGCCTTTCAATAGCCCCCGCAACAAAAGAATTGCTCTTATTTCACCCGTTGCCAGTAGTGCGAATTGCCGATCATGGAGAAGCCAATGTAGCCTTTCACCTCCAGCCGGTCTTTGCCGGCGGCCGCGAGGTAGCAAGAGTAGGTTTTGCCGTTTTCGGGGTCGTAGATTTCGCCGCCTTCCCACCGGTCCTTCTCGGCATTGTAGCTCAGGTTTTGCAGCACGGTCAGGTTGAGCAGGGGGCGGGTCCGGCGCTCGGGCTCGGGGTGGTGCTGGTCGAGGCGGGGCTTACCGTTGTCGTCGGTAGGGGTGCGCAGCCACACAATTCGGCCGCAGAGCTGCTCCCCGCAACGGTATAGTTCGATGTGCGAGTCGCCGGAATCATCGGCCCAGACGCCGAGCGGGGGCGCTTGGGAGTAGGCTGGCCCAAAGGCCAGGAACCAAAGTAATAGGCTTAGTAGAAGAGGTTTCAAGGAGTTGGTGGCTGGTGGAAAGGAAGAGTAGGTAGCCCATCTGGGCAGCGAGCAGAGGGGGTAAGATAGCAAAAAAGCGACGCCCCCGCCGGAGCAGGAGCGTCGCTGGTACGCTAGCAAAACAGTAGTGTGGCTTACTTAATGCGGGTCCAGGTCTGCGATTTACCAATCATAGAGAAGCCGATATAGCCTTTCACCTCCATGGTATTGGCGTTAATCATCTTCATGTAGCAAGAGTAGGTTTTGCCACTCTCCGGGTCGTAGATCTTGCCATCGTCCCACTTGTTGTCATCGTCGTACTCAAAGCCCTGCATAAATACCAGGCCCAGGCGGGGGCGGCTGCGCAGCTTGGGGTCGGGGTTCTGCGAGTCGGTTTTGGGTTTGCCCGTGGCCGGGTCGTTGGGCACGGTTAGCGTCACGATTTTGCCGCACAGCTTGGTGTCGCACTTGTAGATTTCGAACGTGGCTTTCTTTTCTGCATTCGTCCACACGCCCAGGGGAGAAAGAGTTTGGGCCGAAGCAAAGCCAGCGAAGGCGAGCAAGAAGGCAATGGAGAGAAAGAGGGTTTTTTTCATGATGAAAGAGAGTGGGGTACGATAAGTGCGGAAAAGATAGGAGAAAACTCCAAAAACCGCACGGTAACGGCCAAATAACCGCTGGTAGCGCAGTGGCAAGTTTGGGGCCAGACCCAGAACGGTTAAAATTGTAAAAAGAAAGAAACTGATCCTCAAGTGTATGGAGGCGAAAGAGGCTTTCTGCGCTAAAAAAAGCCCTTTTTATTTTGAACCATCCCATCGGCTTTTAACTTTACCAACCGTAGCGAGTGCTACAGCCCCGCCCAAGCAGCCCTAAGGTGCTGGGAAGCGCGGCCGGGGTTATGTGGAACTTAAAGAAAGGAGGTACAAAATGTCTAGTAGTCCCAAACAAATCCTGCCAAGCCTGTCGAATGTAGTCCGCTTCACCGCCGGACGCGCTTAACAACAGCTTTCGCGCGGAAAAACGCCCCATTTGGCTTTTTCCCGCATTCTGGCAAGGTCTTACACAAAGGATGACGGGGCTGTACCCCAGACTCGTCGCTTGGTAAGATTTGAAGGATTAGATGCCCGGCCCGCCCAGCAGCCTCTCAATTGAGGTTCTGCATAGGCGGCCGGGCATCGCTCTTTTTAATTAGGAATGAAGAATAAGGAGTTGGTCGGTGGTTCCGGTCTGCCCGCTTTTTCGGCGGGCTGACCGGTCGAAGGGTGCGCCGCATAGTCAATGAACAATTGTGGTAACTGAGCAGACAAACACCGTCAGCTAACGGCGACCGGTCAGCCCGCCGAAAAAGCGGGCAGACCGGCAGGTGATTGAATGAGGAATTGGCGCAACCCGGCCAGTGGTAGGTCGCGTCTTCATTCTTCATCACAGCACCCGCCGTACTTGCATGAAGCGCCGCTCGTAGTCGGTGCCTGCTACCTGGCTGAGCTTGACGCCGGACTCGCGGCGGGCCGAGGAGGAGTGGATAAAGCGCAACGGCTGGCCCGGCCCCGACACAATAATGCCCGCGTGGCCGGGCGTGGTGGCGTCGGCGGCGGTGCCCGTAAACACGATAATGTCGCCGCGGCGGGCCTGCTCGCGGGGCACGGGCTGCCCCACAGCAATGAGCAGGGCCGTGGAGTGGGGCACGGCTACTTTGAAGTTGCTGAACACGTATTGCACGAAACCGGAGCAGTCGAAACCAGTGGCGGGCGTGTTGCCGGCGTAGCAATAGTTGGTGCCTAGCTGGCGCATCGCGAAGCTGACGACGCTGTCAGGCAGAGAAGTTGAACGCGTGCTGGTGACCCAGGCGGTCGGGCGTACGGGGGCCTCGGGTGTGGGGGGCTTTGCGGGAACTCGGTTGGCGAGCTTGGGCCAGGCAAAAACGCCAAGCAGCAGCCCAACCAAGGCAATAAAGGTTATCCAGACGTAGCGCATGAGGCAGCAGGGTAGACCAGCAAACACGTAAACGGTCGGCTTTTCTAACGGCGGAGCTAGGAGCTGGGTTCTGGCGGCTGTAGCGTAAGAAACCGGGGGCGCCACAGCCGTAGCCGGAGTTTTGGCCACTGTTTGCAGCCCTGCTCGCTTTTTCCCGTTCTTTGCGCCAACAGGTTTTTGAATGAAGAATTATCTAACGGAAAGTTCTTCATGCCTCATTTCCCATTGTTGTGCGGGCCGGTCTGCTCGCTTTTCGCGGGCTGAACGGTTAAAGTATGCGCCGCTGGCAAGACCAGACAAAACAACGTCAGCTAACGGCGACCGTTCAGCTCGCCAAAAAGCGAGCAGACCGGAGCGTACGGCAATGAACAATTGGCAATGAGCAATGAACAGTTGCTGGGTCATGTGTTCAGGAAATTCCTCATTCCAAACTCCTCATTCTTCATTCCAAACTCCCTATTCCCCTTTCATGACCCATTCCCGTACTCGCCTGCTGGTGGCGGTGGTGCTGATGTTGCTGCTGAGCCAGTTTAAGGCGGCGCTGGCGGCTCCAGTGCTGCGCTACACGCTGGCCATGCCCGCGCCCCAAACGCACTATTTCGAAGTCGAAACCAGCCTCAGCGGCTTCGGCAAGACCTACACCGACCTGAAGATGCCGGTGTGGGCGCCGGGCTCGTACCTGGTGCGGGAGTTT
The DNA here is from genome assembly GCF_057808495.1 of Hymenobacter sp. M1-2. Classification (NCBI taxonomy): domain Bacteria; kingdom Pseudomonadati; phylum Bacteroidota; class Cytophagia; order Cytophagales; family Hymenobacteraceae; genus Hymenobacter; species Hymenobacter sp. M1-2. The sequence continues at coordinate 129,268 of NZ_JBTYZO010000012.1, forward strand.
TCGCGGCACGTGGAAGGCTTCACGGCGCAGGCGGGCAGCGAGAAGCTGCGCACTGAGAAGGTAGCTAAGAATACCTGGCGCGTGTATCACCCGAAAGCCAAGGATTTCGTGGTGCGCTACCGGGTGTACGCCTACGAGCTGAGCGTGCGCACGAGCTTCGTGGACGCGGCGCACGGCTACGTGAACGGCAGCAGCGTGTTCATGTACCCAGCCGAGAGCAAGCAGCTGGCCAGCACCCTCGAAGTGAAGCCCGCGCCGGGCTGGACGCAGGTTTCCACCAGCCTCAAGCCGGCCGGCGCCACCTTCACGTTCCGCTCCGGCAGCTATGATGAGCTGGCCGACTCGCCCATCGAGATTGGGACGCACAAGGTGCTCAGCTTCGAGGCTAACGGCACGCCGCACACCATTGCCATGTTTGGGCAGACGCAGTACGACGAAGCCAAGCTGCTGGCCGACATGAAGCGGGTGTGCGAAGAGGCGCACCGCGTGGTGGGCCGCAATCCGCTGGACCGCTACGTGTTCATCATTCACAACATCGACCGGGGCACGGGCGGGCTGGAGCACTTATTTTCCACTACGCTGTCGGTGTCGCGGAACGCGTACAGCGCCGATGGGGGCTACAAGGGCTTTCTGGGGCTGGTGGCGCACGAGTATTTCCACCTCTGGAACGTGAAGCGCATCCGGCCCATCGCGCTGGGGCCGTTCAACTATGATGAGGAAAATTACACGCGCATGCTGTGGCTGAGCGAGGGCGGCACCGAGTATTTCTCTAACCTGATTGTGCAGCGGGCCGGCTTCCTGACGCCCGACACGTATTTGTCGGATATCAGCAACGGCATCACGCGGGTGGAGAATACGCCCGGCAACAAGCAGCAGTCGGCGGCGGAATCGAGCTTCGATGCGTGGATTAAGTATTACCGGCCCAATGAGAATTCGGCCAACACCGGCATCAGCTACTACGATAAAGGCGAGGTGATTGGGGCCGTGCTGGACCTGATGGTGATCCAGGAAACCAAGGGCCAGAAGAGCCTCGACGACGTGATGCGCTACCTCTACGACGAGTACTACGTGAAAAAGCAGCGTGGCTTCACCGACGAAGAATACCAGGCCGCCGTAGCCCGCATTGCCGGCCGCCGCTTCGACGACTTCTTCCGCCGCCACGTGTACGGCACCGAAACCCTGCCCTACAACACGGCCCTGGGCTATGCCGGCCTGAAACTGACAACGACGCCCGTATCGGAAGATGCCTCGCTTGGCGCTACCGTGAGCACCAGCGGCGGCAAATACACCGTGACGAGCACCCTGCGCGAGGGCAGCGCCTGGCAGGGCGGCCTCAACGTGAACGACGAGGTATTGGCCCTCAATGGCGTGCGCCTCACCGACGACCCGAACAAGCTGCTGGCCGGCGCCCCCGCGGGCACGGAAGTGAAGCTGCTCGTCTCGCGCGATGGGCTGCTGAAGGAGCTGAGCTTCCCGCTGCTGGCCGGCACCGCCCAGCGCTACCGCATCGAGCGGCTCCCCACTCCCACGGCGGAGCAGCAAACGGTGCTCAATAAGTGGCTGGTGGTACGGAAGTAATTCGCTGGATATTCTCATGAAAAGCCCCGTCTGGATTCCAGGCGGGGCTTTTTTAATAGTGTAATGTTGACATCAACTTCTACAGCGGCTGCGCGCCCACAGCCGCCGCCGCGTTCACGCGGCCCCAGCCGAAGCTGCTGCTGCGGGCGTTGCGGTTGGAACTGGCGGCCACGAGGCGGCTCAGGATCTGGGCGCGGGTTTCGGCGGGGTACTTGGCCCACACCAGCGCCGTGAGGCCCGCCATGCTAGCCGTGGCTACCGACGAGCCACCCACGGTGCTGGGTACATCGCCGTCTTGGGCTAGCGTAAGCGGACGACGGTCGTTGGCGCCGCGCTGCATCACCACCGTAAAGTCCACTTTGGAGCCCACGTGGCACTCGTCGCAGCGGCTGGTGAGGTTGTCTTTCACGCCCGTTACGGCCACGGCTTCCGCCATCGTGGCCGGGAAGATGACGCCCACGAAGCCGGCCGTGAAGCTAAATGAGGTGCCAGCGGCGCAGAAGATGAGCTTGCCCCGGCCGTAGGCAAACCGGATGGCATCGGCAATCTGCGAAGAGTTGGTGAGGCGGCCCAGGCTCATGCTAATCACGCGCACGTCGGGGCGGTTGCCGGCCAGCAGATAGGCATCGGCTACGCCTTTGACCTCGCGGCTCTCATCCAGGAACACATCGGTAGTGGCGTGCACGGTTATCAGGTTGGCGTTGTAGGCAATGCCGACCGAGGCGCCATCGGTGCCACGCGGGGCGGCAGCAGCGCCGGCCATGCTGGTGCCGTGGCCGCAGCCATCGTTAGGTGTTTCAGCGTCGCCATACGGAATGCCGAGAATACTAGGGCGCGGCAGCGTGACGAGGCGCTCTACGGTGCGGCCGCTGCTCTGGCCTTGGTTGATGGCGGCGCCCAGGTTTTCCTGCGCGTCGGAGGAGCCGGAGTCGATGATGAGGATTTTGACTCCCTGGCCGGTGCTTTGGCTCCAGGCGGCCCGAATGCCGTGGAATTGGTCGGCCTGGTTCCACGACGATTTAGCGCCGCCGGGCAGGGTCACGTAGTCGGTGCCAGCTACTAGGCCCGCGTCGGCGTCGTTGCTGCCGCAGCCGAAGTCGAGCAGGGAGGAAGCCCCTTTGTTGGCGGTTTTCTCAGGCTGGTTGGGCTCGTAGCCCATCGGCTCAGCGTAGCGGACCAGGCCGCTGGCGCGGAGTGCTTTGATGGTGCTTAGCTCGCGCACGGTCACGTCGAGCACGGGCAGCACGTTTTCGTCGTAGGCCACCAACTGGGCCGCCGTCAGGTCGGGGCGCGACTGGCGCTCCTGGGCCAGAATCAGGTCCAGCACCTGCTGGCGGGCGGCTTGCCAGGCGGGGTTGCTGGCGGCATCGTCGGGCAGGGCGCCGGTGTGGCCCGCCGGCCGGTAGCCCACCGACAGCACGTAGTCGGAGCGGGTAAGGGCACTCCAGACGAAGTGAGCCGAAGCCTGGTTCCAGTCGAACTGCCCGGACTCCTGCAAACGGCTCATAATCTGCTCGTCGAGCTGCTGGCTGCTGAGGGCTTCGGTGGGGTCGGTCTGGGGCTGGGGGGCTTGCTGCTCATCGGCTTGGTGCTGGCAACTAGCCAAGAGCAGCGCCAGTAGCGCCGCGGAAAGGGTAGGGGTACGCATGGGGTTGTGGGGGTTTGGGTTGTGGAAAAGAACAAGGCCCCAAGGGAGAAAAAAACAGGCTTACATCCTAACTAAGATTTTGGCGTAAGCCCAAGCATACAAGTAATTTATTCGCCAATGAAACGCAAAAAAAGCCCCGCGGCGAACCAGCGGGGCTTTTCGGCATGCCGAATAAATCGGCAGATACTACAATTTCTTAACTGCTGGCGCGCATCGGCGGCCGGGCCGTAGCGCGAAGCTCCGGCTTCGCGTATCGTTGCTGACTCCCGCGCCAGAACAACGAGCATCGTTGCACGATGCCGTTGTGAGAGTCGGCAAGCGGCGCGGACGATGCGCGAAGCTAGAGCTTCGCGCTACTTCACCCGCTTCAGCGCTACTTCACGCACGGGCGTAATCACGAGCGGTACTTTCTCCACTTTCACGGAGCTGGTGTCGAGGCCAAAGTATTTGTCTTCGGAGGCGATGAACTGCTTGATGTAGAAGTAGGCCTGCATCACCAGCTTCTCCACCCACGGAAACTCGTTTTCCACCGACAGGAACTTCTCCAGAACCACAAAGCGGAAATCGCCGGTTACGTGCTGCTTGCTCAAGGATTCGTAGCGGGAGGTGATGTCCACTTCCTTGTTGCGCACGAGGTCCTCGACCACCTTGCGGAAGTACAGGTTGATGCGCTGCTCCACGCGGAAACCCAATCGGAACGTGATGCGGAAAGCATCATCGGGGGCCAGCTCGTGCACCTTGTACTCCATCGTGTACGGCTCGTCGGTGGTATCGACGTGCACGAACCAGTAGATGTCGGCTCGTTTGGGGCGCTTCTGAAAGATGGAGTAAATAATCTTCGACTCGATTTCCGAAGCCCGTTCCGCCGACGTCATGAACACGAGGTGGGTGGAGTATTTGGGCACGGTTTCATCGTTGGAAAGCTCCTTCAGGGCTTCCATGTACGGGTCAATCTTCACGAACTCCGTGAGGCGGCGCTTGATATAGAAGGCCCGCAGCCACACGTACATCACCCCCACCAGCGTAATACCAATAGCCAGCGACACCCAGCCACCGTGCGGGAACTTGATGAGGTTGGCTACTAAGAAAGAACCCTCAATAGCCCCGTACACCAGCGCGAACAGTACAATGGCCACCAAGGGCACGCGCCTGGCCCGCAGCCACATCGTGAGCAGCAGCGTGGTCATGAGCATGGTGAGCGTGATGGCCAGGCCGTACGCCGCTTCCATGTTTTCGGAGCGTTGGAAGTACAGCACCACGCCCACGCAGCCGAAGAGCAGCAGCCGGTTCATGCTGGGCACGTAGAGCTGGCCTTTCACGTCGGTGGGGTAATTGAGCCGCACTTTGGGCCACATATTGAGGCGGATAGCCTCGGCCACCAACGTAAACGAACCCGTGATGAGAGCCTGCGAGGCAATAATGGCCGCGATGGTCGCAATGCCAATGCCGATGAGCAGGAACCACTCGGGCATCAGCTCATAGAAGGGGTTGCGCTTGTTGAGCAGCTGGCCTTCGTGCGCCATCAGCCAAGCCCCTTGCCCAAAGTAATTGAGTAGCAGGCAGGTTTTTACGAAGATCCAGCTGATGCGAATGTTGCCTTTGCCGCAGTGGCCAAGGTCGGAATACAGCGCCTCGGCACCAGTGGTACACAGAAACACGGCGCCCAGCAGCCAGAATCCGCCGGGATAGTTCACCAGCAGATCATAGGCGTAGTAGGGGTTGATGGCTTTGAGAATATCGGGGTGCTGCAAGATCCAGGAGACGCCCAGCACGGCCAGCATCGAAAACCAGATGAACATGATGGGTCCGAAAGCCTTGCCCACAATCTGCGTACCGAAGCTTTGCAGCAGGAACAGCGCCGCGATAATGCCAATGACAATGGGCACCGTCGGAATGCCCGGATACACCGCCTCCAGCCCTTCGATGGCCGAGGATACCGAAATCGGGGGCGTAATCACGCCATCAGCAAGCAGGGCCGAGCCACCAATAATAGCCACGGCCGAAAGCCAGGCGCCGCGCCGCCGCACCAAAGCGTAGAGCGAAAAAATACCGCCCTCGCCGTTGTTGTCCGCGTTGAGCGTCAGGAGCACGTACTTGATAGTGGTTTGCAGCGTGAGCGTCCAGAAAACGCAGGAAATACCCCCGTACACCAGCATTGGCGTGATACGCTCCGGCACAATGGCCTTCATCACGTACAGCGGCGAGGTCCCGATATCCCCGTAGATAATGCCTAGGGCAATGAGCAAGCCAGCCGTTGAAATGGCGGTATGCGAGTGTTTGGCGTCCATAAGAGGAATTGAAGAAAAGGAGATGCCCTAAAATGCGCCCAAAGGTAGGGCGTGGCACACAAACGGAGCCGGCAACAGGAAGATGCCTGGGAGCAGTTGGTTTTATTCGGTCGAAGGCGACTCCGGCGCGTTGGCAGCATTAATATCTGCGGCCAGCAGAGCCGCAGCGGCGGCTTCGGCGGCCTCGTCGTGGCGGCGGTGAATGCGGCGGTTGGTTTCGGCCATCAGCTTTTGCCACGGCGCCAGCTCGCCGGGCAAGGCAAAATGCACCGATTCGCGGCCTAGTCGGTGCAGGCGCAGGCGGTTGGTGCCGCGCTGCCCCCAGGCCAGCAGCAACGCCCCGATCATGATGCCTAGGGCGGCGGGCATGGTGCGCAGCCAGTTTTGTAGAAAGCCCAGCAGGAAGCCCGCCAGCGTGAACCCGCCGAGCAGCAGCCACAGCAGCCAGCGCACCCGCTGCACTTCTACGGCCTCCAATTCCAGCAGCGCAAACCGCTGCCCGTTCACTTCCAGGGCATCAGCAGTAAGCATAACGCGGCCATCGTCGCTGCGCAGGGTGGGCAGGGGCGGGCGGGGCGGCAGCTGGGACGCCGGGGTTTCGGCGGGTGGCCCCGCTTCGGGCAAAAGTTCTTCGGAAGCAGCCACAACAGGCACAGACGAAGTTCGCCCGGCTGCTGTGCTGCTGCGCACCCACTACGGGGCGGCAACGGCCAAAGCAACCGGGCGGACGACCGGGTTTCCTCAGTTATTTACTTTCAGCAGCTCCACGTCGAAGATGAGCGCGCTGTCGGGGCCAATGTCGCGGCCGGCACCGCGCCGGCCATAGGCCAGGTCCGAGGGGATGTAGAGGCGCCATTTCGAGCCTTCGGGCATGAGTTGGAGAGCTTCTGTCCAGCCCGCAATAACTTGGTTGACGCCAAACGTAGCCGGCTGGCCGCGCTGGTACGAGCTGTCGAACACGTTGCCATTGATGAGCGTGCCGTGGTAGTGCGTGGTTACCTGCGAGGTAGGGCCGGGCTTGCGGCCTGAGCCTTCGGTCAGGACTTCGTACTGCAAGCCGCTGGGCAGCGTGGTTACGCCCGACTTGTTTTTGTTTTCGGCCAGAAATGCTTCGCCTTCTTGCTTGTTGTTGTTCATGGCATCGGAGTCTTGGGTTTCTTCTTCAGGGCCGCCCATTTGCTGCTGCAACAGGCTCATTACCTCATTTACTTGCGCCTGGCTCATGCGGCTGGGCTGGCCGGTCAGAAATTCTTTCATGCTGGCCGCCACGATATCGGTGTCAAGATCGAGGCCCTGCTGGGCGAAATTCTGGGCCAGGTCGCGGCCGATGATGTAGCTGACTTGTTCCTTGAGGCTACTCAGGTTCATAAATCACTGGTTTATGCTGCCGCCGGTGTACTTTGATGGTGGACGCCGCCCGGCCAGACAGCAAGTGGAAAGATGGGCCAGCCGCCCCGCCCGGGCTGCTGCTAGCGCGAAGTACCGAAAACCGCCGCGAATGGATGTAGTTTTTTTCTCGGCTCCGCGGTAACTAGCTGATTGCTAACCACGGTTTCTTCAACTGCCGGCAAACAAAACGGACTCCACTACCGAGCGGAGTCCGTTTAAAAGGGGAAGCGACCTAATAGGCTCTGCTGCTTAGCAGTAGTGCATTTCTTCCTCATCGCGGAGGTCAAAATACAGGTTTAGGTCCATCACTTGAGCGGCGAGGTAGCTCAGCGAGCCTAGGCCTCCAAGAACCAAAAGAGAAGAAACGGCGGCAGTGCGCTTTTTCATGTCGAAATATGTATGTGAATGCAAGTCAGTTTGTTGCCTGCAAAGATAATACGTAATGATTAGAGAAATGTTATGCAAGCATCATTTATTTATGAAGCAAAACCCCGTTTTCCTGAGCAGCTTGGCCGCAAAGGCTAAATTTATTTTCGCATCGAGCCAAGTAGTACAGACCCGAGAAGTTAAGCAGGCATGATGGTGTTGCGTAAGGCTGCCCAGGTCCAGAGGGCCGTGCCGGCTTCGAACAAGGCAAAAGGCACCATAATGGGCGCGGCCAGCTTTAGGAGCACGAACAGGCACAAGCCCCCGGCGAACACCAAACGCCCGGCCACGGAGGCGCGGAAAAAGGGCACCAACTGCTGGCGGGCCGCTACCATATAATAGCCCGCAGCGACGGTCGTAAACAGCCCTAGTACCTGAATCCAGATTTCTTGGGGCGCGGGCAAGCCTAGCAGCGGCAGCAGGCGGCCGGGCAGCAGCAAGAAGCCCAGACCCATGCCTAGCATGTAGAAGCTGTGCACTAGCACGGAAAGAGCGACGTTTCGCATAATGGCAACGCTTAGTGGGTACGTTCCGACATACTGCGCACCAAGGCCGTAACCATCTTGCGCGGCGTGAAGCGCACCGATTGAGCCATGAGCCAGTTCATGGTGCCGTGCACGGCTACGGTTTGTCCGCTCAGCAGGGCGCGGTAGCCATAAGCCGCTTTCAGCAGAAGTCGGCAGCTTTTTGCCTTTCACGAGCTTGGAGTCGTGGAGGGCGGCGGCATCCTGGAAGCCGGAGGCGGTAGGACCGGGGCAGAGGGCCGTAACCGTGACGCCAGTGCCTTGCAGCTCGTTGGCAATGGCTTCGGAAAAACTCAGCACGTAGGCTTTGGTGGCGTAATACACGGCCATGAGCGGACCGGGCTGGAAAGCGGCGGTGCTGGCGAGCTGCATAATTCGGCCCCGTCCGCGGCTTATCATGCCGGGCAGGAACAGCTTGGTGAGCTGCGTGAGGGCCCGGATGTTGAGGTCCAGCATCTGGTTTTCCTTGGTCCAGTCGGTTTCCGCGAAAAAGCCGAAGTTGCCGAAGCCGGCATTATTGACCAGGAAATCCACTTCCAAGCCGCGGGCCTGCACTTGCTCGAACAGCTGTTGAGCGGCTTCGGGGCGGCTGAGGTCCAGGGCTACTACCACGGCTTCGGCGCCCTGCTGCGCCAATTCGTGTTGGAGCTGCAGGAGGGCTTTTTCGCTGCGGGCAACCAGGACCACGCGGTGTTTGTCGCGGGCAAAAAGGCGCGCGAGTTCCAGGCCGATGCCGCTACTGGCACCGGTAATGAGGGCGGTTTGCATAAAAAACCAGAAGAAGAGGTTGGAAAAAGCCCCGCCGGGGCAGCCTGGGTTACTTTAGGCCGTTGAGCAGCAGAGTGAGGGTGAACGTCATTTTTTCCCGCACCGGCCCCGAGTAATCGACCTCGAAGGCGAAGGCGGTGCGAGCTTGCTGCACGGCTTCGTGCTTGACGGCATCAGCTACCGTGAGTAGCGCGTCGGCGGTGCGGGGCGCGTCGAGAGGAGCAAACTCATCGGCTTGCTGACCTTCCTGGAGCAACTGACCCAGAAAAGCCAATTCCCGGGCGCGTACCGACTGGTATACATCATCAAACATCGGTTCTAAGCGGTGTAGGTTTTCGATGGTAAGCTGGTGTAGGTTGAGCACCTGATGGTAATAGCCGAGGCGGCCGCCAAGGTAGTCCAGGATTTTGCGCGCGGCGCCGGGTAGCGGCGCCACTTGCGCCTGAAGGTCGGTGAGGTAGCGCTCCGCTTCGCGCAGTACTACCTGAATGAAAAGGTCTTCCTTGTTTTTGTAGTAGTAGTAGAGCGACGCTTTGTTGAGTCGGGCCGCATCGCCGATGTCTTGGAGCGTGGTCTTCTCGTAGCCAAAGCGGCTGAAACACTGGCCAGCTGCTTGCAGGATGTGCTCCCGCTTGTCGTCTCGTTTTGCTGCCATGATGAGGCAAAGGTAGGGGTAAAATTTATTTTTCAAACGAATTGACAAATTGTTTGAAAATGATGGAGCTTTGCGGCGACTTACGGCTTGAACTCACCGAAGAATCCGCTTGGAGCAACAAGCTACCACCTCATCACCATGAAACGTTTTTTACCCCGCTTTTTCTTGGTCCTAGCCCTGCTACTCGTTGTAGGCGCCATTTTTCTGTACCAGCGGTACGGCGGCGTGCGGCCCTACGTCGGGCCCGCATCAACCACCCCGATACTGCCGAAGGCGGCGTTAGAGTCGTTTTATGAGAGCCAAGAACCCATCGGCAACGTGGCCGCTACGCCCGACTCGGCCAGTGGCCCGCAACGAGTATTCTTCACCATTCACCCTGAAAGCCGCCCCGAAACCAACAAGCTGCTCGAAATCCGGGCGGGGGTGGCGGTGCCGTATCCCGACGCGGCCAGCCAAAGCATGCTCCGCACCCCGTTGGGCGTATTTGTGGATCGGCAGCAGCGACTCTGGGTAATCGACCACGGCAACCATGCGCTGCAAGGAGCGCGGCTGCTGGCCTTCGACCTGCGCACCAACCGCTTGGTGCACGAGTATGAGTTTCCGGTGGAAGTGGCGGAGCGAGGCTCGTTTTTCAATGACCTGACCGTGACGCCTGACGGGTGCTACGTGCTGGTGGCCGACGTGAGCTTCTTCGGCAAAAAGCCTTCGTTGGTGGTATACGACGTGGCCCGGCGCCGCTCCCGCAGTCTGCTCGACGGCCACCTGTCGGTGAAAAATCAGGGTTTCGTGCCCGTGACGCCCGCCAAGAAGATGCGCTTTTTTGGGGGCTTGGTCGACCTCATGCCGGGCATTGATGGGCTGGACGTGGACCCTACGGGGCGCTACGTGTACTATGCCGCCATGAGCCATGGCCAGCTTTACCGCGTACCGGTACAAGCCTGCGTAGACACTACGTTGTCGGCGGCGCAGGTGGCCGCGCAGGTACAGGAGGCGTCGCGTAAGCCGCTCAGTGACGGTATTCGGGTGGATGCGCAACAGAACGTGTACATCACCGACGTGGAGCACCAAGGTATTGCGGTGGTGACGCCCAGCGGGCAGCTGCGCACCTTACTTCAGGACGCGCGTATCCGGTGGGCCGATGGGTTGAGCTTTGGCGGAGACGGGTACTGCTACCTCGCCGACAGCGACATCCCGGACCAGATGCTTCAGTCCAAGACGCATATGGCGGAGCACAAGCCCTACTACATCTTCCGTTTCCGGCCGCAGCCGGCGTATTAAGAGCGGGAGATGAGACAGTAGGACATAAGAAGCGAGACAGACGTATTCTACCCCAGCCGGAAGCCACCCTGGCTGGGGTAGGGATAACCTAGTTATTTCTTCAGCACTAGTTCGGCCTTCTTGATTTGCAGCGTGGGGTTGTTGCCGGCTATCAGGCGGGCTTTGAAGGTGTATGCGGCGTTGGCGGGAATCACCACCTCCTTATTCTTGCCCGAGAAGCGCCAGTTGACTTTGCTATTGAGGGAGGTTTTGACTTCGCCGACGCTGATGTTCTTGTCGGTGGGGTCTATTTCGAGTTGCTCGAAGGGAGCACCGTCTTTCAGCACCACCATCTGAAACCAGACCGGTGCGTCGCCGTCGTAGGCCATGTCCATCTCCGACCACACGGCAATTTTATCATCCTTCTTCAGGTTGAGCGTGGCCTCCTTCATCACCTCCTGCTCCGCGGTGCTGACGGTGTTGATGGGGAGGCGGGCTACTTCTTTCCCAAATAGGCTGTCGCAGGCCCCAAGCGGAGCGAGCAGTAGCAGGGCCCAGAACGTGTTCTTTAGGCCTAGTAGTGGTAGGTTTTGCTTCATGGATTTCATACGATTATGGTTGAGGTAGCAAGCTTACGGTTTTTTCGAGAGAAATAATCTAACTATATATAAAATAAAGCTATTTGTTAGCTGCTGACAGCTAACTGATTTTCGGTAAGGACCATAATAGAATAACCCCCGAGGGTTTTGGTGCAGAACTTTGGACTGAGGCGGAATAGCGCGCGGCGGGCCGCATCGATGACGTGCTCTTTACGCGTTTTTTGCTTGTATACTGGCTCCGTGTACAGCGTGTCGAGGATGCGGAAGCCGGAGTCGGCGAGCACGCTCAGAATGAAGTCCTCGGTGAAATTATGAATGTGGCCTACGCGAGCCTTGGATTCCAGCAGCATTTGTTCGCGCAGTAAGGACCACACACTCATGTCGAGCGGAATGTGGAAGATGGTGTAGCGAGCTTTCGTGACGATGCCGCGCAGAAATTCGAAGTAGTTGTCGAGGTGCTCGATGACGTCGATGACTAGTAGCAGGTCGTAGACTTGGGTTTCGGTGGGGCTGGTGAGGTCTTTGTAGGCAAACTGAATTTGTGAGGTCTGTTTGCGGCTAGCAATAGCAAGAGCGTCCTGGGAAATATCGTAGCCAAAAAAGCGCGTAGCTGGCGGCAACTGACGGGCTAGCTGCACTAGAATTTCGCCGCTGCCGCAGCCTACCTCGCACACGGTCTGGAAATCGGAGGTGAAAGGATAGCGGCGCAGGAGTTTTAGGATCCGCTCAGTTTTAAACGGGGCATCCTCTTCATGCCAGGTGGGGTTGTTGGCGAGGTAGGTGGCGTCGTTGTAAATGTCTTTCATGCCGGGCAGTTGAGAAAGGCAAAGAACGGTGAAGCGCCGCACAATTCTGTTGGTGGTTTGAGAAGCAGGCCCGCATCGGGTAGTCCTACACAGGGGCCGTGGTACAGAGTTTGTGCATCAAGTATTTATCCCCAATTCTTATTCCTCCTCAGCATGATGAAGTCACTGCTCCTCGTCGTTTTGCTCACGGGTGCTGCCCTCCAGGGGCAGGCTCAGCAGCTGCCCACCGCCTCTGCCGGTAGCGTACGTACTGAGGAATACTGCCAACTCAAAGTCACTAAGCATAAGTCTAATGGAAAAGTGGTGATAGCAATAGACTACGGCCAGCAGCAGAAGTCATTCTCCAAGACTGTCCTTCGAGATGAGGTAGGCGAGCCAGTGGAGTTCAATTCGGTCATTGATGCCTTGAATTGGCTTAATACTCAAGGGTGGGAATTCGTGACGACCTACGTGCTGGTTGACAACGACGACAGTACTTCGCACTACGTAATGCGGCGCCGGATTACTTCTTGAAGAAGCATGAGGGGAGCGACTTTGCTGGCTCGATGCTACTAATCAAATGACTAATCAGCCTAGCGGGAAAGTTCTTCCAGCTCTTTTTTCTCGCGCGGGGTTAGGCTATCTAGGCCTTTGCGGTTGATTTTATCCAGCAGCTCATCTAGGTCGGCTTCCTGCTGCTTTTTAAGGGCTAGGTGTCGGTCTTCTAGGGTTTGATACGTAGGGGCGGCTGAAAAGAGATTACCGAGCACCAAGGCTTCGGGCTTCTTGAGCAGCAGGTAAATAAAACCTAAGGCAGGCAGTAGGATGGCCGCAATGGCGAGATAGTTCGTAGTGAGAAGCTCCGGCCGCATGACGACTACCACGCCTAGACCCACCAAACCGCCGCCCAGGTGGGCATCGTGCCCGATATTGTCGCGGCGGGCGCTGATGCCGTAGGCGGAGAGCAACACATAGAGCAGCCCGTACAGCCAGCCGGCCATAGAATACGGAATGCCAATCATGCCCACGCGCATATCGGGGTACAAAGCAATGGCCGCAAAAACGAGGCCGCTGATGGCCCCCGACGCGCCCACGGCCGAATACCTGGAGTCGTTGCGGTGCAGGAAGAGGGAGAACAAGTTGCCGCCGAGCAAGCTGGCGAAATACAGAAGCAGGAAGTTGCGGATGCCTATTGTTTCTTCGATGCTGCCGCTGAAACAGTAGAACGTGATTACGTTGAACAGCAGGTGCACCCAGCCGGTGTGCAGAAAACCAGAAGTGAGCAGCCGGTAGTATTGCTTGCCGTAGCGAATATCCTCGACCCGAAACAAATGCCGCTCGAAGTAGGCCGAGTCTTTAAACCCTTGGTAGGAAACGAGAAACGTAACCGCCAGAATAGCGAGGCCAATAATGCCTAAATCATCCATTGAATGCAAAAAAGTAAAGCGTAAGTATTAAGCGGAAAGCGGGGGGTGTGATGGAAATAACAGATTGCGGAGCGCCGAAGCGGATTACCTAGGAAAGGTAAAGCAAGTCTGGTTATTTTCAATATATAGAAAGAAACTAGAGCTTTAGCTGTGCCCAGCTTCCCAGGTCTGCAACTATGCGCAAACTCAAAAATCGTTTGAGAACGACTATTATATACAAGGCGGCGCGGTGAGCTACAGTCTTGAAGCAGAGGCTATTTTCGTTTGTATTTGATGAGCTAGACTAGGCCGCATGGAGCGTCACGGAAAAGCTGTAGTTCAGTGCGGATAAATAAGAGCTGCATCGCGCAGAAAAAAGAGCACACCCAATATGTAAGCAGTTGAGCCCTAGCGGGGCGGCATATCGGTAACAAGAATAACTAAGACCCTATTGCAAGCCCCATCGGGGCGACAATCGGCCAGGCATGTGTCGCCCCGATGGGGCTTAATAATTTTATCAGCAATGATTTTACCGATATGTCGCCTCGCTAGAGGTCGACTGCTTACACCGAAATGGAGATATTAGATATCCAGGACGATGAAAAGGAGGCTTAGGATAAACCCGCTTATGGTAGCAATTCCTGAAAATACGATAGCCAGGATAAGCAGTACGCCTTGACCTCCCGTGCGGGGCATAATAACCAGACGATCCTTGGGTCTGAATTTGTTGGCTTCGAGATTATATATTTCCAGCTCGGTGGTAGTGGCAGTGCTAAATTCCGCAACGGTAATTGTTCGTTCTCCTGCTAGGTTGGTCCTTTTGTTATAACCTAGTGGGGAGAATAAGCTCTGGGTAGCAATAGCTCTTTGCGTGTGCTTTTCCACTACCTTGAAGCGCCCATCGGTTGGTGGGAACCCCGCGAACTGCTTGCGTTTGACGGCAATTTCATAGTCGCCGGGCTTGCTCAGGCTCACCACGAAGGACTCCTGGGTGGCGTCTACCTCAACTTGGTTGTTGCTGTACAGGGCAATTAGTTTCCCAATGCTTTTAATTAAGCAAAAGAGCCCGACAAGAAAGAGCAGCGGAAAGGCAATTTTGTACAGCATAGTTTTCTGGTCTTCCGACTGAAAAATTCTAGAAGTGCATTACCTCGTGAAGCTAGGCGGAAATATGTGAGGCTGTTATGCGTGAGTTATTTTGTTCTCGAGGTAATTACGCGCAATAACTAAAAACTCCTCTTTGGTTAAATACCTGTTGAAAAAATCTTCCAGATTTCCTTCCACGGATATCTCCTGGAAATACACTTCGTGGTCGGTGCCGTAGACGGTGGGATTTTGTTGTTCTTTATCGGATAGACACACGAAATAGTGGTCGGGGAAGCCGTAGGAGGAGCAAATGCAGATAAATTCCAGGGTGTCGTAGGGGATGGTTTGCTTGATTTCTTCTGGCGTGACTAGGCCGTCTAATTCGCCGTAGTCCGGGGTGTTTTCAGTTAAGGGAGTGAATAAAAAACTTCGGTAGAAATCCTGGCCGTAGGCTAGCTCATGGTCGGAGAAGAAGTGGTTTGTGAGCTCACTATAGAAAGCCTCTTTGTTGCTGGCGTATTCGGCGCTGTGTTGCTGGTAGAACTCGTCGAGGCCGTAGGAGGCTTCCTGGTAGGTCTTGGGGTAGAGCGGGTGCGGGAAAACAATGGCTTGCAGATCTTCTTGCAGCGAGGTGCCTTTCACCGCCTCAACACTCCCGCCTAGGCGTTTGATCTGCTCCAAAATGACTGCATTCATAATTGCTATTCGTTTGCTGATGACGCGGCAAAGCTAGCAGTTGAGGCGCCACGCGTCGGGCATTCTGTCTCGCCGGAGTTACTAGCAAGCCCCGTTAGGCTACTTCACTTCTTCCACTTCCACGCGGCGGTTGCGGGCATCGGGGGAGGGGTGGAGGGGGCGGGAGTCGCCGTAGCCGATGGTGCTGATGCGCGCGGCTTCGATGCCGGCTTTCACTAAGTAGGCCTTCGCGGCTTCGGCCCGCTGCTCGGATAGGGTTTGGTTTTTTTGAGGTTCGCCAATTCGGTCGGTGTGGCCGGCTACGCGGATTTTCAGCGTGGAGCGAGTCTTGAGCTCGGTGGCTAGCTGGTCGAGGGCGGGCAGGCCTTCGGGCAGCAGCTCGGGCGTGCCGAGGCGGAACAAGACCGTGGGTAGCACCACCGGAGTGGCCGTTACGAGGGGAGCGGGGGCGGGGCGCGCGGTGTCCGCAGCGGCGGGAGCAGGAGCAGCCTGGGCTGGTTTGGGCGCGGCGCCGGCGCCCGTCACCTGAATGGTGATGGGCACTACCGGGCTTTGGCGGGTAGGGTAGTAGCTCTGGGTGAGGTAGAAAGTGGTGGTTTTGGCGAGCTTGGTGCGGTAGGTATTGCCAGTGGCTACGGGCTGCTTCAGCTCCGCATCGGCAAACCAGAGCACGTTGCGGCCCGAAACGCGCAGCGTGCTTTCCGCGTTGGCCCGCACCTTGGCGGCCGATTTCAGCTTGACGCGGTAGAGCGTAAACGTGCCGATGCTACAGTCGCCGTCGGGGCGGTAGGTGGCGCGGCCGGTCAGCTTTTCCAGTTTGGGGTCGTAGGTGAACGTGATGGAGCCTTCGCACCAGTAGGAGAGGGGCGTGCGGCCGGTTTCGTTGAGTTTGCGCACGTGGTCGAGACGCGCGCCGTCGGCCGTCCGTTCGCCTTGCATCTGGAACGTGGCCGAAACGTGGGGTTGCCCGCCTAGCTCCTGGTAGAGCACGCCAAACACATTGGTTCCTTTGCTCTTCTGTAAACGGAGCACCGCCGGCCACACGGCATCCGGCTCGTTGGTGTCACTCTCCACGCCTTGCCAAACACCCGATAGGGATTGTTGGGCCTGCACGGGGCCGGCTGCTAGCAATAGGCCCACCAGACTGTACCAAAAGCTGCGGCTCAGGTAGCGTAGGTGGAAACGGGTGTGGTTGAATAGTATGCTCATAAAGTAAGGCGATGGGGCGGTAGCTACTCCCGATACGCTATGGCGTTTGGGTTCGGGCGAATATCGGGCGCTTTGCGGTTTTGGCGCAAGAGCGCCGAACCTGCTTGTGCGGGCTCGGTGCTCTTATGCAGCATGGAAGGGAAAGTCGGCGAGACCTTGATGCCTACGTTACGTTATAGGCCAAAGAGGCTCAGATAAGCCAAGCTTACTCCTTGTAGTACTCTTTGACGCTGTACTTCTTGCTACTAGTAACCCAGCTGCCGTTCACCTTTTTGCGGGTCTTCACTAGTACGTGCTCGTCGTTGCCGGTGGCGTCTTCTTCCACAATCAGCATGGCTACCAGGCCCTGGCCGGGCAGTACGGCGTATTCGGTGGTTTGGTGCCAGCAGCAGCCACTTTTCTCGAAGGTGATGAGCCGCTGCCGCTTCTTATCAACCTGAAACATGCCGAGATTTTTGCTGGCCAGCGTTGTGAGCTCCCGGCTGCGAACGAAACGGCCGGAGCGGCTGAGGCACACGTACACGTCGTAGGAGGGGCCGTCGTAGCTGCTGTTGTTGCCGTTGCGGATGGCCAGGTCTTCGGTGCCGTCGAAGTTGAAGTCGGCGAAGATGAGGGGACTTTGCTCGTTGTAGAGTTGCACCACGTTTACGGTGGGCTGGCTCTTTTGGTCCAGGAAGAACGTCAGGTTCTCGGATGTAAAGGTTTGGGCTACGCGCTTGGTTTGCTTGTCGATGAGTTGAATGGTACCGCGGCCCTGGCACCGGTCAGCTTCACAACCGGCTACGGTGATGGTGGCCGAGTAGCGGGCCGAGCCATTGGGGACGGAAAACTTGCGTTGGCCGGCGCAAAGCGTAGCGCAGCACAACAAGGACAGCAGCAGGAGTAGACAACGCATGCGGCTAAGATAGAATCAGCGCCGCAGGTTTGGATGTGAAACCCATTTCCTGGCCCCTATTCGCGGTCCGACCCTACTATTCCCAATTGGCTATCACAGCTACGAACCGAGTAAGCGGCGGTGGTAGTTGATCTGGCCCAGGTGATAGGCAAGGTGAGTGGCCAGATGAACCAGCAAATACTCCGTGGACGTTTTGTGGTCGAAAACCAGCACGGGGTACTCCTGGGCCAGCACCTCCGGCCGCACGCGGCCCAGTGCCTCATCCACGATAGTGGTGGTTTCCGCAAGCTTATCCAGCAGCTCGCGGCGCGGAACATCTTTCAAAGAAAATTCCAGTTCCCGGTGCCAGGTGTAAACCAGGCCACCGAGCTCCACTCCAATATAGGTGTTGAGATTACCGACGAGATGCAAACACAGATTGCCGGCTGAACTGGCAATGCCTGGCGCAACCTGCCAGATTCGCTGCTCGTGCTGGTAGAGCGTGAGTTCCTGCTGTAACCGGTTCAGGTCGCGCCGGAAGAGTGAGCGTAGCGTGTCGGTCAGCATAAGGTGCACATGATGTTCGCCGGGCAAAGGTGAGCCGGTTATCCCGAATATGGCATTCCATTCTCGAAGGCTCGCCGCACTCTGGCGGATTTCCCCGGGCTGAAGCCCGGGGCTACGTAGCGGAAAGATAAGAGCGACTAGGCTTTGGTTTAAGAACCTCGCTGGGCGTCCGCAGGAGTTTCGCTCGTCAGTGGGGGACGGGCTTGCCGCCGGAAGTACGCGTAGAACGGGAGGCCAGTCAGAATCAGGGCCAAGCCCAGCAGGGACTGGGTGGGTTGGGTAAACAAGGTGTGGCCGGTGAAGGTGAGGGCGAACAGAATGACCAGAATCTGCACGTAGGGGTAGCCCGGTACCAGGCCGGGGATGCGGCCCTGGCGCTTCATTTTCAGGACTGCCACGGCCAGCAAGCCATAGAATAGGAAGGTGGCGAAGATGACCAGATCGGTGAGGCGCTCGAAGGTACCGGAAACGATGAGCAGGCTGCTCCAGGCCAGGGTGTAGAGCAGGGCGCGGTGGGGCGTGCGGTAGCGGGGATGCACCGCCGCGGCCGACGGTAAGAAAAATCCTTCCTGGGCCATGCGGAAATGCACGCGGGTGTGCGAGAGCAGCACCGAGTTCAGCGTGCCGAATACGCTCAGCAGAATCAGCACCGTGACGCCCGTTTTGCCCCACTTGCCCAGCAAGGCTTCGGCCACCACCGCCGCCCCGATTTCGTTGGGCCCCACGGCCGCCAGCTGGGCCAGGGGCAAGGTGCGCAGGTAAACGTAGTTGACCAGCACGTACAGCACAATGGCCACGGACACGCCCCCGACGATGGCCCGGGGCACGTTGCGCCGCGGATTCTTGATTTCGCCCGTCACGAAGGAAAGGTCCACCCAGCCGTCGTAGGCCCAGAACACGCTGAGCAGGGCACCGAAAAAGGCACTGGCCAGGGATACGTTCGGGGCGGGAGCAACTGCCGCCGTTTGGCTTCCTGAGCTTGGGGAAGCCAGCAGTACGCCCGCGAGAATGAGCAGGAGAATGCCTCCGATTTTGGCCGCCGTAAAGACGTTGCTAAGGCGGCCGCTGCCGCTCACGCCGCGGTAGTTTACGGCGGTGAGGGCGGCCGCGGTGCCGATGGCCAGGAGCTTGATGCCGGAGTCGGCGAAGGGGTAAATGAGCCCGCCAATGGAGAGGTGGCCCAGGTGCTGGGCGGGGTTGGGCAGCGGCAGCAGGGCGTTGACGGACTGGGCAAAAATGAAGGCTAGCGCGGCCACCGAAGCGGAGCCGATGATGGCAAAATCCGTCCACCCGAACAGGAAGGAGGCGAAATTGCCAAACGAGAGGCGCAGGTACTCGTAGACGCCGCCGGACTCTTCGGTGAGGGACGCCATGCCGGCCAAGTTCAGAGCGCCGCAGATGGTAACCAGGCCGGCCACCACCCAGGCGGCCAGAATCCATTCCGCGCTCAAGCCACTTTGCGCCAGGGGCACAATCTTTTTGAAAACGCCGGACCCAATCACGATGCCCGCCACCAGCAAGGTCCCACTGACGACGCCAAAAGCCCGAATCAGGGTTGCGGGAGCCGCGGCCGGGGGCTTTTGAGGAACGTTCATGCTCCAAGGTAACCGGTTTTGCCACCAAGCTGCGCGGGGCCGGCTTGCCGCTGGCACGGCACAGAAGGCGTGGTGCCTACTTGCGGTAAGCAGGTAGTGGGTTTGCTCGCCGCTTGCGCTGCCCAAACCAAGCAAGGAGCCGACGGTGCTACCCTGGGTTCGGCAGCAGCCTCCTTCACGGCTACGACGCCGGGCCGGATGAAGCGTTGGGTGCGCGGGTAGCGCAACGTCTGCCCACGAGAGACTTCGGCCCCGGGCTTGATGCGCCACATGCTTCGGCAGGACCAGCTGGTTGCTGACTGCCCGTACCTGCTAGTGGGGCACAGCGGCTAACGGGCGAATAGGCCGCAGCTTGAGGTTGAGGCAAGGTGTTGCGCTTCAGCCAAGGGGTGTTTCGCCTCGGTCGAATGGTGTTTTCAATTGCTCGAATCGTGTTTCGCCTCGGTCAAGGGGTGTTTTCAATCAGCCGAATGGTGTTTTCAATCAGCCGAATGGTGTTTCGCATTGGTCAAGGGGTGTTTTCGATTAGTCGAATGGTGTTTTGCGATAGTCAAGGGGTGTTTTCGATTCGTCGAGGGGTGTTTTGTCTGGGTCGAAGGGTGTTTTCGATTGGTCAAGGGGTGTTTTCGGCGGGGATATAAGAATATAACGATGGGTTGCTATTGTTGCGCTTGGCCGTTACTTTGGCGGCGGTGGGCAAGGGCTTACCACGCCGGGCGGAGCGGTTTCGCCGTGTATACAATAACAGTATGGATCAGTTCAAGGAAGACCAATTAACGATGTGCGGGCAGGTAGTGGACTATCTACGAGAACACGCCGACGAGGTAGCGGTGAGTGAGGTGGCCGCCGAGCAGGCGACGGAGGTAGCCGACTTCTACGCGCTGGTGCAGGGGGCGCGGGGCGGCACGGCCAAGCGCACCAAGAAGCTGACGAAAGAGGCCAAAAAAGTCAAAAACACGCTGCTGGAGCTGCTGCCGGCGCTGCTCGGGCCGCTGAGCCGCATTGCCACCCGCTTGCAGGACAACGACCTGCTGGCCTCGGTTACGCTCACGAGCAAGCAGCTGCGCAAGCTTCGGCCGCTGGGGTTTGTGGGCGTGGTGGAGTCGGTATTGGGCAGCGCTGCCCGCCCCGCGGTGGTGCCGAAGCTGGCCCGGCAGGGCCTCACGGCCGCGGCCTTGCAGCCCCTGCGCGACGCGCTGGCCGCCTACAAAGCCGCCCAACCGGCCACGCGTAAAACCATCAACGAGCGGGTGCTGGCCGGCGACGCCCTGGAAGATCTGGTGGACGAGCTGATGGAGGAAGTACGCCAGCTCGACTCCGACATGAAAGCCTTCAAGCTGCTCAACCGCTCAATCTTCGACGGCTACGAGCAGGCCCGCCAGCTAATCACGACCGGCGGCAAAGGCAACGGCGGCGACGAGGAGCCCCCGCAGCAATAGCTGCCCTAAGGTGCTCATGAACCGGCCCGCTCCTGACGTTCAGGGGCGGGCCGGTTTTTAGGGGTTGGAGGGGATGATGTTATGGAGACGACAGCGCAGTACTAGTTTACTATAATAGTAGGGCGTAAGTTATTATGTTGTGCCACTCTAAGTAACTAATTGTATTTGAATGATTTAAAAAATCTCATAAATTTAGCATTCATCATTTCTATATCTTCTATGGAACAGCTAGCGTGAAGTAGGTATAAATTTCCATGATTTATAAAAATATACATGATGTGATATAAATTAAATTTATTCGTGAAGCTAGTGCTAGTATAATGAATATAATAGGGGCTTTTAGGAATATTTAGGCTTACTCCTCTCTTGATAAGAGCGCCGTTGCCTGATGATTCTGTGAAGGCTGACAGTATAGTTGCATCCGAGATTTTACTCATTTCATCAGCTAAAGTACTGGGCGTTGCGCTGAGAGATACAGGCTTCACATTAACTAAAATGGAGTTTCCAAATTCATCTATGGCCTTTATATCAACTGTTTTGAACGTAGCACTTGTTTTTGAGAAGCCGGATGGTATTTCTATTGAATATTTATGTCTGGAACTACTGTATAAAGTTTGCGATTTGGCTGAATATGATACTAGTACTATGAACAGAAGAGAGACTATCTTATGCATGTTTATTGTTTTTATTTCGGTTTAGTCTTGGTTCTTAATATAAAACTTATAGGCAATCGAATAAAGATAAATTTATTACTGTTTCCGAATTCTACATGAAATTGTTTCATTATTTTTCGTCTATATTCAATCTGAATACAAAGGATTTTATTATTATATGTTTTGTCGATAAGCTAAATGTTTTAAAAATAAATTGTGATCAAAAATTTGCTAGGACTTTGTTTTAACCATATTATATAAATAATATATAATTCCACATGGTATTATAATATACACTATCAATCTGATTGCTATTTGATAAACTGTTTGTTGAATAATTCCTATTGCGCATATAGCTAAGCATGTAAATGTCATCATGGCAATTACTGTAATAAAGTCTTTCATTTTCTGACAGTATTAAAATTATCTAAAATAGAGAGGACGCGAGTACCCTAAGTGATCCGGTAAAAGGGTAAAAAATTAGCAAGATTGCTCGTTTACCCCAGTTAGAGCATTTGTGATCTACCCAAGTGAGCAGAGTCTACCATCTCCACTAACTTCTTGGAGAGGATGCTGTTTGGATAGCTACTTGTTGCCGCTTCAAGTCTTGCTCGACGGTATCAGCGTTGCTGAAGTCTAATTCAGTTTATTCGCCTTCATCCGATTTCAGGGGCAAGTTACTTACCTGATGGACCAAGTATAGCTTGCTGCACGCCTAGTAATATATTCTCTTCGGTGAGCAAGTAACATTTCTCGCCCAATATCATCTTTTCGTCTTCCAACTTTTAGTAGCGTCATTCATCTCACCAGCCCAAACCACGCTTCTTCGCGCTTCACGAAGTGGCTGGCGGCTGCGGAAGCTACGAAGTCTCCAAGCCTGAGTGCTTCTGTTAGATTCTTGGACCGGCGTTGGGGTGGCAGGGGCGGCGCAGGCGGCGCTGTATCATGGCTGGACACGAGTTGTGCGGTGATACATACGCGCTAGTACGGTGTGTTATGCGAGTTGAATGCGGAATAAACTCTACTAGCTTTGCCGCGCTGTGCGGTAGTCTCCCGCCAACCACGGCGCTTGATTCGGCCTCGGACGGAAAGAGCGAAGCCCGTGGTCGGCAAACCACGGGCTTCGAGTAAGTGGGTGATTTGTTCTACAACCTTGAAACCCATGGAGAACAAACCAAACGGTGACGATGATTACGTGGTAATCGTCGTCAGGCTCCCGGTCAAGCTGTTAACGCAGCTTAGTCGGTGGCTAGTGGTAGCTAGTAGCATTTATGTGCTGTTAAACCACTAATCTCAGCCGGGCAGGAAGGGTACAAGCCCTTCCTGCTTAGGGTTGTAACTCTGCTAGGCCGCCGGAAGTTGCGTAAAGATGCGAAAGCCTAACGAATATATTCGATAGGATTGAAGTCCAACGAAATATATTCGTTGGGCTAGGATAGCACCTATCTTCGCTCCCATGCAACTGCTAAACCTATACCTGACCGACATTAGGGCCTTGTGCCAACAGCACCGGGTGAGTCGGCTGTTGGTCTTTGGGTCGGTGCTGACCCCGGCGTTTCGCCCGGATAGCGACGTGGACTTGGTGGTCGAGTTCGAGCCAATGCCTTTAGAGGAGTACGCCGACAATTACTTTCATTTCAAATTTGCGCTGGAAGAGCTGCTTGGTCGTCCGGTGGATTTGTTGGAAGCCCAGGCCGTGCGCAATCCTTACTTCCGCCAGCAGCTGCAAGCCACTCAGCAACTCGTTTATGCTGCCTGAAATCCGCGCTTGCCTGCATGATGTGTTGCAGGCCATTGAAGAAACAGAAGACTTCTTTGCCGGGCAGCCGCTGGATTTCAGCCGTTATCAACAGGACGTGCGTACCCGCCGCGCCACGGAGCGTAACCTGGAAATCATGGGCGAAGCGGTGGGGCGGATTCTGAAGCTAGACCCCACGTTTGCCCTCGCCAATGCCCGCCAGATAGTTGCTACCCGTAACCGCATCATTCACGGATATGATACCGTGTCGGATGAACTGGTTTGGAGCATCGTAGTGCGTCATTTGCCGCAACTGAAACGGGAAGTGGCGGGGTTGTTGGCGGAGGAGTAATTGAGTCTCTTGGCCCTTGCACTGGCGCAAGAGGTATTCAACGTACCAGTTCAAACCGCACTTCTTCGCGCTTTACAAAGTGGCCTGTTACTGCGGAAGCTACGAAGTCTCCAATCCTGAGTGCTTGGGTGGTGGGGGTGGGTTTTGGAGATAATCGGAGTTGGATGCAGGAGGCTAAGCTTCCAACAGACCTTGGTCAATGAGTTTCCTCTTCTGCCTTCTCTCACGTAACGTTCTGTCCGTCTTTTCCCATTTGCCAGGCTTGCTACGATCAGTATGAAAGTGAATCTCTCCTACATAGGAATCAGCACCTTTTCTGACCATTATTCCATTGAGAGGGCAGGTGTCATAGCCACAGATATGCTTGGAGTAAGTCCCAAAACTTCGGTGTCTGATATTCTTTCTTCTGAGAATCTTCTGCTGGTTTAATTTGACTGTTTCCCATAGCTGGTGTTCGTCAGCAATAGTCAAGGTCTGACCAAGTGTTGATACAGCAATGAAAGTGTATGGGTCCTTGAGTTGCAGAAACTCAAAGCTTTTGCCGAACAATACGTGAGCGTATCCTCTTAACTCTATTTTCTCATCTATACTTAATCGTTCGTTCTCAACAATAGATCGGTACAAACCTAGCGTATTGAAGTCGGTATACTTTTTACGGTTGTCAATATAAAGGAAGTAATCATTGAGAGACATGGTGTTGAATTTCCTTCCGACTTTCATGATGTCTATAGAATTGGGGGCTTAAAAAAGCGCGCTATCTGAGCAAGATAGCGCTTCTGCAAGATCTCAAACCAGCCTGTTTGACCAATAATAATCAGATTGCCTTTGTCAAAAAAGATGAAGATGTCTTTGCCGGCTTATACACGGATTTTCACTGGCAGTATTTCCGCTGCAACTCCGCAGCTTCCTCAACTCCAGCAGAAACTGCCTTAGCTAAATCGACACAACCAATAGTTGGCTTGTTCCGAGTTTCAATAAAGTACAGGGCTTTAGCTAAGTAGCCGTAACCAATTTCTTCGCGCAGCTTACGAATGCTATCCTGCTGCAACCAATCATGTTGTGCGGATTGCTCAACACGGGCAAGCTTCCTTTGTAGTTCTGCTAAACGCAAGTCACTGGTTTGAGTGAAGCGTTCATCATCATACATCACCGCATAGGTGTTGGCCAGCTCCTGGTAAACGTCTGAACGATCGTGGTATAGCTCCACCGCCTTCTGCCCATCACGGATGGCCGCTGCATAATTGTGCTGAAGCTGGTATAGGCCAGCGCGCTGTCGGTAATAGTACCCAACTTGCTTATTTAGGGCAATGGCTCTTGACAACGATGCAACAGCTTGCGCGCTATTCTTTTGCGAACTAGCTAACCACGCCCACCCTAAATCCAGATTTGGGTGCTCGCGCAGTAATGACCGTAACCGAGTCAGCTGAGCTGCTGTGTCCTTGGCTGTACCTAACGCCAATGGACCAAAAGGAGCTATTTCGGCTAGATTATTTAATGCATCGGGTGATTCTTGTACGAGCTTTGTGGCCTCCGCTAGTGGATTGCTTCCACTTGGTTCAAGCTTGTCAACAATATAGTGAATCGCTGCCGGCTTAATCACTGGAGACAGTACCGTCAGCTGTTCCGTAAACCTCACCAAAGCGGCCTCTTTCGTAGTTGGCGCGGTTAAAGACAAGGGCATAGGGGAGGAGCATGTTGAGCACAGCAGAACCGCAAAAAGCAGACGGTAAGATTTCATTTAAATTCGGCTAAAATAAAACGGGCGCTACCTGAGCAAGGTAGCACCCGTTTGCAAGCAATTAAGCAGGTCGATTACATATTCCTTCTATACTGCCCGCCCACTTCAAACAGGGCGTTGGTAATTTGTCCAAGCGAGCAGAATTTCACCGTTTCCATCAGTTCCTCGAAGAGGTATGTCGTTAGCAACAACGGCCACTTGCTGCTGAAGCTTCAGAGCAGCCGCGGCCTCTGCCCCCTTGGCCCTCTAGTGTCTTGAAACTGTCTTGCCGCTTTTAACGGCAGTGGAGGCACAGCTTACCTGCCATAGCTGGGCACGAGTTAAGCTGCTCTAAACTCGTACTAGTTGGAGCAGATGATGTATAACTACAATAAGAATTTTAAAAACACTATTTTTCTGTCACTGTCTACCAACCCTAGTTGGAAACTAAGTTAGGGCCTGTGCGCTACTGGTTTCTCGTCCACTTCACGTTTAGGATCTTAAATTCTTGGCTGGTCTTCGGGTCCAACCGGAAGATTTCAAGAACCTCAGTATTCTCGTCTACGATGGTGTAAACTTCCTTCATATCATTGATGCGACCCGAGGAGCCCGCCTGCTTGTAGCGGAAGGTCATAGTCTTGGCGGTGGCATCCCAGGGGCCTTCCATGGCTACGCCGTTACCCCCGTCCTGAATCATGGCGCGGGTAAAGATTTTTTTGTTGGCGTCGTAGCCGGTCACGCGAATCCCGGTAATACGCTTGCCCATGATGTTGTAGTTAATTTCCGAAACCTGATAGAGCCCATCCATGGCCATGTGGTTCATCAAAGTAGACGTACTGGTCACGGGAGCAGCACCCGGGACAAAGGTCATGGTTGCCTGGCCGGTCCAGGCGCCGTTTGAGCGCGCCAGCATCTGGTGGGACACATCGTCGGTGGGGGTGGGCTGCTCCTTAGCGGCCGTAGCGGGAGCCGGGGCTTGGGCTTTGGCGGCGAGTGGTTGTTGACCCAGCGCCCCGTGGGCGAGGAAGATGCCCGAAAGGGCGGCAAGTACAGTGGTTTTCATGTTGGGGCATGGAGATATGGTGGTAGAGCTGCTGATGAGGGTCCGGGATATGGCACCTTGCTGGGGACTAGCTCAGCGGATCCGAAACCCGCCAGGCGGTTTAGCCGCACGGCGCCGAGATAGGTCCCGGCCATTCGGGTAAAGAACGGCGCCTCACTGGAGAGTGTCAATGACATAAAGATGTGATAAACAATAAATTGATTTTGTGCCTTCCAGCAGTCGCCCGAAAGGCTCATGGGCTTGAGTTGATATTGGACTACATATTCCTTCGATACTATCCGCCCACTTCAAACGGGGCATTCGTAATCTGCCCGAGCGAGCAGTATTTGACGATTTCCATCAGTTCCTCGAAGAGGTGGCCGTTATTAAGGGCTACTTGTTGCAGCTGTTTCAGGCGTTGCTCGGTGGTGCCTTCGTGGCGGGCGCGCAGGTGCTGTATAGTGATGTGGTACTGCTTGGATAGACGAAGATGTTAAACTAAGTAATAAGCCGTAGCTGGTCCTTTTCCTTGCTTTTCAAGGAGTTTTCGGGCCACCATATCAGCCAGAATACGCTTCACGGTAGGAGCCGGAATAGCCAGTTTTTCGGCAATTTCACCGGATTTACAGCCGGAATAGTTACCTATGAAGGCCAGAATAGACTTTTCACGAGGGGAATATTGCTTATCAGCTTCCTGCACGGTCAGTTTTTGTAACAGCTGTTGCTGCACATTATGCAGAGCATCGAAAAAGAAGTGTAGCCACGAGGAAATATTTTCTCCTGGCCGTTGCGACTGGCGCTTTTGTAGCTCACGGTAATATTCCGTTTTACGATTTTCGATTTCGTGTTCTAAGCTCACATATTGAATCCAGACGTAGCCGTGCCGCAGAAGTAGTAAGCTGGCAAGCAGGCGGCTCAGGCGGCCGTTACCGTCCTGGAACGGGTGGATACTCACAAAATCGTAAGCAAACAGGGCACACTTGACCAGCGGGTGCGTGGTCTTGTCTTGGTGGTACCATGCTACCAACTCGCGCATGGCATCCTCGGTGGCAAAGCCGGGCGCGGTGGTCTGGAAAATGAGCTGTTTAGTGCCGTCGGGCAAAGACGCCTCTACGGCGTTACTGTGCTGCTTGTAGTTGCCGCGGTGCCACTCGTCTTTGCGGCTAAAGTGCAGGAGGTGGTTGTGCAGTCCTTTGAGGCTGTTTTCGGTGATATCAATGTCGGTGTATGATTCCGAAATCAAATCCAGCACCTGAAAGTAACCCACTACTTCCTGTGCGTCCCGGTCTTCGAGCTTGCTGATGTCAGTGTTCCGTAGCAGTACGTCCACTTCCTCGTCGCTCATGCGGGAACCTTCGATGCGAGTGGACGCCCCCACGCTACGCACCGTGGCAATAGCTTTAAGTTGTTTCAGTGTTTGACCCTCGCGCCGTTCAATAGCCGACCAGGACGCGTCGAAGCGGTCCAGTTTGCTGATAATGCCCAACAAGGCCCAATCTAGCGTTACCTGAACAGTGTGTACTTGTTCTTCCATCTCGTAAAACTAGAGATTGATACGATTCGATACGATTTGATACGATTTGATACGGTATCGAGTCGATCCATATTAATGAGCATGTGATGAGCAGAATCAGAGAGCTGACTCTATTCGCTTTACTGGGAATGGTATAGAAAACAAAAAGCGCGCTACCTCAACAAGGTAGCGCGCTTTGGTAGGAGCCTAGATAGGGCGGTTACATATTCCTTCTATACTGCCCGCCCACTTCAAACAGGGCGTTGGTGATTACCTCGGCCGGCACGACCGTGAGCTACTAGTCGTTTAGTTTCTGTTGCAGTTCCCGCACGTAGTCTACGCTCACTTCATTGATTTCAGCGATTTGCTCCGCGGTTAAGCCTTGTTGCAGACTGCGCCGGATGATGCCGCTGAGCCGGGCTCTTTCGGCAATAACGGTTTCGGCGTTGATGGCGGTGTAGCGGGCAAACTGGGACCGTTCTTCCGGAGTCATTTTGCGGGTGTTCAGCTCGTCGATGGCACGCTGTAGCCATTCCTCGTTCCAGAACGCGGGGTACTCGGCGGGGTCAGTGGCTTCGTGTAGCGTTTTCATGGTGTAAATCAATTTGTCGAGGTCGGTATGAATGGCCGCTACTGGCTTATCGAATTTAGCGAGTTCCACCGTGATAAACGTTAGCTGATCGTCGATGGGTTCGCCCTGCTCGCTACGTAGCGTGGCTAGCGTGTGGTAGTGCGAGGTGGGCAAAATGCTTTTTTCGAGAAACGCAATGCAATAAATGCGCGGCAAGTTGGCGTAGTCGAACCGGCCACGCTCCACCACCGTGTTGAATTTGTGCAGCGCATAGAACTTCATGCGCTGCACAAAGTGGGGCATATGGCCCAGCTGCATTTCTACAATGAAGTGGTTACCGTGTACGTCGGTACAAGCCAAATCAAAAATGCCGCTGCGGCTGTCCTGGGTGAGGGCTTCAAAAGCATTCTTTTCGAGCTGCACCTGCTGAATGGGCACGGGCGACTTGATGAGTGCCTGCAAGGCCGTGCGCAGAAACAGGTCGTTGGTTTCATTGCCGAAGGTTGCCTTGAAGCCGTAGTCGGAAATCAGCGGGATAAATTGGCTTAGCCCCATCCCTACATATTCCTTCTATACTGCCCGCCCACTTCAAACAGCGCGTTCGTAATCTGCCCAAGGGAGCAGTACTTCACCGTTTCCATCAGTTCCTCGAAGAGGTTGCCGTTTTGCACGGCCACTTGTTGCAACTGTTTCAGGGCCGCATCGGCCTTGTCGCGGTTGCGGGCGTGCAGGTTTTCGAGCATCGTGATTTGGTACTGCTTCTCTTCCTCCGTGGCGCGGATAACTTCGGCGGGCACGACGGTGGGGGAGCCTTTCGAGGAGAGGAAGGTGTTCACGCCGATGATGGGGTACTCGCCGGTGTGCTTGAGCGTCTCGTAGTAGAGGCTTTCCTCCTGAATCTTGCCGCGCTGGTACATGGTTTCCATGGCGCCTAGCACGCCCCCGCGCTCCGTAATCCGGTCGAACTCGGCCAGTACGGCTTCCTCCACCAGGTCGGTCAACTCCTCGATGATGAAGGAGCCTTGCAGCGGGTTTTCGTTCTTAGCCAGACCCAGCTCCCGGTTGATGATGAGCTGAATGGCCATGGCCCGGCGCACCGACTCCTCGGTGGGGGTGGTAATGGCCTCGTCGTAGGCGTTGGTGTGCAGCGAGTTGCAGTTGTCGTAGATGGCGTAGAGGGCCTGCAACGTGGTGCGGATGTCGTTGAAGTCGATTTCCTGAGCGTGCAGGCTCCGGCCGCTGGTCTGGATGTGGTACTTGAGCATCTGCGAGCGGGCGTCGGCGCCATACTTTAGCTTCATGGCCTTGGCCCAGATGCGGCGCGCCACGCGGCCAATCACGGCGTACTCCGGGTCGATGCCGTTGGAGAAGAAGAAGCTCAGGTTGGGCGCGAAGTCGTTGACGCTCATGCCCCGGCTCACGTAGTACTCCACGAACGTGAAGCCGTTGGAGAGAGTGAGAGCCAGCTGCGTGATGGGGTTGGCGCCGGCCTCGGCAATGTGGTAGCCGGAAATCGACACCGAGTAGAAGTTGCGGACCTTATTCGTGATAAAGTACTGCTGCACGTCGCCCATAAGGCGCAGGCTGAACTCGGTGCTGAAAATGCAGGTGTTCTGGGCCTGGTCTTCCTTCAGGATGTCGGCCTGCACAGTGCCGCGCACCTGCGTGAGGGTGCGGGTTTTGATAGTCTGGTAAACGTCGGCGGGCAGTACCTGGTCGCCGGTTACGCCGAGCAGCAGCAGGCCCAGGCCATCGTTGCCGGCCGGCAGCTCGCCTTGGTAGCGCGGGCGCGCCACGCCTTTCTCCTTATAGATGGCGTCAATCTTGTCGTTGATCTCCGCTTCCAGGCCGTGCTCCTTTATATATAGCTCGCACTGCTGGTCGATGGCGGCGTTCATGAAGAAGGCGGCCAGCTGAGCGGCAGGGCCGTTGATGGTCATGGATACCGACGTCAGGGGGTCGGCGAGGTTGAAGCCGGAGTAGAGCTTCTTGGCGTCGTCGAGGCAGCACACGCTCACACCGGAGTTGCCGATTTTGCCGTAGATGTCGGGCCGATGGTCGGGGTCTTCGCCGTAGAGCGTCACCGAGTCGAAGGCCGTGCTCAGGCGCTTGGCCGGCAGGCCCGCCGATACATAGTGAAAGCGGCGGTTGGTACGCTCCGGCCCACCTTCGCCCGCAAACATGCGGGTGGGGTCTTCGCCTTCGCGCTTGAAGGGGAACACGCCGGCCGTGTAGGGAAACTCGCCGGGCACGTTCTCCTGGAGCTGCCACTTCAGCAGGTCGCCCCAGGCGGTGTAGCGCGGCAGGCTCACCTTTGGAATCTGGAGGTGGGAGAGGCTTTCGGTGTGCGTTTTGAGGCGCAGCTCCTTGTCGCGCACCTTAAACACGAACTCCGGGGCCTTGTAGGCGGCTACCTTCTGCGGCCAGGTCTCCAGAAGCTTCCAGTTCTGGCCGTCCAGCCGAAGCTTGACCTCTTCGAAGGTGCTCTCCAGGCCGGAAATGAGGTTTCTTCCTCCGTCGCCATTATTTCCGGCGTTATTTCCGGTTGCAGGCTGCCCGTTTCCGAGGCTTTCGACGGCTCCGATGGCTTGTCGGATGCCGAAGAGCTGTTGGGCCACGGCCGCTTGTTTCTCAACCCACTGGTCATACTGATGAATGGTTTCGGTGATTTCGGAAAGGTAACGGGTGCGGTGCGGCGGAATGATGTAGATTTTCTCGGAGTCCTCTTTACTGGTTTCGAGCTGGGAGGCGAAGGCCACGCCGGTTTTGGCTTCCACGGTGGCCAGCACGGCGCGGTAGAGGCGGTTCATGCCGGGGTCGTTGAACTGCGAGGCGATGGTACCGAACACGGGCATCTCCTCCAGCGGCTGGTCCCAGAGCTGGTGGTTGCGCTGGTACTGCTTGCGCACGTCGCGCAGGGCGTCGAGCGCGCCGCGCTTGTCGAACTTGTTGAGGGCAATGACGTCGGCGAAGTCGAGCATGTCGATCTTCTCGAGCTGAGTGGCGGCGCCGTATTCGGGCGTCATCACGTAGAGGCTGGCGTCGGAGTGCTCAATGATTTCGGTGTCGGACTGGCCGATGCCGGACGTTTCGAGGATGATGAGGTCGAAGTCGGCGGCGCGCACCACGTCCACGGCGTCCTGCACATACTTGCTCAGGGCGAGGTTGCTCTGGCGCGTAGCCAGGCTGCGCATGTACACTCGGGGGCTATTGATGGCGTTCATGCGAATCCGGTCGCCGAGCAGAGCCCCGCCGGTTTTGCGCTTGCTCGGGTCGACGGAGATAATGGCGATGGTCTTGTCGGGGAAGTCGAGCAAAAACCGCCGCACCAGCTCATCCACCAACGACGACTTACCCGCGCCCCCCGTGCCCGTGATGCCGAGGATGGGAGCGGTTTTAGTTGTTGGTTGTTGGTTGTCAGTTGTCAGGTCGTTCTGACGGGCGTTGTTTTCGCCCTTTTCTGACAACTGATAACTATCAACTAACAACTTCTTCACCCGCTCAAACTCCTGGGGGAAGTTTTCGGCGGCGGAGATGAGGCGGCCGATGCTGCGGGCGTCTTTTTCCTTGACATGGCGGACTTCGCCGTTGAGCTGCTGGCCGGTGGGGAAGTCGGCTTGCTGGAGCAGGTCGTTGATCATGCCCTGCAAGCCCATGGCGCGGCCGTCGTCGGGGGAGTAGATGCGGGTGATGCCGTAGCTGTGTAGCTCCTCGATTTCAGTAGGCAGAATGACGCCGCCGCCGCCGCCGAAGATCTTGATGTGGCCCGCGCCACGCTCCTTCAGCAGGTCGTGCATGTACTTGAAGTACTCGTTGTGGCCGCCCTGGTAGGAGGTGATAGCAATGGCCTGGGCATCTTCCTGAATGGCGCAGTCCACTATTTCCTGCACCGAGCGGTTGTGGCCGAGGTGAATAACCTCGGCGCCGCTGCTCTGGATGATGCGGCGCATGATGTTAATGGCGGCGTCGTGCCCATCGAAGAGGGCGGCGGCCGTGACGATGCGGACGTGGTTCTGAGGCTTATACGGAGCTACGGGAGCTGCTTGCATAGCACGGGGGAGTTGGGTGGAAATTGGGGTAGCGAAGGTACGAAAAAAGCCCCGCCGGGCTAAGCTGGGGCTTTTCAGAATGTAGCGCGGAAATCTGTTCCGCGACGAGCCGCAGGCGAGTTCCTACGCAGCCGAGCCGTAGCGCGAAGCTCCAGCTTCGCGCATCGTTGAACGATACTCGGTAGGGCCGCGCGGCTGTCAGCAACGATGCGCGAAGCCAGAGCTTCTCGCGCTACATGCGCACTAGCCGGCGGCGAGTTTCTTCGCGCTGGAATCAGGTGGCGCGGTATCCACTACTCGCTTCGCTCGTGCGCGGAACGGATTTTCGCGCTACGGTTATTCCGTCATTACGGTGAAATAGAGGCTGGGCTGCATGTTGTGGATAGTCCAGGAGGCGTGGCCGTTTTCCCGCTCCACCATCCCGCGCTTTGACTGGCGAATGACGGGGATGGAGAAGAACTTCAGCTCGGGAGCCGTTTTTTCGCTTTGTATCCACTGAATGGTGGCGGCTACCGGTTGCGCATCCAAGATGATGTTGTAGGGACGTAGATCGATGGTAAACCAGCCCTTGCTATTGGTTGGGCAAATGAGCTGAATGTCCTGCGAGAGTAAAGGCTCGGCCGGTAAATTGTTTTCTACCGTGTACAGATTTAGCCGAAAACGCAGCTGTTCGTACTTGTTGTCGGAGAGGTAGATGTGAAACTCCTCCAGATACGTCCGGCGCGCGGGTTCCAGCAAAGCACCTACTTCCCAGCCCCATTCATCATCGACGGTGGTTTTGCCACTGGAGCCGCCCACCCAGCGAAGCGAATATTTCTCGTTGGTGCGGCCCAGCAAGCTAGGGTGCAGGCGCCGGTGCTCCACCCGAACATCCTGCAACACGTGGTCCTGCGGAGCGAGCCGAAACACGCGTTGCCCGGCAGTGAGTGAGGCCGGTGGTATGAGCTGGCGTTGAAACCCCACGCAAGAAACAATCAGCGTATCGCTCAAGTCAGCGAGGCGCAGTACGTAGCGGCCCTGTTCATCGGCGGCCGTACCGATGGATTTACCCCGAATACCCAGGATGGCAAATGGGACTGGCTCGTTGGTGCGCGCGTTCAGCACCTGTCCTTCAATGGGCAGCCCTTGGGCCAGGGCTGCGGACGAATAGGAGAGGAGCAGCGCTAGGCTGAATAATAACCGATAAAGCATCAGACGGAATAGACGAAAACGCAGATAAGCACTGCTAAATAAGGAAAATTCGTCACTTAACGAATTCTCGGTAGCTTCAGAAAAGAAGAGTCAATAGTATTATGTGAAGGCCAGCGCTATTTCAACTCAGCCAGGAGCAATGTAAATCCAGGTAGCACGGCTTCACCGGACAGCTCCTTGTCGAAACCTTGTACTACTTCCGGCTCCGGTTGGCCGGCGCGGTAGATATAGGCCGTTTCCGTCTCGGGGTCGAGTAGCCAGGCTAGCTGCGCGCCGTTGCGGAGCCAGTCGAGCATCTTGGCTTTAAGATCTTTGATGGAGTCAGTAGCGGACTTCAACTCGACAACAAACTCAGGGCACACGGGTGCAAATTGCTCCTGTTGCTTTACCGTGAGTGCGCACCACTGCGAGGCAGATACCCAAGCCGCGTCTGGAGCGCGCATGGACCCGTCGGGCAGGGCAAAGCCGCCATTTGACTCGAATATCTCACCTAATTCCCTGTGCTGGCTCCACCATATATACAACTGGCCATTGAGCCGTGAATTACGTTTACTGGAGCGGCTGCCGGTAGGCGACATAATTAAGATTTCGTGATTGGCAGTCCGTTCAATGCGTAGTTCTGGGTGGTGCTGGCAGAAGTCGAAGAACTCCTCATCAGACATTAGCGCTAAGCCTGGACCACTTAGTAGGAGGGGCGCTTCTTTGGGAAGGATGCTGATATGCATGGCAGTAAAAAACGACGCTTTGGTGCGTACTACTTTAGCTCGGCCAGCTGTAACTTAAACTCAGGCAGCACGGCTTCACCCGACAGTTGCTTGTCGAAACCCTGCACTACTTCTGGCTCCGGTTGGCCAGCGCGGTAGATGTAGGCGGTTTCCGTCTCGGGGTTGAGCAGCCAGGCTAGCTTTGCGCCATTGCGGAGCCAGTCGAGCATTTTCGCTTGCAACGTATTGAGACGGTCGCTAGGCGATTTTACTTCCACCACTAACTCGGGGCAGAGGGGCAGAAATTTGCGACGCTGTTCTTCGGGCACCTGTTCCCACTTCCCAAAGGAGAACCACGAGGCATCGGGCGAAAGCACTGAGGTATCAGGCAATATGTAGCCCGCCGACGATTCACCCACTTTACCTAATCGGGTGCGCTTGTTCCAGGTTGAAAGCTGATAGTATACTTCCCCGCTGACGGAACTGGACTCAAAGCCGGCTGGTGACATAAGTAAAATCTCGTGTTCAGCCGTGCGCTCTATTCGCACGTTGCTATTGAGTTGGCAGAAATCAAAAAACTCCTCATTCGACATTTCTGCTAAATAAGGGCTACGCAGGGTAATAACATCTTCAGTGAGAGTAGGCCGCATGATGGTGAAGATTGACAGCATTTCAAGGTACGCAAAAACCAACAGCCGATCCGCTAGAAAAGCAGCCCGACCGTTGGCATTTGTCAAATCTTAGCATTACGCTGCTGCCTTCTTCTCCAGCGCTTGGAGCAGCTCGTCGGCGGCCTGCTCAATATCGGTGTAGCCTTGCTGGGCGGCACGCTCTTTGGCGGCAATCAGACCATCGCGGTGCACGGTTTTGAAGTCGCCATAGGGGAAATGATAGCGGCCCTTGGTGTCTTCGCCCTTGGCTGGGTCGAGGCCCAGGTGCCAGTTGGCGTACTCGCTTATTTCGTGACTTTCGAGAAACTTGTTTTCGGCGCCGGAGTCGGGGTTGTGTTGGCCCCAGTGACCCTGGTCGTTTTGGAGCTTGCCGTCCTGGATGAGCTGGTGGGCAAACTTGACGGCGGCCGGATTTAGGTGCATGTTCATGGAAGTAAGGAGTTAGACCAATAAAAAAGTCCAGCCGCTCGGCCGGACTTTACTTTACGCGCGTGGCTTCTCCTTCGTTGGAACGCCGCTAACCGGGCACTGAAGCCAAGCGAAAAGTGAGCTGCGAAGCAGAAGTGTTAGTGCCCTTCCACCGCGCGTACCCCGGCTTCCGCTACGGCGTGGTCATCGTCTACAGTGCTACCCGATACGCCGATGGCGCCAATAACGCGGCCGTTGTCGTCCTTGATGGGAATGCCACCGGGGAAGGTGATGAGCCCGCCGTTGGAGTGCTCGATGTTATACAATGGGCCACCAGGGTGGGAGAGTTTGCCAATTTCGCCGGTGGGAAAATCGAAGTAGCGGGCCGTTTTCGCCTTGCGAATGGAAATGTCGAGCGAGCCTAGCCAGGCATCGTCCATGCGGGCAAAGGCGGTGAGGTTGGCGCCGGCGTCTACCACGGCAATGTTCATTTTTACGCCCATTTCAAGGGCTTTTTCGTGCGCGGCTTGTATGGCCGCTTGGGCCTGCTGTAGGGTGATACCCATAAAAGTGTTGGGGTTGGTGAAAAAGCTATACCTCGACAACGTAATTTCTCCGACTTCGGCCAATCCTCACCAACAGGTTAAGACGATACAATACCGTATTTGCGACGATAGTACAGTGGAGTCCCCTTTTGCCAGCGTCATTAGCCCGCTGCCCGCAGTCCAGATAAACGCAAGACCTGCTGTTCCACCAGCTTGAATCTTGCTCAGAAGGTGATTCCCTTACTCAGTATAACCCGCCAGCTCACCAGAACTCCAGCCAACAGCACCAACAGGCCCACCGCCAGCCGGGTCCGGCCGGGCTGCCGAATCGTACCTTCGAAAGACTCTTGCATGCTGGCCAGATACATAGGGCCGAGTAGGAGCAGCATGACCACGGCGTGCAACTGCTCATTCACGCTCTGACGGGGCCAGTACAGCAACGCTAGCAGTAGGCTGCCCGCCAGCCAGGGCGCCAGCACCGCCGCCAGCAACAGGCGCCGCCGGTTCCGAAAACGCATCAGCGTAATAGAGTCGTGGCTTTGCAGAAAGGCAATA
This sequence comes from Hymenobacter sp. M1-2, assembly GCF_057808495.1. NCBI lineage: Bacteria > Pseudomonadati > Bacteroidota > Cytophagia > Cytophagales > Hymenobacteraceae > Hymenobacter > Hymenobacter sp. M1-2. The sequence goes on from NZ_JBTYZO010000012.1 coordinate 165,766, forward strand.
GAGGTGAGGTAGCCGAGGCCAACCTGCACTATTCCCGCCAGCAGGGCCACCAGCACATTCAGTGCGTTGCCGGCCAGAAACAGCCAGCTCGGCACGTACCACGCCCCCGATTGCGTCAGCGTATCGGCCACGAATACGCCCAGGGAAAGGTTGCCGGCGTGCAGCATCACCCACAGCAAAAACTGCTTGAACAGGCCCCGCCGATGTCGGGCCCGCTGCCAGAACCACCACCCGGCCACCAGCCCCACCATCCCGCACACCAACGGCCCAATTCCGTACACGGCCAGGACCGCCGTGCGCCACCATTCAGCGTCGGCGATGCGAAACTGCACCCGGCCTAGGTGCCACACGCCCGGAATGCCAAGTCGGGCCGCCATGCGCAAGGTCGCTACCTGATACAGGCCCTGCACCAGAAAATACGCCAGCAGGTACAACACCGTGGCATTTATTGCTACGATGGTTGTTTTACTGGAGTCGGAAGGCGAAACAGAAGAAGAGGCAGGTAAAGGTGAGTCCATGCAGGCGCGGGCTGATGCTGGCTAAGAAGGGCGTTAAAGATAGAAACGATGCCGGCTAGTTGCGTGTGGGTAGGTTGTGGGCCCGCGACCTAGCTTTTCCGGGCGGCTTTGCCTACCTTTGGAATTGCAAAAAACCGCCTCTAGTGAAGAACATCCGCAATTTCTGCATCATTGCCCACATCGACCACGGGAAAAGCACACTGGCCGACCGCCTGCTGGAATTCACCCAGACCGTGGCCAAGCGCGATATGCAAGCCCAGCTGCTCGACAACATGGATTTGGAGCGGGAGCGGGGCATTACCATTAAAAGCCACGCCATTCAGATGCAGTATCAATACAAGGGCGAGCAATACACGCTCAACCTGATTGATACGCCCGGCCACGTCGATTTCAGCTACGAAGTATCCCGCTCCATTGCGGCCTGCGAAGGTGCTTTGCTCATCGTCGACTCCTCGCAGGGCATCGAAGCGCAGACCATCAGCAACCTCTACCTGGCTATTGGCTCGGACCTGACCATCATTCCAGTCCTCAACAAAATCGACTTGCCCCACTCCATGCCGGAGGAGGTCAGCGACGAAATCGTGGACCTCATCGGCTGCGACCGGGACGAAATTATTCCTGCTTCGGGCAAGGCGGGCATTGGCATCGAGGACATTCTCAATGCTATTTGTGAGCGTATTCCAGCCCCACAAGGCGACCCGGAAGGGCCGTTGCAAGCCCTCATCTTCGACTCCGTTTTCAATTCTTATCGCGGCATTGAAGTCCTGTTCCGCATCAAGAATGGCACCATGTGCAAAGGCGACAAGCTGCGCTTCATGGCTACCGGCAAGGAGTACGGTGCCGACGAAATCGGGATTCTGGGCCTCAACCAGGAGCCCCGCCCCGAAATGGGCGCTGGCAACGTGGGCTACCTCATCTCAGGCATCAAAGAAGCCCGCGAAGTAAAGGTCGGTGACACGATTACGCACGTGGCGCGGCCTACTGCGGAGCCTATTCATGGCTTCGAGGACGTGAAGCCCATGGTATTTGCCGGTATCTACCCCGTAGAAACCAGCGAGTACGAAGAGTTGCGCGGCGCCATGGAAAAGCTGCAACTCAACGATGCAGCCCTGGTGTGGGAGCCGGAGACGTCGGCGGCCTTGGGTTTCGGCTTCCGCTGCGGCTTCCTGGGCATGCTGCACATGGAAATCGTGCAGGAGCGTTTAGAGCGGGAGTTCAACATGACCGTGATTACCACCGTGCCCTCGGTGCAGTTTCACGCCGTAGGCACCAAAGACCAGCTCCTGACCATCAACGCGCCCTCCGAGATGCCGGAGCCGAACGCCATCAAGTTCATCGAAGAGCCCTACATCAAAGCCCAGATCATCACGGCGGCCGACTATGTGGGCTCCATCATTACGCTGTGCATGGATAAGCGCGGCATCATCAAGGGCCAGAGCTACCTTACTTCCGAGCGGGTGGAGTTGACGTTCGAGCTGCCACTGTCGGAAATCGTGTTCGACTTCTTCGACAAGCTCAAAACCATCAGTCGTGGCTACGCTTCGCTGGATTACGAGCTGATCGGCTTCCGTGAGTCGGACATGGTGAAGCTGGATATCATGCTCAACGGTGAGAAGGTCGATGCCCTGTCGGCCATCGTGCACCGCAGCAAAAGCTACGACTGGGGCCGCCGCCTCTGCGAAAAGCTCCGGGAGTTGCTGCCGCGCCAGCAGTTTGAGATTGCTATCCAGGCCAGTATTGGGCAGAAAATCATTGCCCGCGAAACGGTGAAGGCCCTACGCAAAAACGTAATTGCCAAGTGCTACGGCGGCGACATCAGCCGTAAGCGCAAACTCCTCGAAAAGCAGAAGGAAGGCAAAAAGCGGATGCGCCAGGTTGGTTCCGTAGAAATTCCGCAAGAGGCCTTCTTGGCCGTCTTGAAAATCGATTAAAGCCGAAAACGCGCCCCAGCCGGGCGCGTTTTTTTGTTCTCCTTACGCACTCTCTTTTCTTCCACCTCATACACTTCTTGACACGGCGTGGTATGACTATTCCAAACAGATGTCTGACAACCTCATCAAGAACTGCACGAGCGAAGCCCAGTTAGAGAAGATTCGCAAAGGACAAGAGCGCAAATTCCGGTGGCGCGACGATTGGCCCGCCATGGAGCAAGCCCTCCTAGCGGCCGGTGCCGCCGCCATCAGCTCCCATGAAGACAACAAGCAAAAACCGGATCAGAAGTAATATCCCATGACCACTGCCCCCGACGCCACCACCTACCGCCTCATTGACGGCAAGCAAACCGCCGAGGCCATCAAAGAAGAAATTGCGGCCGAAGTAACCGAGCGGAAAGCGGCCGGCCATAAGGTGCCGCACCTAGCCGCTATTCTCGTTGGCCACGATGGCGGCTCCGAAACCTACGTGCGCAATAAGGTGCTGGCTTGCGAGCGAGTAGGTTTCGAAAGCACGCTGCTGCGCTACGAAGACGACATCACTGAGGCCGACTTGCTGGCTAAAGTAGAAGAGCTGAACCAGGACCCTAGCATTGACGGCTTCATTGTGCAGCTGCCTTTGCCGCGGCATATTTCTTCCGAGAAGGTGATTGAAGCCATTCGGCCGGAGAAGGACGTAGACGGATTTCACCCCATGAACATTGGCCGCATGGTAGCCGGGCTGCCAGCGCTGCTGCCTGCTACGCCTTCCGGCATCGTGGAGCTGCTGCGCCGCTACGAACTGCCCACTGATGGTAAGCACTGCGTGGTAATTGGAAGAAGCAATATTGTGGGTACGCCCGTTAGTATTCTGCTTGCTAAGAACTTAGAGCCCGGCAACTGCACGGTTACTTTATGCCACTCTCGCACCCAGAACCTGGCTGAAATCACCCGCACCGCCGATATTCTGGTGGCCGCCCTGGGCCGCCCGGAGTTCGTAACGGCCGACATGGTAAAGCCTGGTGCCGTTGTGATTGACGTGGGTACAACTCGCGTGGAAGACGCCACCAAAAAAGCCGGCTGGGCGCTGAAGGGAGATGTGAAGTTCGAAGAAGTAGCGCCCAAAACTTCCTACATCACGCCGGTGCCCGGTGGGGTCGGGCCCATGACCATTGCCATGCTGCTGCTCAATACCTTTCGAGCGTGCAAAGGGGAGGTGTATCCGCGTTAGAATCCAATAAAAACCGCGCTGAGCTTTTAAATTTCGGGGCGTTGTACTACTTTTAAAGTTGGGCCGACGGAAAAGGCAAAGGGTCTGCGAAGATTCAGATAGCCTGCCGTCAGCCTGGCTTTACTTGCTTACATACCGTTTTGCTGCACGAACTTCCTCTTGTATCGGCGGCCTCTCTTTCTGCTGAGGCTCCGGTTCCGGCGCTGCCCCTGATGGAGCAGTTTTATACTATTCAGGGTGAGGGCTACAACACCGGCCGCGCCGCCTATTTCGTCCGCCTCGGGGGCTGCGACGTGGGCTGCGTATGGTGCGACGTGAAAGAATCCTGGGATGCCGACAAGCACCCCCGCATTGCCATTGCCGACATTGTGGCGGCGGCCACGGCTCACGCGGGCCGCAACGTGGTTATCACGGGCGGAGAACCGCTGATGTATGATCTGGGTCCTTTGACGCAGGCGCTGCACGCCGCTGGCTGCCAGAACTGGATAGAAACTTCGGGGGCATATCCGCTGAGTGGCGAATGGGACTGGATTTGTGTGTCGCCCAAGAAGTTTAAGGCGCCGCTGCCTAGCGTACTGCAGCATGCGCACGAGCTAAAAGTCATTGTCTTCAATAAGTCTGATTTTGCCTGGGCTGAAGAGCACGCGGCACAAGTAGGCGCCGACTGCCGGCTGTACCTGCAGCCCGAATGGAGCAAAGCCCCGCAGATGATGCCGCTCATTGTGGATTACGTGAAAGATAATCCGCGCTGGCAGGTGTCGTTACAGACGCACAAATTCCTTGATATCCCGTAGGATTCCGCTCTACTCTATGCGCCGATTGTTGTTCTTACCGCTGCTAGCTTGCACGCTGTTGCTACCGCTGGGAGCCGCTGCCCAAGTCACGCTCGCCACTGCCAATGCAAAAGCCCGCAGCCTCTGGGACAAAGCCCAAACGCAAGCCAAAGAGCGTGATTTTACGAAGGCGATTGAAACTCTCACGGTGCTCAATCAGAAGTTCCCTTCGCTCGGTGAGCCTTATATGCTGCGCGGTTCCCTGCTGAAAGCTATGGGCGAAAATCGGGCTTCCTTCGAAGCCTACCGCGACGGCCTGACCAAGCTGCCAGCCGACGCCAACCGCGTTACCGACTACTACGCGTTGGGCGAGCTGGCCATGAGCTTCGGGGAGTATAAGATAGCCGCCGAAAGCTACCGGCGTCTGCTCAAGTCGGGGCCAAAGGGCCAGCGCTATGCCTCGCGGGCGCAGCTCCAACTGCTCAACTGCGAGTTTGCGGAAAAAGCCATGGCCGCGCCGGTCGGCGTGCAGCCAGAACGGCTGGGCAATCCGCTCAACACCTTCCGGTTTCAGTACTTTCCGGTCCTCACCGCCGACAACCGCTTCCTGCTGTTCACGGGCCGGCCTACGGCGGAGAGCGGCGAAGACCTGTTCGTGTCCAAGATGAACAAGGATGGCTCCGTTGCGGCCCCAGCATCCATCTCTACGCTCATCAACACCACTTACAATGAAGGGGCGGGCAGCATCTCCGGCGACGGCAAGACGCTCGTATTTGCTTCCTGCGACCGGCCCAACTCGGTAGGTAACTGTGACCTCTACATTTCCCGCCGGACCGGCAATAACTGGAGCAAGCCTCAAAATCTGGGTCGCACGGTTAACTCACCGGAGTGGGATTCGCAGCCTACTCTGTCGGCTGATGGCCGCACGCTGTATTTCACGTCTACGCGCCGCGGCGGGCAGGGCCAGGAAGACATCTACGTGACCATGCTGGACAAGGACGGCCACTGGAGTCCAGCCCGGAACCTGGGCAAGCCTGTCAATACGGCTGGCAAGGACATGGCACCCTTCATTCACGCCAGCAGCACCACACTGTACTACGTTACGGATGGCCTCGTGGGCATGGGCGGGCTCGATGTATACCGCTGCGAACAGCAAAGTGCCACCCAGTGGAGCGAACCGCAAAATCTCGGATATCCCCTTAATACACACGAGAATGAGGCTTCGCTCTTCATCTCTTCCGATAACCGCCGCGGCTTCTGTTCCCGCTCCCGCGCCGCTGAGCCTGGCGTAAAGCAGGAGCGCGACCGGCCGGTGGAGCTGTTTAGCTTTGAAGTGCCTCAACCCGTACGTTCCCGCGAAACCAGCACCTACACCCAAGGCCGCGTGTTCGACGCCATCACCAAGAAGCCGATCAAGGCCGATGTGCAGCTCTACGACCTCAACACCGATGAGCTAACGCAATATGTGACCTCCGACGCGGAAAATGGCGATTATACCGTGGTATTGAATGAGGGACGCCAGTATGCTATGTACGCCGCCGCCGACAAGTACCTAATGAAGAGTCTGAGTTTCGACTACAGCGACAAGCGCAGTTTTGACCCACTCACGCTCGATATTTACCTCGAACCCGTCCGCGCTGGCCGAAGCATCGTACTCAACAACCTGTTCTTCGATACCAACCAGTTCGAACTCAAGCCCAAATCTCGCACGGAGCTCAACCGGCTGGTTGACTTCATGAAGCAGTATGCTGATGTGCAGGTGGAAGTCATTGGCCACACTGATGATGTCGGAACCGATGAGGACAACTTGGCGCTGTCACAGAACCGCGCTAAGTCGGTGCACACCTATCTGATAAGCCAGGGGGTGAAGGCTGCTCGGTTGCGTTTCAAAGGGTATGGTGAAAATAAACCCTTGGTTGCGAATGATTCTGAGGACCACCGCCAGCAAAATCGGCGCATAGAGCTGCGGATACTGTAACTACTAAGCCCCCGATAGGGGAGGAGAGAGGCTGCTAAAAGCTCGATAACGCTCGTTATCGAGCTTTTTTTATTTGCAGTTTTCCTTCTTGACAGGACTTTAAAGCATTGATAATCAGTAATCGAAAAGTTGGTCATAAAAGCCTTGGATTAGAATAGTCATAAAAAATCTTTTCATTTTTAAATAAAACGTGTATATTTGGATATCCCAACGACGCAAGGAAGCCAAGGCAATACCGTTAAGTCTGAGGGAGCCAAATCGAATTTCCATTTTTCTCACTCTCCAACCTTTTAGTAGTATGAAACGAGTTCTTCTCACCGGCCTCGCTGCAATCATGGTTCTGGTTGCACAGGCTAAAACGGATGGCGACGATGCACTAGTTGCTCGCGCTACGGCGCTCACCCGCATCCAAGCCGAAAAAGCCCACCTCGACGAAGGACAGTATTTGAAAGTGAAGCAACTCAACATGCGCATGTTCTCCGAGATGGAAGACATCAAGACGCGCTTCGCTGCCGACCTGGCTATTCTAGATGAGCGGCTATCTGTCGCGCAAGCGCGCTACGACATGGAGCTAACGGCTATCATGCGGCCCGGCCAACTGGCTATGTTCCAGCAGTCGCGCACTAGCATGACTGCTCTGAGCACGCCGCGCTAGCGCAGGAGTGGTTCCGAGGAGGCTAAACAAGGCTTCCTCGGAGCATCTTTTGCCAAGACGTCTTACCGACGCATTTGTTGAAAACAATAACTATTTGGTTGATTCGTGAAAAAGCCAATATTATATGATGGTATAATTTAATAATAGTTGTATATTCATCATGATGACACAGCTTACTTGACAGCCTCATCTAAGGTAGATGAGGCGGCCACAAATTTCCGTTCAACCTCTCACCTTCCCCGTTCATGAAAAAGCTTTTCGCTCTCCTCGTTTTACTGACTGCTAGCTACGTAACCAAAGCTGGCAACGGCGACCAATCAAAACTAATGACCCGTGCCACGCTGCTGACGCAGCAGATGGCGAAGAAAACTCCACTCAACGAAGGCCAGTACGTAAAAGTCCGGCAACTGAACTTGCGCCTGCTCGCTGAAAAACAAGCTATCCAAGCGCAATACGCCGATGATGCCGCCACCCTTGACAAGCAACTGGCTGAAGCCCAGAGCCGCTATGAGTGGGACTTGGCCACCATCCTCTGGCCCCGCCAAATGGTAGCGTATCAGCAAGCCAAGGCTGATCTAATGGCTTTCAGCGGCGAATAACATCTACTCAAGATTCCAAACAAAAGGCCCGCTCTTTGCAGAGAGCGGGCCTTTTGTTTGTACGCAACTTCAAAAACTAGCTGCGGCTTTCAATGCTTACGTAGTCGCGCTCTAGCTCGCCAGTGTAGATCTGGCGCGGCCGGCCGATGGGCTCCTTGTTCTCGCGCATCTCTTTCCACTGGGCAATCCAGCCGGGCAGGCGGCCCAGGGCAAACATCACCGTGAACATCTCGGTCGGAATACCGATGGCGCGGTAGATAATGCCGGAGTAGAAATCGACGTTCGGATATAGCTTACGCTCAACGAAATATGGATCGGTGAGAGCAGCTTGCTCCAACTCCTGCGCAATCTTGAGCAGCGGGTCGTCAATGCCTAGCGCGGTTAGTACTTCGTCGGCGGCCTTCTTGATGATTTTGGCGCGGGGGTCGAAGTTCTTGTACACGCGGTGGCCGAAGCCCATCAGACGGAACGAGTCGTTCTTGTCTTTGGCCTTGGCGATGAACTTGCTGGTGTCGCCACCATCTTTTTGAATTTCCTGCAGCATCTCCAGCACTTCCTGGTTGGCACCACCGTGCAGCGGGCCCCACAGCGCGTTGATACCCGCCGATACTGAGCCGTAGAGCGAGGCGTTAGCCGAGCCAACGAGGCGCACGGTAGAGGTAGAGCAGTTTTGCTCGTGGTCGGCGTGCAGAATGAGCAGTTTGTTTAGTGCGTTTACTACCACTGGGTTGATTTCATACTTCTCGGTTGGGAAGCTGAACATCATGTACAGGAAGTTCGAGCAGTAGTCTAGGTCGTTGCGCGGGTAGTTCAGCGGGTGACCCATGTTGTTCTTGTACGTCCAAGCCGCGATGGTCGAAATCTTGGCCATGAGACGAATCACGTTCAGGTCGATTTCTTCCTTGCTCAGGTCGGGCGAGACACTCTCCGGGTAGAAAGCGGTGAGCGAGCAAATGAGGCTGCTCAGGATGGCCATGGGGTGCGCGGCTGACGGGAAACCGTCGAAAATCTTACGCACATCCTCGTGTACCAGCGTGTGCGTGGTGATTTGGTGGCTGAAGTTGTCGAGCTCAGCTTGGGTAGGAAGCTTGCCGTAGATCAGCAGATAAGCCACTTCCAGGAAGCTGGATTTCTCGGCCAACTGCTCGATAGGATAGCCGCGGTAGCGGAGGATGCCTTCTTCGCCGTCGAGAAAGGTGATGGCGCTCTTTGTGGCCCCGGTGTTCTTGTAGCCCGAGTCGAGGGTTACGTAGCCAGTTTGGTCGCGCAGCTTCCCAATGTCGAATGCTTTTTCGTGCTCAGTTCCTTCAATGACGGGGAGAGAGTAGGATTTCCCGTCAAGAATCAGTTCAGCAGACTCTGCCATATGCGAGGGTTAGAAGGTGGTTGCGGGGCGAAGCTAAAGAATTACCAGCAGGCCGGAAAGGGCCGGTCCCGTTTGGCTGCTATACTACAGCATGCTCCTAGATGATGTTTAGAGAGAAGTGAAGGTGCAAAGAAAGGCAAGCCGCCAAAATAAACGGTATGCAGATGCGCATTTGATGAAGATCAGGCGAAAATTCGCTCTCGTTTGTCGCCTAGTGCAGGTCTGTAGCCTATTTGCCAATGCAGAATTGGGTGAAGATGCTGGTCAGTAAATCGTCGGAGCTGATTTCGCCGGTGATTTCGCCTAGAGCCGCCAATGCCTGGCGCAAGTCGGCAGCCAGCAGTTCGGTGCCGGCTCCCGTGGCCAAGCCTGTCAAGACAGCGTCGAGGGCCTGGGCAGCGGCCTCGAGGCTGCGGGCGTGGCGTAGGTTGGTCACGACGGTGCTGCTGCCGAGCCGGTCGAGGCCCTCGACCCGTACGCGTTGGAGCAGGGCTTGCTGTAGCTCAGCGAGACCTTCGCCGCGGCTGGCGGCAATGAGCACCGTGTTGGGACGCTCCTGGAAAGCGGCAACCTCTGAGCCGGAAGCAGTGTCAATCTTATTGCCGACGGCTAAGACCGGCACGTGCGCGGCCAAGGAAAGAGCTTGAATTTCTGCTTCAAGTAGAGCGGGAGTAGTAGACGTAATATCAAATAGATATACCACTAAAGCGGCCTGCTGTACGCGCTTCATCGTGCGCTCCACGCCGATGGATTCCACCACGTCGGTGGTATCGCGCAGGCCGGCCGTGTCCACGAAGCGGAAGCGGATGCCATCGAGGCTAACCTCGTCTTCGATCAGGTCGCGGGTGGTGCCGGCAATGGTCGATACGATGGCGCGGTCCTCGTTGAGCAGGGCGTTGAGCAAGGTGCTTTTGCCGGCGTTGGGCCGCCCGGCAATGACGGTAGTAACACCGTTTTTGATGACGTTACCCAACTCGAAGGACCGCAGCAGGCGGCGCACTAAGGTCTGTACTTCTTGCAGCAGCGCCACGAGGCCGGTGCGGTCGGCGAACTCCACGTCTTCTTCGCCGAAGTCCAACTCCAATTCCAGCAGCGCCGCGAACTGGACCAGTCGGGCGCGGAGGTCTTTCAGCTCCCGAGAGAAGCCGCCGCGCATCTGCTGCATGGCTACTTGGTGGGAAAGTTGCGAATCGGCGGCAATGAGGTCGGCTACGGCTTCGGCCTGGGCCAAGTCGAAGGCGCCGTGCAGGAAGGCTCGTTTGGTGAACTCACCCGCTTCGGCCAGCCGGGCCCCGTCCCGCGTGAAGAGCCGCAGCAACTCCTGCACGATGTAGTCGGAGCCGTGGCAACTGATTTCTACCACGTCTTCGCGGGTATAGGAGTGTGGCCCCCGAAACAGCGAAACCACCACTTCATCCAGAATACGCTCACCGTCGCGGATGGTGCCGTAGTGCAGAGTGTGGCCGGCTTGGTCGCGCAGACTCTTGCCCGCAAACACGGCATCGGTGAGGGCTATGGCGTTGGGACCAGAGAGGCGCAGGACAGCAATCGCGCCGGCCCCCGGCGGCGTGGATAGCGCCACAATGGTATCAGAAAGAGCGGGCGGAAAGTCGAGGGCCACGGGCGAAAAGACTGATGCAGAGGCAACGGTAGGCAGCCTCGAAAGGTAGTAAATGACAGAGGGCCCGGCCCTCAAGCCAAGGTCACGAAACGTACTCAGCCAGCAACGAAGAGGTTGCGGCTGACCTCCGAAGAAAGCATCGTAATATTCTGCTTGTTTATTCTAATTTCAAAAGAGTTATCAAACTCAATCTTATCTAGAACTTCAATGTGAGAGCCTAGCTTGAGGCCGGCTTTGTCGAGGTATTGCAGGAAGGCTACGGAGGTATTCTTGACGGCTACCACGGGCCCTTGCTCTCCCGGTGTGAGGTCCGCAACGAGGCGGTGACGGGGCCGGAGCATAGCGCCGTCTTCGGTAGGTATAGGGTCGCCGTGGGGGTCGAGGCGGGGGAAACCTAGGAACTCGTCGAGGCGGCGGATGAGCAGTGGGGAGTCGATGTGCTCCATCTGCTCGGCCACCTCGTGCACCTCATCCCAATTGAAGCCTAGCTTCTGCACCAGAAACACTTCCCACAGCCGGTGCTTACGAATGGTGAGCAGCGCCAATTGCTGGCCCTCGGGCGTGAGCGAAACGCCTCGGTACCGTTGGTAATGCAGTAGGCCCTTCTCACTGAGGCGGCGCAGCATGTCCGTCACGGAGGCCGGCCGCGTCTGTAGCACTTCCGCAATGCTATTAGTACTCACCTCGGCGCCCGGAGCAGCTTCGGCAAGCTTGTAAACGGCCTTCAGATAATTTTCCTCCGTGAAGCTGGGCATGGAGTAGAAGTGAGAAGTTAGATTTTAGAAGTGAGACGTGGAATCCAGAGAGTAAGACCTGAGACCTAAGAAGCAAAACCAGGTTGCAGAATACGTTGCCCCATGTAGTTTTAACTTCTTAGGACTACTTTCTCACTGCTAAGCTCTCACTTCTAAAATCACCACTTGATCAGGGCGGAGGCCCAGGTGAAGCCGGAGCCGAAGGCGGCTAGGCATACTAGGTCACCCGGTTTGATGCGGCCTTCTTGGTAGGCTTCGCTCAGGGCAATAGGCACGCTGGCGGCGGTGGTATTGCCGTAGCGTTGGATATTGCTGAACACCTTCTCTTCGGGCAGGCCCATCTTCTGCTGCACATACTGCGTGATGCGCAGGTTCGCCTGGTGCGGAATCAGTAGAGCGAGGTCTTGGGGCTGGTAGCCGTTCTGGTCGAGGGCTTCTTTGATGACCTGCGGGAAGCGGACCACGGCATGCTTGAACACATTCTGGCCGTTCATGTAGGGGTACAGGTCCAGCTCGTTGGCCATGATGTGGGCCACGCGGTTGTCGCGGTTCGAGCCGGGCTCTTTCACGATAAGTTCCTCGGCGTGCTCACCCTGGGAGTGCAGGTGCGTGCTCAATACGCCATGGCCCTCGCGGGAGCTGGGGCGGAGCACTACGGCGCCGGCGCCATCACCGAAAATGACGGATACGGCCCGGCCGCGGGTACTGATATCGAGGCCCGACGAGTGGATTTCGGAACCTACCACCAGCACCGTATCGTACATGCCGGTTTTCACGAACTGGTCGGCCATGCTGAGCGCATACACGAAGCCGGAGCACTGGTTGCGCACGTCGAAGGCTGGAATGGGTTCCTTGATGCCTAGCTCGCGCTGCATGAGCACGCCGGAGCCGGGGAAGAAGTAGTCGGGCGAGAGCGTGGCGAAGACTATCATCTGCACGTCGTCGGGCGTGAGGCCGGCCATTTCAAGGGCCTTGCGGGCGGCGTTGGCGCCCATGTTGGCCGTGGTATCCTTGCCTTCCTCGAACCAGTGCCGCTCCCGAATGCCGGTGCGTTCCTGAATCCACTCGTCGGTGGTTTCCATGAGTTGAGTAAGGTCGGCGTTGGTGACGACCCGCTCGGGTACGTAGTGGCCGACGCCGGCAATTTCGGAGTTACGGAGAGAGGGCATGAGCAAGAGGGGGAGTTTGACGGGCAGAGAAACGGAGAGAACAGGGGCCGAAGGTAATAACTCCTCGCCCGCAACTCAGTAAACGGGCGGCAAAGGTCGGCAGTTACCAGATAGAATCCACGAGGACCCGCAATTTTGTGGCTTCGGACTCCCAAAACGCCTCGGCCGGAATACCATTGGGGTAGAAGCGGCTGGTGCGTAAGCGTGCCACAAAATCGGAATTATCGAAAGAGGGTGGTTGAAAACTGACCGTCAGGCCGGCTTGCAGCTGCTCCACAATTGTCGTCCAAAGCGCGCCCGGCGGCGTGAGAATGGGCAGACCATTGGCCAAATACTCGAATAGCTTGGTGGGCAAGCAGCGGGCCGTGCTAACGTGCGGCTGATACGGCAACAGCCCCAAATGACTACGCCGGATTTCAGCCACGATACTGGCGTGGAGCACCAATTCGTTGCCACCGATGAGCGTGATGCCGGTATCGGTGGCTACTATTTCTTGCAGCTGGGCCAGTACTTCAGGCTGCTGGCAGAAGCCGATGATAGTGAGCTGGGCTTCCGGCCACTGCTCCCGTAGCTTCCGCGCAAAGCCTACGGCTTCGAACACGCCATTGAGCTTGGAGATGGTACCCGAAAACAGCAACCGTAGCGGCTCACCGGGCGTGGGCAGGAGGCGGGCCTGCGTGGCAGGAGTTTCGTCGGGCTGGGGCTGGTACTTGTTTTCTAGTATCGTCGTGCGTTCTGGCTTGGCGAAGGGCAGCTCAGCGGCGTAGCTGCGCTCGGCCAGCAGAATGTGGGAGGCGCGGCGGGCGGCTAAGGTTTCGAGCCCACGCACGGCTCCCGCCAGCAGGCCACGCAGCCAGCCCGGGTAAACGTGCTGGGTGCGGATGTTGAGGGCGTAGTTTTCGCGCACATCGTACAAGAAACGCCGACCAGGTTTCAGGGCCTGCCACAGCAGCGTGAGCGGCAGCAGCTCCGGGGCGTGAACTATCACCAGGTTGGGTTGCAGGCGGCGCAGCAGGGTCCAGTAGCGGCTTTGCGCCCGTAGCCGCGCCCAACTCAGCCGGGTGCCCGCCAGCAAATTGTGGGTGTGCAGATTCGCGGGGGCATCGGCGGGCGGTGGGGCCTGGCGGCCGGCCACGTGCACCACCGTATCGGGCCGGGCCGCCAGGGTGCGCCCGAATTTCCCGAACATGCGGGTATCGTCGAGGGGCTTGAGCACGGAGACCAGTAAAATGGTGGTGATGGACGGCGGATGCGGCATTGTGGCGGCGAAGATGGTAAGTTTGCGGCTTGAATGGTTGAATTGTTTAATGGCTGCATGGTTAAATGGTTAGTTGTTCAACAAGCCACCAGAACGACCAGCCATTTAACCATGCAGCCATTTAACCATTAAATAATTCAACCATTACAACCCATGACCGACCTGCAACATACCATCGAAGCGGCCTGGAACGACCGGGCGCTGCTGCAACAGGCTGCCACCACCGAGGCCATCCAACACGTTATCGAGGAGCTGGACAAGGGCCGCTTGCGCGTGGCCCAGCCCGCCAACGACCGGGAAGGAGGCTGGCTGGTGAACGACTGGGTGAAGAAGGCGGTGATTCTGTACTTCCCCATCTGCCAGATGGAGACCATTGCAGTGGGTCCGTTCGAGTTCCGCGACAAAATGCGCCTCAAGACCAACTACGAGCAGCAGGGCTTGCGGGTGGTGCCGCCGGCCGTGGCCCGCTACGGGGCTTATCTGGCGCCGGGCGTCATCATGATGCCGAGCTACGTGAACATTGGGGCCTGGGTGGGCGAGGGGACGATGGTGGACACCTGGGCCACGGTGGGTTCCTGCGCGCAGATAGGCGCGGGCGTGCATCTGAGCGGTGGCGTGGGCATCGGGGGCGTGCTGGAGCCGGTGCAGGCCGCGCCGGTTATCGTGGAAGATGGTGCCTTCATTGGCTCGCGCAGCATTCTGGTCGAAGGCTGCTTCGTGGGTAAAGAAGCCGTGATTGGCGCGGGCGTCACCATCACGGGCAGCACCAAGATCATCGACGTGACCGGCAGCCAGCCCATCGAGTACAAAGGCACGGTGCCCGCCCGCTCGGTGGTTATTCCGGGGTCTTACACCAAGCAGTTCGCGGCCGGCGAGTACCACGTGCCCTGCGCCCTCATCATCGGGCAGCGCAAGCCCAGCACCGACCTCAAAACCAGCCTCAACGACGCCCTCCGCGAGCATAACGTAGCCGTGTAATAAACCCACCTGTCATTGCGAGGAGGCACGACGACGCAATCCTTCCTCTCACAGCGCAAAACCTACTGAAGCAAAAAGCCCTTGACGTTAGTGTGGCAATATCAGGAAGGCTTAGTCTTACAAGTGAAGTGTTCAGCAGATAGAGGAAGGATTGCTTCGCTCTGCTCGCAATGACACTGGCTCCTCCTCGCAATGACACTCTACTACCACCTCAGTTTCAACAACGAATGAATACAAAACATAGTCCGGTGTCGGCGGCGGAAGCGCGGGACGAAATCCGGAACTACATAGCAGCCGAACTGGAACGCCCGGTTACAGATGTGCAGGCCAAGGTTGTTTTCAACATGAATCTGCCCTGGGTGGACGGGGACGTGCAACCCTGCTATTTGGTGGAGTGGTTTGCCGGCCTCCACAACGGCGTGGCTATTGCCGGGCCCTACACCTACAATTTGCCGGAGCTAAACGTGGGCGAAGCCCGGCAGCTAGGCGGTATAAACGAGTGGCGCCAGCAACTGCTGAATCTGTACGCCGGCTGCGAAATAGCCACCAGCGCCCGCCTCACCCAGCCTTTCACCGACCAGCCCGACCCGACCCGGACCCGCTTGCTGCTGGAAGCCCTGCAAAACCGCAAAGCCCCGCGCTTCGTCGTGCGGTGTTCGGTGCGGGAGTTCCTGCGCGTGGGCACCGACGAGTACTATGTCTTCAACGGCGACTGGGTGCACAACCCGCACTTCTCGTACTCGGCTACCTTCGGCTTCAAGCCCCGGCAAGAAGACACCACGCTGCACCTGCCCGAAAACGAAAGCACCATCCAGATTGCGCCGCACAAGTTCTTGCAACCCGTGCCGCCTGTCGGCCCCGATGGCGCGTATCCCGGCGAGCAAACCGGCTTCATCATGATGAAAAACGGCAACATCATCGACTACACGGCCTCCTCCATCACCCGCCCCGTAGCCGACAAAGTGGCCATGTACTACATGCTAGGCCAGGAAAACGGCCCCTTCGCCATCACCCGCTAACCCCAAGTGTGCGTGCGTCTATGTTTGTGTCTGTGGCACGGACTTCAGTCCGTAGCCCCAACTACTGGGCGCAGAGTTTACTAGCAACATCCTGCGCCCAGGAATACAAACAGCCTTGCCCTCAGCACCGGGCAGCCGGTGTTTGGGCTACGGACTGAAGTCCGTGCCACACGGTTAGCTGGCGAAAAGCCATCAGACTGGCAGGCGTCAGCAGACACAGAGAGGCCCGGCCGAAGTAAGTGCTTCAGCCGGGCCTTTCTCTTGCATCTGAATAGACGAAACGACTTAGGTTTCTACCTGTACACTACTGAGCGGCGGTTTTCTTGAGTTTATCGCCGAACACGGCGCGCACCTTGTCTACTTTGGGGCGCACCACGAACTGGCAGTACGGCTCCCGGCCATTCTGATTGTAGTAGTTCTGGTGGTAGTCCTCAGCGGGGTAGAAGCTCTTGAGGGGCTCGATTTCCGTCACGATGGGGTTTTCGAAAGCGTGGGCCTCGTTGAGCTTTTGCTTGTACTCGGCGGCCAAGCGGTGCTGCTCCTCGTTGTGATAGTACACGCCCGAGCGGTACTGGGTGCCAGTATCGGCGCCTTGGCGGTTGAGAGTGGTGGGGTCGTGGGTTTTCCAGAACACCTCCAGCAGCTCCGCGTAGCTGATTTTGGCCGGGTCGTAGGTGATTTGGATGACTTCGGCGTGGCCGGTGAGGCCGCTGCATACTTCGCGGTAGGTGGGGTTGGCGATACGGCCATTAGAATACCCGGACACGACTTTTTCTACGCCATCGAGGTCCTGAAACACGGCCTCGACGCACCAGAAACAGCCGGCCCCAAAAGTTGCCTTTTCCATTTTTTTAGGAGTCGGAGTGGAAGGGAGAGATGCTACGCCCGGCGCCCCAGTAGCCGCCGTGAGGCTGGCCAGCAGAGCGGCAAGAGCGGAAGATTGTACCATACGGCTAAAAGAATATCGGCCACTAAAAAGTTTGATTTCCACTCAGCACCAGCCGCCACGCGCATATAAGCAACAAAAGTTGGCCGGCGGCGTGCTCCGACAGCCGCCCTTGCCGCGAAGAAATACACGGCGTAACGGCCCGCTGGCTAATCAACGGGCCCCATCTAAATTCTCATAAAGCCCCGGCCCTGGAAGGCGGCCCGCCACAAAAAGCCGAAGCCCTTCCGTCCAAGGACGCGGGCACAATACGAAATGCAAAAACCCCTCCGTCCAAAGCCGGGGGCATAACACGAAGTATAAAAGTCATTCCGTCCAAGGACGGGGGCATTCTGCCAAACGCAAAAACGCCCGTAGCCTCGGACAGAGGCCCTACCGGATTACCATTCATGCCTCCGTCCAAGGCCAGGGGCCCAATACGAAACGCGAAAACGCCTGTGGCCCTGGGCGGAGACGTGCGCAAGCCCTTGGTGGCCGGCTCAGTGGCCGTGCGGCACATCTTAAAAAAAGAAAGCCCGCCACTTCCAGAAGCGGCGGGCTGTAAAGCAAGCAGCAAAGCCTAACGCCGAAACCGCTCCGCCACGACCAAGTCCTTCGAGCCGGCGGTGTACTGGTAGAAGCCTTCGCCCGACTTCACGCCCAGGCGGCCGGCCATTACCATATTCACTAGCAGCGGGCAGGGAGCATACTTGGGGTTGCCAAGGCCTTCTTGCAGCACGCGCAGAATGGCCAGGCACACGTCGAGGCCGATGAAGTCGGCGAGTTGGAGCGGGCCCATGGGGTGCGCCATGCCCAGCTTCATCACCGTGTCAATTTCCTCGACGCCCGCCACGCCTTCGTGCAGGCTAATGATGGCCTCGTTGATCATGGGCATGAGGATGCGGTTGGCCACGAAACCGGGGTAGTCGTTGACTTCGGTGGGCGTTTTGCTGAGCTGCCGCGAGAGGTCCATGATGCGCTGCGTCACCTCGTCGGAAGTAGCGTAGCCCCGGATTACTTCCACCAGCTTCATCACCGGCACCGGGTTCATGAAGTGCATGCCAATCACCTTATCGGCCCGCTTCGTGACGGCCGCAATCTTGGTGATGGAGATGGACGAGGTATTGGAAGCCAGAATGGCCTCGGCCGGAGCGTGCTGGTCGAGTTCCCGGAAGATGTTGAGCTTCAGCTCCACGTTTTCGGTGGCGGCTTCCACCACCAGTTGCGCGTTGCGCACGCCCTCGGCGATGCTGGTAAACGTGCTGATGCGGCCCACAGTGGCGGTTTTGTCGTCCTCGGTGAGGCTGCCTTTGGCTACCTGGCGGTCCAGGTTTTTGGCGATGGTGCCCAGGGCTTTGTCGAGGGCGGGTTGGCTGATGTCGATGAGGGCGACTGGAAATCCGTGTTGCGCGAATACGTGAGCAATACCATTGCCCATAGTGCCCGAGCCAATAACGGCGACGTTGATCATACTAAAAACTGAGGAGGAGAGGGTGGGAAAGGAACGAGCAGCGGGCCAACGCCCGGCGCCGGCAAAGCTACTCCGAAAACGGAGCCTCCCCAAGCCAAGTCCACGATGTGCAATCTGTAATCGGACTAGCTAACTGGAAACGCCAAAAAAATGCCGGCAGGCAAAACCACGGTTACGGACCCGTAGGGCCATATTTAAAGGAAACAACTGTTTGGAATATCAAAAAAGTGTAGTGTCATATATCCTTTTAAGGACCCCCGCGTACAAATCCCCAACTCAGCTTTTCAACTGCGGCATAGTCCAGTTGAGAGTGAGAAAGTCCTTCTCTCCCACACCCTCCACCAACAATTCCAAACCGTCATGGGCAATTTATTGTACATCATCGCCGTCATCCTGATCATCATCTGGGCTCTCGGCTTCTTCGGCATCCTCGGCACCGGCATTCAAGGCAACGGCCTGATTCACGTACTGCTGGTTATCGCCATCATCGCCATTCTGCTGCGAGTCATTCGGGGCGGGCGCGTGGTATAACTCACGCCGTCTTGTGCTAGGCAAATACCAGCCTTAGCTCCTACAGAAAAGGGCCTCCCGGATTTCCGGGAGGCCCTTTTCTGTAGGAGCAAGTAAGAAGCAGGCTACTTCAAATCAAATAGGAAGCTGAAACGGATGACCGGCTGGCCGTAAGGAGAAAGCGGATAACCTCGTGCGTCGTAGCCGTCGTTGAAGTTGTAGAGCACCACGATATCAACGGCAGTTCGTTCACCGAGCTGGTTGCGGTAGCCACCACCAAGCAGCGGCGTATTCATCGTGCGGTTGGTTTTTCTCACCTCCAACTGTTGAGCACCAATCTGATAAATATCGTAGCTCTGCGCCTTCGTTACCTCGTATTCGGCATGAATGAAGAACTCCTTGAAGACAATGTACTGCAAGAAGCCTTTCACGCCCACGCTGTGCAGGCTCAAGCTACTTGGCAGCCCTACAGCTTGGTAGTCCCTGGGAAAGGAGATGTTGTTGTAGGCGTAACTAATGCCCGGTCCTAGCGCCAACTTCTCCGTCACGCGGTACCCTACGGAAGGGCTCAGGCTGACGCTGAATTGCCCGCCATTGTAGGGGTTGCTGGTGTAGCCCAAGCCGAAGTTGGAGTACAGGAAGTAGCGCCGAAACGGCTTGGGCTGCTCACTGGCGCGGCTGCCCGGCGGGAAGTCCAAGCCGGAGGGTTTGTCGGTGCTAGGCTGTGGGGCCGGCACCGATACGGGGTCGGGGGCTGGTACCGGTACCGATTGTTCTCGCGGGCGTGGGGCCGGGGTGCTGGGCCGCGGCGCAGTGCCGGGCGGTGCCGTGTTCAGCTGGGGCTTCACCGTAGACGTGCTGTCGGTGCGCTGGGCGTGCGCGGCCGGAGCGAGGGCCAGTCCGGCACCCAAGGTAAGGGCCGCGAGCAGGTAACGAAAAGGAGCGTTCATACCGAAAGGTAACGCGGTTAAGAGACGAGTTGGTATTTCCGTTGCCGCAACGACTTGATCTGCTCATCAGCCAGATACTCCTCGTAGTTCATGCGCCGGTCGATGATGCCGTCGGGCGTGAGCTCGATGATGCGGTTGGCAATGGTTTCGATGAACTGCAAGTCGTGCGATACGAACAGCAGCGTACCCTGGAAGTCGCGCAAGCTATTGTTCAAAGCAGTGATGCTTTCGAGGTCCAAATGGTTGGTTGGGTCGTCCAACACCAGTACATTTCCCGATTCCATCATCATCTTGGAGAGCATGCAGCGTACTTTCTCGCCCCCGCTCAGCACGTTGCTCTTCTTCTGCGACTCCTCGCCCGAAAACAGCATCCGGCCCAGGAAGCCCCGGATAAAGGACTCGTCCTTCTCGGTGCTGTACTGCCGCAGCCAGTCCACCAGGTTCAGGTCGGTGTCGAAGAATTCTGAGTTTTCCTTGGGGAAGTAGCTCGGCGTGATGGTGGTGCCCCACTTGAAGCTGCCGGAATCGGGCCGAACTTGCTCAAACAGGATGTCGAAGAGGAGGGAAGGCGCCCGGTCGTCGCGGCTCACAATGGCCACTTTGTCCTTCTTGTCAAGGGCGAAGGACACATTGCGGAATACCACCTGCCCGTCCACCGACTTGCTCAAATCTTCCACCGCGAGAAGTTGGTTGCCGGCTTCGCGTTCGGGCTTGAAGGCAATGTACGGATACTTGCGCGAGCTAGGCTTGATTTCTTCGAGCGTGAGCTTCTGCAGCAGCTTCTGGCGCGACGTAGCCTGCTTGCTCTTGGAAGCATTGGCCGAGAAGCGGCGCACGAATTCTTCCAGCTCTTTGCGCTTGTCTTCGGTCTTCTTGTTCACCTCCTGGCGCTGGCGCAAAGCCAGCTGGCTGCTCTCGTACCAGAACGAGTAGTTGCCCGGGTACATCGTGATTTTCGAGAAGTCGAGGTCGGCCATGTAGTTACACACCGCGTCAAGGAAGTGACGGTCGTGGCTCACCACAATCACCGTGTTCTGGAACGAGTCGAGGAAGTTTTCGAGCCAGAGCACCGTTTCAGCATCAAGGCCGTTGGTTGGTTCGTCGAGCAGCAGCACGTCAGGGTTGCCGAACAGCGCCTGGGCCAGCAGCACCCGCACTTTGTCGGAGCCGCCCAGGTCGCCCATCATGGTGGCGTGCTTGTCTTCGCCGATGCCCAGGCCCGAAAGCAGTTCGGCGGCTTCGTACTCGGCGTTCCAGCCTTCGAGGTCGGCAAACTCCCCTTCGAGCTGCGCGGCCCGCTCGCCGTCGGCGTCCGAGAAATCAGCCTTGGCGTAGAGCGCGTCCTTCTCCTCCATCACCTTCCACAGGCGCGTGTGGCCCATAATCACGGTTTGAAGCACCGGAAACTGGTCGTAGGCAAATTGATCCTGGCGCAGCACCGAAAGGCGCGAGCCGGCTGGCATATCGACCGAGCCCGTGTTCGGCTCAATCTCACCCGACAGGATTTTGAGAAACGTGGACTTGCCCGCCCCGTTGGCCCCAATGAGGCCGTACACGTTGCCGGGCATAAATTTGATGGTAACGTCTTCAAACAAGACGCGCTTGCCATAGCGCAAGCTAACATTGGAAGTGCTGATCATCGGACTAGAAAACGAATTGCGAAAGGAGCAGCGCGGGGCTGTCGGGTAGGCAACGAATACGCAAAATTAGACAAAAAATACCCGCGAGACGGGTCCGGCTGGTGGCTATTTGTTGAAGCAATAACTGCGCTAGAGCACTCAAAAAGACTTCCCCACCGTGTTGGTCTTCAGATTGCGGTGCGAAACCGGAAATATAACCTGCCATTTGGCTCACTGTTTGGCAACGTCCCGGCCCGGGACTATGGTTCCGGGCGCTTCACTCGCACGCTTACTTATCCGCTACGTGAGCCGCTCGCATCTCTATCTCTATTCGTAGAGAAGATTTACTCTTTGCGACACCTTCGTGGCCTTCCTTGGCTGCGTAGCCACGTAGTGCTTCAAGAGTCCCAAGCATAAGCTGGCGCGAGGCTGGAAATAGCGTTGTATAGTGCCGCAGGGCCGGTGACAGCCCACGATTTATAATCTGCTCATTAGCCAAAAAAGAACTATCTCTCGTATGGTAAGGATAAGCAGCGCGTAGCACCATTTTGTCGCGTGGCGTGCTTGTTTCCCACCTTTAAACTGCTCGTTCCTATGTCTGACCAACGCATCACTCCTGAAACCAACGGCATTCGCTACGGTCTTTTCACGGCCCTTGGCATGATGGTGTACTTTATAGTAGCAACTCTACTCGGCCTCACGGCTCATATCGAGTTCAGCTTTCTAAATTTTGCCATCATGGCGGTTGGCGTATGCCTGGCTATTGCGCACTACAAGCGCGTTAAACAAGACCGAATGCCTTATCTGCAAGGCTTTGGCACCGGCGTCATGACGGCAGCCATCTCGTCGTTGGTATTCGGATTCTTCTTCATTGGCTTCACGCTGCTGCGTCCCGACGTCATGGACCAGATCCACGCCCGTGACCTGTTCGGCTTCGATATGTCGGTCACTATTGCCTTCCTCGCTATCCTGCTGCAAGGCGCTATGGTAGGAGCCATCATCACGTTGGTAGCCATGCAATATTTCAAGAGCCCCGACCACAAGCCGGTAGAAGGTATTGAATAAACTGTTTTGCTTGTTTTCAGAAGCCGATTCCTTTCATAAGGAATCGGCTTTTTTATGGTCAGACTGGCACTTTCCTGGTATGAGGAGAGTTGTCTCAACAATGGAGCTAAAAAATGCCTTGAAAAATTGATGTTGTTACTTTGATAACATATATTTGCATTAAACATAGCGGTTAGATTATGTGCTCCACCAGCACCGTGTCAGCCCACCGCTGGTTTGCCAAGTCGTTGTTGCTCCTCATTGCTTTCCTTCCTTTTCCATCAATGAAATCTGTAATTTTTACTTTTTTGATGCTTGTCACTTTTGCTGGTTGTGCTACTGCGCAGAGGCATGATCGGCATTCCGAACTGCCAGGCTTCAACGGTCCGTCCGCGACTCAGGTAGATGAACTCACCCGGCAGATGTGCAACGCCCTGCACCTAAACGAAGCCCAATACATTCGCCTCCGGGTTGCTAACGAAGCCAAACTGGCTCGCCTGGACGAAATCAGCTGGCGATACAAGGACAATGAAGCCGAGCACCATGCCAAGGTTGGCGAATTGGAAGCGCAGTACGAAGCCGAGTGCAGTCGTATCCTGACGCCCTCGCAGCTCAGCTTATTTCACGCCGAACAACAGCGTGATGCAGTACCTACCAAGGCCGAACCACAAGAAGGCGGCTTAGGATAGGCTACAGAAGCGAAATAGCTTCAACAAAAAGAGCATCTCCTAACAGGAGATGCTCTTTTTTTACTCAGGTATGGAAGGCAGGTGCAAGCAGGTATAGCGTTGAGCCTCATGGCATTCGCTACTAACGTCATGGTATATGATGTACTTGTTCTCAGCTCTACATTTAAAACGTCACATTCCGGTATTCACGGGACGATCAATGAGGACCTCTTTGACAGTGCCTAGCGGACTGAAACGGATGCTGAGCTTATTAGCGGCGGAACGTTGATGGTCGGGTAAGCACTGGGGGCCGGACTCCAAGTAATAGAGGTAGATTTTTTCTGTTTGTTCGGCAAGCTCTTCCTCGTCGGGCTGGCCGAGTACTCCTTCAATAGCGGCCGTACGCACCCCGTATAACTGTTCTTTGGCCTTCAGAAGGGCTTTCAACTGACTTTGGCGCGTTCCTTGACAAGCGTAAGCATCGCGGCGCCAGGCGGCAGAATCGAAGCCGGGCAGTTCGGGAGCAGACGAGCCGCAGCCAGCTAACAACAATATGGGGAGCAACAGAAAAATGAATCGACGAAGCAACATAGGTGCGAAAGAGGGAACCGGCCGGCAGTACAAAGTAGTTGGGCCTAGCAGATTTGGCGGCGCTAAAATACTATTTTTGTAAACCGGGACTTTTGCCCTGACTCGCCGCCAGCGTTTTCCTTCCGCTTCGCCTACTCAGCCGATGACCTTCGCACCGACTGCCCTAGCCTTTCTTCTAATCATTGCCAGCCTGTTCACGTCCTCAGGTGTGGCCGGCTCTCGCCCCGTGGTAACAAGCCCTTCGACGGTTATTGACAACCCGGCGCTCCGAACCTATTACCAAGCCGCCTTCGACCAGTACGTGCTAACCAGCTACACCACAGCCCGACTCACGACGTACGGCGTGTCGCCGGTGGTATACCGGGAGGCGCTCTTAGGGTATTACAGCCTTCAGCAGCGGGGCTTGGCCGCGGGAGGCCGGCAGACGCTCACCATCATCGATTATGCTTTGCCTAGCAGCCAGAAGCGGCTGTGGGTAATAGACTTGCGGGAGCAGAAAGTGCTGTTTCACACGCTGGTAGCCCACGGCAAGAATACGGGCGAAAATGTGGCCCGCAACTTTTCCAACGCCGAAGGCTCCGAAATGAGTAGCCTCGGTTTCTACGTCACGGGCCAGACCTACCAGGGCAAGCACGGCCTTTCGTTGAAACTGCACGGACAAGATGCGCGCTACAACACCAACGCCGCCAGCCGGGCCGTGGTGGTGCACGCCGCCGACTACGTGAGCGAGTCTTTTGTGCGGCAGCATGGCCGGTTGGGCCGCAGCCAAGGCTGCCCGGCGCTGCCCGCGGCCCAGAGTCCGCAGATTATTCGCGCTATCAAAAATGGCACCGTGCTGTATGCCCACGGCCCAACTAGCGTGTCCTTTACGTCTGCGTGGCTGCAACTAGACCCTGCCCTTACGGCCTTCGCGCAATGGCATGGACTGCAGAAGAGTTAACGCAGACGTAGCCTGCCTGAATCTTAAGCCACCGCGCTGCATCGAGAATCAACCATAAGCGTGATACAAAAAGCCCCACCTGCTAGTGCAGATGGGGCTTTTTGCTGGTATTAACAAGCGTTAGGCTCGGTCGCTGGTGGTTTTCACCAGATTGATTCCGGCAAAAAAGAAGATGAGGCCGACGGCGAAGGGCACGAGCGAATTAAGCTTGCTTAAGCCTAAGCCCCCGATTTGAAGAAAGCCTATGGCGCCGAAAATAATACCGATGATGCCCAGCAGAGTGAGCAAGGAGCCGAACGTGCGTTTCTGGTTCATGGCAAGAGGTGATGAGGTGGAGAAATAGGAGAGAGGCCATAAAGGCTGAGTTGGGATTGATACGGGGAAGCGCTGAGTTTGGGTGTGTAGCCGCTGCGGCAACCCTACTGTTCAGGGCGCGTTACAACCCCCTGAAGCCATTAAAGCGGCTTTTTAATCTCCCTTCCCTGCTCCCTTTTTCAACCACCTAGTCATGAGAGGAAACCTCCGATATATCATTGCCCTGCTAATGGCGGGCGTTTCGCTGGTAACGTACTACTGTAGACGCTCCGTAAACGAAGTAACCGGTGAAGTGCAACACGTGAACATGACGGCCGAGCAGGAAATAGCGCTAGGCTTACAGGCTGCGCCGGAAATGGCCCAGCAGTACGGCGGGTTGCACCCCGACCGGCAGGCCGGCGCCCGCGTAGAGCAGATAGGCCAGCAAATCATCAATAGCACTAAGGCTGGGCAAAGTCCCTACAAATTTCAGTTTCACTTACTGGCCGACGAAAACACCATTAATGCTTTTGCTCTACCCGGGGGCCAGGTATTCATTACGGCCGGGCTGCTGAAACATCTGCGTAGCGAGGGACAGGTGGCCGGGGTGCTGGCGCACGAAGTGGGGCACGTAGTGGGCCGCCACTCCGCCGAGCAGATTGCCAAGTCGCAACTCACGCAAGGGCTCAGCGGGGCCGCTGCCATTGGCATGTACGACCCCGACCGGCCCGGTACGGCCGCCGGAGCTGCCGCTGCCGCTATGGTAGGTAAGCTCCTGACCCTGCGCTACGGTCGGCAAGACGAACTGGAATCGGACCGGCTGGCGGTGGACTATACCGCTCAGGCCGGCTACGACCCCCGTTCCATGATTCAGGTGATGCAGATTCTGGAACAGAACGGCGGGGGCGGGAGCCAGCCGGAGTTCTTGAGCACCCACCCCAACCCCGGCAACCGAATTGGCGAGTTGGAGCGGGCCATTGCCGCGGAGTACCCGCAGGGCGTACCAGCCGGGCTGAAACCGTAGCTTCAATAACGTAATCAAAAAACAACGAAGCCGGCTGGTAAGTCGGCTTCGTTGGCTTAGAGAAACTGTATCTTGGGGCGCTAATCACCTATTTTCTTTCTCCGTATGGCCACTCCCGAAACAGCACCGCTCCGCCGTTTGCTGTTTGTGCTAAACCCCATTTCCGGCGACATTGACAAAGCCGAATTGGAAAGCACCATTGCCACGTACTGCACGGAGCGGGGCCGCCTAGCCCACTTCCACCACACTACCGGCACCGACGACCTACGGCATCTGCGTGAGCACCTTCTGCAACATTCCTACGACGCCGTTTTCGCGGCCGGGGGAGATGGTACGGCGAGTTTGGTAGCCGAAGCGCTGCTTGATTTCCCCATTCCCCTAGGAATTCTGCCGCTAGGCTCCGGCAACGGATTATCAAAAGACCTCGGTATTCCACAGGACACCCAGGAAGCCTTGCGCTTGATCTGGGAACACGAGGTGCGCGTAATGGATACGCTGCGCGTTGGCGGGCATTTTTCAGCGCACCTCGCCGACTTAGGATTCAATGCGTTGGTAGTAGAGCGGTTTTGCCAGGGCGACACGCGCGGACCGGGTGCTTACGTGCGCATTGCCACGCAGGAGTACCTGGGCTACGAGCCAGCTACTTACCGCATCGAAACCGACTCGGAAGTTTGGGAGGGTCCGGCCTTTATGCTCACCATCGCCAATGCCAGCACGTTTGGCAGCAACGTCATCATCAACCCCGACAGCCGCTTGGACGATGGAGAGTTCGAAATCTGTTTGATTGAGCCCTTTCCCGGTGCGGCAGCGCCGGGTATTCTCTACCGCCTCTACACCTCCGCCTTCGACATGTCGGACTACACGCGCCGATTTAGGTGCCGCCGCGCCCAGATCACAGTGCCCGGTGAGCAAGAAGTGTTAGTGCAGATTGACGGTGAGCCGCAGCACCTAACCACTCCCATTGCAGTGGAAATTAACCCGCACAGCCTACGGGTGTTAGCTCCGGTAGGTGATCGGTTAGACTAGTTCTGGCGTTATGTCGGCGACTTAGTGACTTGAAGTCCCATTTGGGCAACAGATGCGCGTATTGCGCGCCGGAGTACGACTTCAGACACGCTTTGTCGATTGAGTCTTCTGCTGGCTCTCTATTGTGGCCACCCGCCTAGCCTAGCGGTGCTACTTGCAATTTTGGCGCTTCCATGAATGGCGAGGTAGCTGCGGCACTAGGGTAAAGACGCAGCCGAAACGGCTCCGGTTTTGACCCGCCGTCTGCGTCGGGCTCCAGCGTGCGGAGCCAGATTTCGCCGTTGGCGTAGAAGTCCAGGCTGAAGAAGCCTTTGTGCTCGTGCACGAATGTGGCGCGGCCGCCTTTCTGCACAAAGGCCGTTTTGCTGCCCGCTCCGCTCACGAGATAGTGCCCGCCCTGCTGCTGAAAATATTGGAGATTATGGTCGTGGCCGGCGGCGTAAACGATGTTAGGATGCTGGTGCAGCACGCGTAGCAGGCGGCGGCGCATCTTGCGGTAGCGAGGGTGGGCCATGTCTTCGGCCGCGCCCACCACCTTGCGGTAGAGCGGCAGCAGCGAGCCGACGAAGGGCAGCGGCACATACGCCCGTTTGTGCACGGTAGTAAGCGGAAAAACGTGCTGTTTGGCCGTGAACTTGCCACCGTGCAAGGCATTAGAGTACAGCGGATGATGGCCCGCCACCACAATGCGTTGGTGTCGGTTGGCGGCAAGAATCTGCTGGAGCTGCCGGAACGGCTCTTTGGGGTCGGCGGCGGGGCGCGAACCTTGCTGCACCCACCATTGCGTATTCAGCACGATGAGTAGCAAACCTTCCGCTAGTTGCATGGTCACGGGGCCGGGCGTACCGCCAGCAGGCAGGTACTGCGCCGTGGGCAGATGCTCAGCCACGTAGGCTTCCTGGCGCAGCACGTACTCGTAACCATCGGGACGGCCCTTATTCCAGTCGTGGTTGCCGCTGAGCAGTACCACGCGACCCGGAAAAGGTCGCAGGGCATCGAGTAGGGCGTTGAGGCGCTTTTCGGCGGCGGGGCGGCCGAGGTGTTCGGGGGCAGGCAGGCCCGTCGGGTACACGTTGTCGCCGAGGATGATGATGGTGCCCGCCGCGCCCGTTTCTTGCTGCCAACCGGCCAGCAGTTGCAAGATGGAGTCGGGCTTATCGGTGGCTACGGCGCCCGGATCGCCGAGCAGCGCGACGCGGTGCAGGGGTGCGATGGCTGGGTCGGGTTGCTGCTGGGGCCAGTTGTGGTAGGCCGGGGCCACGTAGGGCCGGCGCCGGTAGCCCCGCTCCTGCCGGTAGCGCAGCAGCAGCCACGCCGTAAGCAGCGCCGCCCCGGCCGCGAATACATACAACAAGAAGGAGACGGTAGCAGGCACGGGCAGCGTGAAAAAGAGGAAGTCAACTACCCTATACGCACAAACAGGGGCTCGGCGTTCCGCAGCCTTACTGTAGAGCCAGGACTTTCACCCTTTAGCACAGTGTGCGCTGCTCCAAGGCTATTGGCAGTTAGCGCAAACTCAGCTTGAGGTGAGAAGTCTGGGTGCCTATGGTCAGATGTAGCAGGTACACACCGGTGGCTAGGTGGCTGCAATCTAGCGCTTGCTCGTGCACGCCGGCCGGCTGCTTGGCAGTGGCCGATACCTGCACGACGCGGCCCTGCAGGTCGTGCAGAGCCCAACTCACCGGCTTTTCTTGCAATAGCTCGTAGCGGAGCGTAGCTACGCCATCAGGCAAGGGGTTGGGATATACCACTGGTGGCTGGTTCTGGGCGGTGGCAACTTGACTGGCGGCAACGATGCCAGGAGGATAGAGCTGGCAGGCCGGGATGATTTCTCGAAGCTGTTGACTGCTAGACCAATATAACTGCACGGCGGCGTATCCAACTTCCTCCAAGTATTCTAGCTTGATGTCGTATTTCTGCCCCGCAGTGAGCGTTATTTGCCCCGAAAAGGAAGTAAGGGCCGTGCCCCGCCACTCGTTGATAATCTGTTGCCCATTGACCCACAGGCGCACGCCATCGTCGGAGACGGTGGTGAACGTATAGGTGCCAGAGTAGCGAGGCTGGACCTGCCCTGTCCAACGCACAACAAAGTTATCTCGGCCAATGCCCGAACCAGGGGATCCGTCGCCGCCTACGGCATCGTTGCCGAGGCCGTCGCTCCAAATAAAATTCACTTGCCGGTCGATGCGGCTGATCTTGCGGTCGGTAAAGGTTCGGTCGGCAAAGTATTCGCCCCGCAAGCCGGTGCCCGTCCCAGATTCACCCACTGTTCTTGTGTCGCTGGTGTAGTACGCGATGTTATCGTAGTTGGGGCGAGGCGAGGTAGCCGGGCGGCCAATGACGTCGCCGCGCGCCAGTTCACGGGTTTGGCCGTTGCGGATTTCGCGCACCCACACGTCGTAGGGCTGGCCGTTGAAGTTGATCTCGTTCAGCCCAATCAGGCTTACGTCGGCGTTGTCGTTGATGAACATGGGCCCATTGGGCCTGTTCGTCGAGGGGTAGGGCGTGGGGCAGAAGGCCTCGGTTTTGCCGCCGGGATAGGTATGAATCAACGTCATGTCTCCTTCGCCCTTCATGCCCAGAATCCACAGGTTGGCGCCGCGGTTGTGCACGGTATAGTACTCGGTGTTGAACTGGCGGGCCCAGATACTTTGCCCGGCCGTGTTGGGGTAGAGTTGCCCGACGAAGTCGTTCAGGAATAAGTCGCCGCGGCTGTTGCCCTGCACCTTGAAGTCGTTGGTGGAGTTCAGTACTAGCGTGCGTGCGTTGGCGGCGTGCTCAATGGTGGGGTGGGCATAGGCGGCGTTGATGATTTTGTGCAGGCGTTCAACGACGACTACTGGCGCGTCGGCGGTACCACCTTCCACCAGCTTGAAGCCGCCCACACCGTGGGCAGTAGCGTCGTTGCCCATGAGGCGGCGCAGATTGCCTCTCAGTTCCACCGTACCATCAATGCGGAAAAAGCCGCCGCTCGGGAAGTACACGGTGGTGGCGCCGGAGTTGATGGCGGCCTGAA